>JBMSNZ010000070.1:0-11324 GCA_049421965.1 Erythrobacter sp.
ATTCCGCGATCAGTCGCTCCTTGCTGCCGAAATGGTAGATCAGCATGCGGGCGCTGGTGCCTGCAGCGCGCGCAAGCGGGCGCAGGCTCGCTCCCGCCAGCCCATGCGCCAGCACATGCGCGGCAAGGCGCGGCAGCAGTATCTCGCGCGATAGGCGGGCTTCCCTCATAGTGTCTTGTAGCAAGTGCTACACCACGCTACAACTGTAGCAAGCGCTACATCCGATTCGAGCACCCAGCCGCTGGAGACCTGCAATGACCGACGTGACGAGTTACGAGATCCTGTTCATCGCCGGCGCAGTGGCCGCACTGGTCGTGCTGGGCCTGGTCGCGTTCACCAAACGGCCGCTCGATCATGCGGCCATGGCCGCGGCACTGCTGGGCGGCTTTGCCGGGCTGAGCGCGGTGACGATCTGGGCCGAGGGTCCGCTTGGCTTTGTCGCCAACCACAGCGCCAATCTGTGGGGCGTACAGGTGTGGTATGATCTGGTGATCGCTCTTTCCGTAGCGCTGGTGTTTGTCGCGCCGCGGGCCCGCGCAGTGGGCATGCGCGTGCCACTCTACGTAATTGCCACCGGCCTCCTCGGCAGCATCGGCCTGCTTGCCATGGTAGCACGGCTATTCTGGCTCGAACGCGCCGCAGCAACCACGAAATGATTGTGCTACCGCTACTTGCCGGGAACCTGGAGCACGATTAATCCTGCACACGATGAGCCAGGCTCCGCTCCACCCGCAAGATCCGCTCGGGCCCAGCCTTGCCATCACCGCACTATTCGCAGCGCTCTGCGCGGTTCGCCTGACCACCCTCGCCGATCCCTATTTCGACGAAGTGCATTACCTGCCCGCCGCGCGCGAGATGCTGGCTGGCGGTGCCTATATCAATCGCGAACACCCGCTGCTGGGGAAGACGATCCTCGCAGCGGGAATCGCGCTGCTGGGCGACAATCCACTCGGCTGGCGCATCTTTCCGCTGCTCGCCGGCGCAACAGCGCTGTTCGCCAGCATGCGCGCGATGTGGCACGCCAGCCTTTCGCGTTTCGCCACCATCGCCTTCGGCATCCTGCTGGCGAGCGGCTTCATGCTCCTGGTGCAGGCGCGGATCGCCATGCTCGACATCTTCATGGTCGCCTTTCTGGCGCTCGCCGCCTGGCAATTTGCCGCCGCCATGCGCAAGCCCGAACAGGGCCAGTGGCGGCTTGCGGCAACCGGCCTGTTCCTTGGCGCGGCGATGGCCGCCAAATGGAACGCGGTGCTACTGGCGATGGTGCCGGGCATTGCCTTCTTTCTTGCCCGGCTGGCGGCAGGCCGGCGGCGGCTCTTCACCAGTCGCCGCGGCATTCCGGTGCCAGGCGTGTCGCTGGTCGAGGCCTTCGTCTGGCTCGGCCTGCTGCCGCTCGCCATCTATGCGCTGAGCTTCTGGCCGGCGCTGTATCTCGCGGATAACCCGATCCGCCAAGGCGGGCTGCTGGCGATGCACGCCGAGATGCTGGCGCTGCATGCGCAGGTGCTGGCGCCGCATGCCTACCAGTCGACCTGGCCCGACTGGGTGACGAACACCCGCGCGATCTGGTACTTCTACGAGGCACCTGACGGGATCCAGCGGGGCGTGCTGATGCTCGGTAATCCGCTCACCATGCTGGCCGGAATTCCCGCTATTTTCTGGTGTGTTGCAAGCGGCTTTTCACAAAGAAACTGGGCCAGGCTGGGCGTGGCCATCGGCTATCTTGTGAGCCTCGGCCTGTGGTTCTTCGCGGGCAAATCGGTGCAGTTCTTCCACCATTACCTGGTGCCGCAGATGTTCCTGCTCGGCGCGCTGGCGCTGGCGCTCGATGCGCTGTGGCAGGCAGGTTATCGCAAGCTGGTGTGGCTGGTGCTGGGCGGCAGCTGCGCGCTGTTCGCGTGGTTCTATCCAATCCTCACCGCGGCGCCGCTCGCAGGGCCGATGAGCTTTCTCGATTATGCCTGGATCCCTGGCTGGCGATAACCCGGATCAGTACCTTCCCCACACGAAGCGGCTCGACAGCGCATAGTTCCATACCGATCCAACCAGGATGCCGGCCAGCGCGGCGAGGAACCAAGCGAGGCCCTGCATCTCGAGTAAGGTGGCCACAGCGACATTGGCGAAGCCGCCCACCGCGCAGGTAAGGCAGAAGCCGAGCCACCCCTTCAGCATGGCGCCAGCACCCTTCAGTCGCAGGTCGCGATAGGTGAGCGCGTTGTTAAGCAGGAAATTGCCGGTCATCGCGGTCAGGGTAGCCGCCGCCTGACCCTGCCAGAACGCCTCGGTCACCGTCGGAAACAGCAATGCCAGCACCGCCATATGCACCAGCACGCCGAGCGCGCCGACTGTGCCGAACAGCGCAAACCGCGTGGGGATCAGCTTGCCGAAGGTCTTGTCGTATATCCCCGCCAGAAAGTCGAACGCCACTGCGCTGTCGAGCTTGCTCTCGCCCGCCTGCCGCGCGGCGAAATCGAGCGGGAATTCGCGCACCACAAGCGGCGCCGGGGCGCTGGCGAGGAGGTCAAACAGGATCTTGAAGCCGATCCCTGACAGGCGTGGCGCGATCGCACGGGCCCGGCCGGTTTCGAGCAGGAAATAGCCACTCATCGGATCGCTGAGCCCCGCCGCGCCGGTAATCCGCCGGGCAAGCGCATTGGCGAGGCCTGACAGCCGCTCGCGCCGCGGCTGCGCCCAGCCGCTGGTGCTGGCGCCCGCGACAAAGCGCGACGCGACCGCCAGGTCCGCCTTGCCGCTCTGCACTGCGGCAAGCATCTGCGGCAGCAGCGCAGGATCGTGCTGGTGATCTGCATCCATCACCGCGACAAAGGGCGCGGCGGTGGCGCAGAAACCCTCGATCACCGCGCTAGCAAGCCCGCGCCGCCCGATCCGCTGGATCACCCGCACACGCGTGTCGGCCTGCGCCAGTTCCCGCGCTGCGTCGGCCGTGCCGTCTGGCGAATCGTCGTCCACCACCAGCACTTCCCAGCCCGAAGGCCCCAGCGCCTGCTCGATCCGTGCGATCAGCGGGGCAAGATTGGCGCGCTCGTTGCGCGTCGGCAGGACGATTGCCAGTTCGAGCGGCCGCGCCTCGCCGGTCACGTCAGAGCCGCTCGCACACCGCCTTGCCGATCGCTTCGCAGCCCATTGTGCCGCCAAGGTCGCCGCCGCGCACCCCGTCCGCCAGCGCGCGCGCCACCCCCGTTTCGATCCGCGCGGCGTCAGTCTCGCGCCCGAAACTGTGGCGCAGCATCATCGCGGCAGAGAGGATCGTGGCGATCGGGTTCGCCTTGCCCTGCCCCGCGATATCGGGAGCGCTGCCGTGAATCGGCTCGTAAAGCCCGAACGTGCCATGCGAGGTCTGCCGCTCGCCCAGCGAAGCGCTGGCAAGCAGCCCGATCGAACCGACGCACATGCTGGCCTGATCGGACAGGATGTCGCCGAACAGATTGCCGGTGAGCACCACGTCGAAGGCGCCCGGCGCCTTGACCAGCTGCATCGCGGCATTGTCGACATACATGTGCTCAAGCGCGACCTCGGGATATTCGCTGGCCACTTCCTCCACCACTTCGCGCCACAAGCGGCTGGTTTCCAGAACATTGGCCTTGTCCACGCTGGTCACCCGCCGGTCGCGGGTTTGTGCGGTGCGGAAGGCGACATGGGCGATGCGGCGCACTTCGTCTTCGGCATAGGCCATGCGGTCCCAGCCTTCGCGACGCCCGTCCGGCAGGACATGGCGCGCCTTGTCGCCGAAATAGACATCTCCTGTAAGCTCGCGCACGATCACGAGGTCGATTGCCCGGGCAATCTCGGGCCGCAGCGCACTGAGTTCCTCCAGCCCGTCAAAGCCCTTGGCCGGGCGCAGATTGGCGAACAGGCCCAGCTCCTTGCGCAGGCCCAGCACCGCCTGTTCCGGGCGCAGGTGCCGCTCGACATGATCGCAGGCAGGATCACCCACCGCGCCGAACAGAACCGCATCGGCCTCGCGCGCCATCGCCAGCGTCTCGGGCGGCAGCGGGTGGCCCTGGCGGCGGTAGCCGGCCGCGCCGACATCGCCTTCGAACAGGGTGAGGCCGGGCAGCTGCAAGGCATCGAGCACACGCAGCGCCTCGCGGATCACTTCGGGGCCGATCCCGTCGCCGGGCAGGACAGCAATCTTCATAACAGCGCTTTCAGGTCAGCATGCGCGCAAGCCGTTCGCGCAGCAGTTGCCGCGCCGCCATAACATCGCCGCGCCGGTCGGCAAGCAGGTAGCGCGCAAGAGCTCCTTCCAGCCGGTCAAACGCCGCTAACAGCGCGGGCAGATCGTCTTCGAGTTCGGGCCGCGCGCCGCCATAGCCAAGTTCACGCAGTACCAGCGTTTCATAGGCGATCACTACCGGTAGCCAGCCGCGCGCGGAAGGCGCCTGGCACACCGCCGCCAGCAGCGCGTCGAGCCCGGCGAACAGCGAGGGATAGGGATTGCGCTCTGGCAAGGCAGTCGCGGTCAGCGCGCAGGCCCAGCCGATCGCCGCCGCCGGCAGCGGCTCGGTCAGCCACGGCCCGCGGCTCTCGACCAGTTCGAGCTTGGCAAAGGGCAGCTGGCTGTCAGACTTGCTGCGCAACTCGGCCTCGATCCGGTTGCCGGTGATCATCACCGGGCGCAGCTGGCGCCCGCGCCCGCCCGCGACATAGGCAGCGACGAGGCCATGCTCTTCCGTCAGCAGGCGTGCGATCGCTGCCGTCTCGCCGTGCTGGCGCGATGCAACAAGGATGGCGGGAGCGCGCAGGTTCATTGCGCGCGGAACCTACTTGGCGGCGAGCCTGGCTTCCAGCGCCTCGACCCGGGCCTTGAGCGCCTCGTTTTCCTCACGGGCCTTCTGCGCCATCAGTTTCACGGTTTCGAATTCCTCGCGGGAGACGAAATCCATGCCGCCCAGCGCCTCTTTCAGGCGTTCGCGCGCGCTTTCGCGGGCTTCGCGCGTCATGCCGGCAAAGGTGCCGGCGGCGCTGTTGGCAAGCTTGACGAAGTCGGCGATCATCGGGTTCTGGCTTTGCATGCCCGCTAGATGGTCGCGCCCGGGCGCGATGGCAAGTGGTTCCTACAAGACCACGCGCTGCGTGGCGCCCGAAGGGATGTCTTGCCCGCCAGCCGGATTGAGGCGGTGGAACTCGTAATTGAGTGCTGTCGCGAACACCGCCCACGCCAGATAAGGCAGCAGCAGCAGCGCCGCAGCGCGCCGCACGCGCCAGAACGCCGCGATCACCGCCAGCAGGGTCACATTGACCAGCGCCAGCACCACCAGCCCGCCCATGATGTTCTGTGCTCCGAAAAACACCGGGGTCCAGGCCATGTTGCACACGAAATGCACCGCAAACAGGCCGATCGCGAGCCCGCGCCCGCGCGCGCGCCACGCGCTGCATACCAGCGCCAGCGCGAAGCCGATCATCACATAGAGAATGGTCCAAACGATCCCGAAAGTCGCCGGTGGTGGATAGATCGCGGGCTTCACCAGGCTCTGGAACCACAGCGTATTCGGACTGCCGGCCTGGCCAGCAACAAAGCCGAGCAGCACAATGAGCGGCACCGTGAACAGCGCCCAGCGGATCAGGCTGGCGCGCAGCTGGCTGCGTGACGCGATGACATTCATGCTTTCCCCCTGCTGATTCGCGGGTTTTTCATGGATATGGGATACACGCTGCGCAACAACCGACAAACCGCTGTGCCACAGCGGGATGGGTCGAAATGGCTGCTGCGTCAGCCGCGCTGTGCACAGATGAGGAATTCGACGTTGCCCTGCGGGCCGGTGATCGGGCTTTCGACAACGCCGTGCACCTGCCAGCCACCGGCTTCGAGCCAGGCACGCACTTCATCGCAGACGCGCTGGTGCAGTTCGGGATCGCGCACCACGCCGCCCTTGCCCACTTCCTCGCGCCCCACTTCAAACTGCGGCTTGATCAGCGCCACCAGCGTACAGCGTGGCGCCGCCAGTTCGAGCGGCCGCTCAAGCACCTTGGCAAGGCTGATGAAGCTGGCGTCGCACACCACCCAGTCGCACGGCCGATCGATCTGCGCGCGCGTCAGGATGCGCGCGCTGGTCTGCTCCAGTACCGTCACCCGCGGGTCCTGCCGAAGTTTCCACGCAAGCTGGTTGGTGCCGCTGTCGACCGCGAAGACATGTGCTGCCCCGCCCTGCAGCAACACATCGGTGAAGCCCCCGGTCGAGCTGCCGATATCCATCGCCACCGCGCCGCGCGGGTCGAGCCCGAAATGCGCGATCGCAGCGCTGAGCTTGATCCCGCCGCGGCTGACCCAGGGGTGATCGCGCCCGCGCACGTCCAGCGGCGCGTCTGCGGCCAGCTGCTGCCCCGGCTTGGCGATCTTGCTTTCACCGCTGAACACCAGCCCCGCCATCACCAGCGCCTGCGCGCGGGCACGGCTTTCGGCAAGGCCACGCTCGACCAGCAATTGATCGATCCTTCGCTTCGCGCTCATGTTGGAACCCTGGGCATGGACGCGCCTCTATTCATGGACTGTGAAGCCGTTAGCCTGCATTAGGGCGACATGAAACCGATCTATTCCATGGTTGCGGCCGCGCTGGCGATGACTTGCGGATTGAGCGCGGGTGCAGCCTGCGCAAAGGCGCAGGCCGAGCCGCAGCAGCAGGCGGCCGATAGCGCCTATCCAGGCCCGCTGCTCGCCGATGACGGCGGCACGGGCTGGCTCGACGCCCCGCAAACTCCGGGCGATTGGAGCTATCGCGCAGCCGGTGGCGAGAGTTTTGCCGAATTCCTGTCTCCGGCAGGGGCAATGCTGTTCCAGCTCAATTGCACCAGCGACCGTGACATTTTCCTGGCCGTTGCCACGCAGGACTTGCGCGAAGGCTCGATCATGATCCGCACCGAGACACAATCGCGCATGCTCAATTCTGATACCCGCGAGGGTTGGCGGGTGGCGACGCTGCGACCTGTCGATCCGCTGCTTGATGCGATGGCGATCACCAAGGGGCGATTTGCGGTGGAAGTTGACGGGGTGGAGGCGCTGTATCTTCCGGCCTGGGCCGAAGTGACCCGCGTCATCGAAGACTGCAGGAATTAAAAAACTCGCGCATATCGCGCGGGCAACAGCGCATTATTCTGACGTGGGAAAACTTTTTTACAAGACTTGTTTTCAGCTGGGCCATGACTCACATTTCACCTTGAGGAAAGCGGCGAACGCGGTTCTCGGCCCCCGGTGAAACGGTGTGGGTCTTGGCTCAAAAGCGCGAAAGGAGGTGATCCGATGTCTCATGGTTCAGCAGAGAGGTCGGCAAGTTTCCGCGCGGAGCACTATCGGTAACATCCCTTATCGCTAGAGGCTTCGTGAGCGGCACTTCCCGCCGCTGACCATGCGAAAGGCAGCTTCCCGACGGGCGAAGCTGCCTTTCTCATTTGTGCCATCTCGAACTTGCCCTTGGCGCGGCCACGCATTACGCGGAAAGCCATGCAGTTCACCAGGATCCCGCACTCCGCCCCGATGCCCGCCGCCCAGCGCGACGAAGCGCTGAAGAATCCCGGCTTCGGCACGCTGTTCTCAGACCACATGGTCACGATCGACTATGACGAGGCAAAAGGCGGCTGGCACAATGCGACTGTCGGCCCACGCGGTCCGCTCAGCCTCGATCCCTCGGCTGCGGTGCTGCATTACGCGCAGGAAATCTTCGAAGGGCTGAAGGCCTATCGCCAGGTTGACGGATCGACCGCGCTGTTCCGGCCCGATGCCAATGCGCGACGCTTCAATGCCTCGGCCGATCGGCTTGCCATGCCGAACCTGCCCGAAGCGCTGTTCCTCGAATCGATCCGCCAGCTGGTGGCGGCCGACAGCGAATGGTTTCCCAGCGTCGAAGGCGGCTCGCTTTACCTGCGGCCGTTCATGATCGCGACCGAGGCCTTCCTCGGCGTGCGCCCTGCCAAGCAGTACAAGTTCATCGTGATCGCCAGCCCGGCCGGGAGCTATTTCAAGGGTGGGCCAAAGCCGGTCAGCATCTGGATCTCGGACTACACCCGCGCTGCTCCCGGCGGCACCGGCGCGGCCAAGTGCGGCGGCAATTACGCCGCCAGCCTGGTGCCGACCGGCCAGGCCTTCGCCAAGGGCTATGACCAGGTGCTCTTCCTCGATGCGGTGGAGCGGCGCTGGGTCGAGGAGCTGGGCGGCATGAACCTGTTCTTCGTGTTCGATGACGGGCGCGTCATCACCCCGCCGCTCACCGGCACAATCTTGCCCGGCATCACCCGCGAAAGCCTGATCACGCTGCTGCGCGAAGAAGGCCTGCAGGTCGAAGAAGGCATGTATTCGATCGACCAGTGGCGCGCCGATGCCGCCAGCGGCAAGCTGCTCGAAACGCTCGCTTGCGGCACCGCCGCAGTGGTCACGCCGGTCGGCAAGGTCGCCGGGCCCGATGGCGAGTTCGAGATTGGCAGCGGCGGCCCGGGACAGATCACCATGAAGATCCGCGAGAAGCTGGTCGGCATCCAGACCGGCGCGGTGCCCGACACCCATGGCTGGGTGACGAAGCTGGGCTGATCGCCATGGCGGATAGCCCGTCATTCTCCGTTGCCGCGCTTTACCAGTTCACGCGCTTTGACGATCCTGCGGCGCTGCGCGCCCCGCTGCTCGCCGCCTGCAACCAGGTGGGGATCAAGGGTACGCTGCTGCTGGCGCGCGAAGGCATTAACGGCACGATTGCCGGAAGCGACAATGCCATTGCGCAGGTGCTCGCGCATATCCGTGCGCTGCCCGGCTGCGCTGGCCTCGATGTCAAGTTCTCACGCGCCAGCGAAAACCCGTTCCACCGGATGAAGGTGCGGCTGAAGCGCGAGATCGTGACCATGGGCGAGCCCGATATCGATCCGACGCTGAGCACCGGCCATTATGTCGATGCGCAGGACTGGAATGCGTTGATCAGCGATCCCGACACGATCGTGATCGACACCCGCAACGATTACGAGGTCGCGTGCGGCACCTTCCGTGGCGCAATCGATCCGCGCACCAGGAGTTTCCGCGAGTTTCCCGAATGGTTTCGCAGCCATCGCGAGAGGCTGTTGGCGGGCAAGGCCAAGGTCGCGATGTTCTGCACCGGCGGGATTCGTTGCGAGAAATCGACCAGTTTCCTGCGCCAGGAAGGCATCGAGGAAGTCTATCACCTGAAGGGTGGCATTCTGAAGTATCTCGAACAAGTTCCTGAAGAAGAATCGCTTTGGGAGGGTGAATGCTTCGTGTTCGATGAACGCGTGGCCGTCGGGCACGGGCTTGCGCCGGGCACGCATGGGCTGTGCCGCGCCTGCCGTCGGCCGGTCAGCCCTGAGGACCAGGCCTCACCCCATTTCGTTGAAGGGGTAAGCTGTCCGCACTGCTTCGACGAGCGCGACGATGAACAGCGCGCACGCTATGCCGAACGCCAACGGCAGGAACAACTGGCGCGGCGACGTGGGCGCACTCATGTGGGGGCGAGCTTCCCGCCCGAGGGCTAATCGGGGCACTGGGCCAGCCGGTCGCGCAGAGCGTCGATCAGCCAGCTGGTGGCAGGGCCGGGGCGTGCATCGCGCCGCCAGGTTGCACTAAGCGTATACTGCGCGCCGGGCTTCTCGGGCAGGTCGAGTTCGACCAGCCGGCCGCTGGCAAGATCGTCGCGCACGGCGTAGCGCGGCATATTGCCCCAGCCGATCCCTTCCTTGAGCAGCGCGTGCTTTGCGCCGAGATCTGCCAAGCGCCACGTCAGCGGGCTCAATACCGAAAACTCGCGTCCCTCAGTGAGCGGCGAGCGGTCTGACAGGACCAGCTGGAGGTGCTGGCGTGTTTCGCCCGGTGCAATCGCGGGGCCGGCCAGCGGATGCCCGGGGGCCGCGACCGGCACCAGTTCGACCTCGCCAATCGCCTGGCGCTCCAGCTCCGGATGGTCGCTCACCACCGGGCCCGCCACCGCCAGCTGCGCTTCACCATCGAGCAGGCGCGCGGTCACCGCGCCAAGCGCCTCGATATTGAGCCGCAGCGCCACGGTGGGGAACATGCGGCGGAATTCACGCAGCACAGGTGCGGTCGCTTCGCCCGGCACCATCACGTCCAGCACCAGCGCGAGATCGCTTTCCAGGCCTGCGTGGAGACTGCGGGTCTTGGCGATCAGCGCGTCACTGGCTTCCGTGACCGCGCGCGCTTCGGCGAGTAGGCCCTGCCCGGCGTCGGTGAGTAGCGGCTTGCGTGATCCTTCGCGCGCAAACAGGGTGACACCCAGCTGCGCCTCCATCTGCTGCACTCCGTAGCTGATCGCCGAGATCGCGCGCCCCAGCCGCCGCGCAGCTCCGCCGAAGCTGCCTTCCTCGGCCACCGCAAGGAAGATGCGTAACTGGTCGAGCGTGGGTTCACCCAGTTTCATTGTTCGAATTTCCTGAACATTCTGGCGCATTTTATCTCAATTATCACGAAGAATGACAAGCCCTATCTCGCGTTCACACACAGACACCCCCAGCGGGAGACAGACGATGATCGAACTGAGACCCTTTGAAACGCTTGGCGCCGCCAACCACGGCTGGCTCGACGCGCGCCATCACTTCTCCTTTGCCGGTTATCACGACCCGGGACGCGTTCACTGGGGCGCGCTGCGGGTGTGGAACGATGACCGTATCGCCCCCAAAAGCGGCTTCCCCACCCACCCGCACAACGACATGGAGATCATCACCTATGTCCGCACCGGCGCAATCACCCATCGTGACAGCATGGGCAACGAAGGCCGCACCGAAGCGGGCGATGTGCAGGTGATGAGCGCCGGGCGCGGCGTGGCGCATTCCGAGTTCAACCTCGAGGATGAGGAAACCACGCTGTTCCAGATCTGGATCATCCCCGACCAGCGCGGCGGCGATCCCGGCTGGGGCGCGCGCAAGTTCCCCAAGGCCGACCGGGCCGGGGCCTTCGTGCCGCTTGCCAGCAGCGCCGCAAATGATGAGGACGTGGCTGCCGGCGCGCTGCCGATCCGTACCGATGCCCGCGTGCTGGGCGCTACGGTCAAGGCTGGCGACATCGTGACCTATCGCCCGCGTGACCCCTCGCGCCATCTCTACCTGGTTCCCGCCACCGGCAAGGTGCGTGTCGAGCAGGTCGAGGCAAATGCGCGTGACGGCGTGGCCATCACGCAGCAGGACAGCGTGACCATCACCGCGCTCGAAGACAGCGAGCTGGTACTCGTTGACGCGGGCTGACGCGGCGCGCGACAGGAACGCCGACGTGGTCTGAACCCCACCTACCACCCACTAACTCCCCGCCGCGGCCCCCTCAGCCCCCGCCCCTTGGCGCGCCCTCCGCGCGGTCCGAGAGGGGA
>JBMSNZ010000071.1:0-11216 GCA_049421965.1 Erythrobacter sp.
CGTGCACCGAAGGCTTTGGCCAGTTCCACCGCGGAAAGGCCCACGCCGCCTGCGGCGCCCAGCACCAGCACACAATCGCCCGGCTTGATATGCCCGCGATCCTTAAGCCCGTGGATCGTGGTGCCATAGGTCATCAGCAGGCTGGCCGCCTTCTCGAATGGCACGCCTTCGGGAATCGGGAACATCCGCCCTGCAGGCACAACCAGCTTTTCGGCGAGGCCACCGTTGCCGATCCCGGCCAGCACCTTGTCGCCGACCTTGTAGCCCTCGACCCCCTCGCCCAGCGCCTCGATCACGCCAGCGATCTCGCCGCCTGGCGCGAACGGACGCGGCGGCTTGAACTGGTAGAGGTCGCGGATGATCAGCGTGTCGGGAAAGTTGATCGCACAGGCCTTCACATCGACCAGCACTTCGCCCTTGCCCGGCACCGGCGCTTCGACTTCGTCGAGCGTGAGCGTTTCGGGCCCTCCTACCGCGTGGCTACGCAAGGCTTTCATACTGCGATCTCCGTCCCGTGTTCGATCCAGGGCATGGCCGCGCCGCGCCGCTGCTCGAAAGCATCGATCGCGGCTTCGCTGGCCAGCGTCAGCCCGATCTCGTCCAGCCCGCCCATCAGGCAGTGCTTGCGGAAGGGATCCAACTCGAAACTGTAGCGGTCCTGGAACTTGGTCGTGACGGTCTGGCTGTCGAGGTCGATCGCGATCTCGTCAGTCTCGGCCACTTCCAGCAACCGGTCGATCGCTTCCTGCGGCAGAACCACGGTGAGGATGCCGTTCTTGAAGGCATTGCCCGAGAAGATGTCGGAAAAGCTGGGTGCGATCACGGCCTGGATGCCAAGGTCACCCAGGGCCCAGGCGGCATGTTCGCGGCTCGACCCGCAGCCGAAATTGTCGCCCGCTATCAGGATTGGCGCGCCCTGATAGCGCGGATCGTCGAACACATTGCCGGGCTGTGCCCGCAGGCTTTCAAACGCGCCCCGGCCCAACCCTTCGCGGGTGATTGTCTTGAGCCATTCGGCGGGGATGATCACGTCGGTATCGACATTCTTCGCGCCGAAGGGATAGGCGCGGCCGGCGATCTCGCGCACCGGCTGCATCAATCGGTCTCCGGCTGCTCGCCCGAAGGGACGGTCGGCTTGGGTTCGTCCTTCTTCTTGCGCTTGTTGGCATAGAGCAACGCTGCGGCGATCGCGGCAGAGCCAATCGCGGCGGCGCCGATGGCGGCCTTGGTCTTCGATGGTTTCTTGGTCATGATTTCACTATGGTGCCAGGCAGGCTTCGGGGCAAGGGATCATGCGGTAAGCTGGCGCACGTCGACGAGATGGCCCGCCACCGCAGCTGCCGCCGCCATCGCCGGCGAGACGAGGTGGGTGCGCGCACCCGGCCCCTGCCGGCCAACGAAATTGCGGTTGCTGGTCGATGCACAGCGTTCGCCTGGTGGCACCTTGTCGGGGTTCATGCCGAGGCAGGCCGAACAGCCCGGCTCGCGCCATTCGAATCCGGCCTCGAGGAAGACGCGGTCAAGCCCTTCGGCTTCGGCCTGCGCCTTGACCAGGCCTGATCCCGGCACAACTATTGCCCAGCGCACGTTAGGCGCCTTTGTGCGCCCTTTCAGTACCGCCGCGGCTGCCCTCAAGTCTTCTATGCGACTGTTGGTGCAGCTGCCGATGAAGACATTCTCGACCGCGATGTCCTGCACCCGCTGGCCAGGCGTAAGGCCCATGTATTCAAGGCTTTTCTGTGCTGCCTTCTGCTTCGAGGGATCGGCAAAGCTGGCCGGATCGGGTACGATCCCGCCGATCGCCACCGTGTCTTCCGGGCTGGTGCCCCAGGTCACAGTCGGCTCGACCGTACTCGCGTCGATCGTCACCGATTTGTCGAATTCCGCGCCGTCGTCGCTGTGCAGGGTTTTCCACCAGGCCAGCGCCGCGTCCCATTCTGCTCCCTTGGGCGCAAGCGGCCGCCCCTTGAGATAGCGGAACACGGTTTCATCGGGAGCGATCAGCCCGGCACGCGCGCCTGCCTCGATGCTCATGTTGCAGACGGTTAGGCGTTCTTCGACGCTCATCGCCTCGAACACCGGCCCGCGATACTCGATGACATAGCCCGTGCCGCCCGCGGCGCCGATCTGGCCGATGATGTGGAGGATCAGATCCTTGGCGGTCACGCCGGGGCCCAGGCTGCCGGTAACGCGCACTTCCATCGATTTCGAACGTTTGAGCTGGAGTGTTTGCGTGGCCAGCACATGTTCCACCTCGCTGGTGCCGATGCCGAATGCAAGCGCGCCGACCCCGCCATGGCTGGCGGTGTGCGAATCCCCGCAGACGATGGTGGTGCCGGGGAGCGAGAAGCCCTGCTCCGGCCCCACGACATGCACGATGCCCTGGGCAGGCGCAGCGGCATCGATGTAGCGGATGCCGAAGGCGGGAGCATTGGCCTCAAGCGCGGCAAGCTGCTGCGCGCTTTGCGGATCGGCGATCGGGATGCGCTTGCCTTCGGCGTCGACGCGTGGCGTGGTGGGCAGGTTGTGATCGGGCACTGCCAGCGTAAGATCGGGCCGGCGCACCTTGCGGCCAGCCAGGCGCAGCGCCTCGAATGCTTGCGGACTGGTCACTTCGTGGACCAGGTGGCGATCGATATAGATGAGCGAAGTGCCGTCTTCGCGCGTCTCCACGACATGCGCGTCCCAGATCTTCTCGTAAAGCGTGCGCGGTCTGCTGGCCATGATCATCCTCTTTGCCCCGCCGATTAGCGACCAATCGGCAACACTGGCAAGCCGGATGAACCCCACGAATTGATTAGTCATGGAAAGGAAAGATTTCGATGTCTAACTTACAGTCATGTCAGCATCGCCTTTCGCCTTTCCGATCAAAGTCCTGCCCGAAGATATCGACTTCATGGGCCATGTGAACAACGCGCGCTATCTGAACTGGGTGCAGGACGCCGTGCTGGCGCATTGGCGCAAGCTCGCCCCGGCCGAGGAAGTGGCGAGCAAGGCCTGGGTCGCGCTCAAGCACGAGATTACCTATCGCAAGCCGGCCTTTCTGGAGGATGACGTGATCGCGCAGACGGTGCTGGAGCATTTCCAGGGCGCACGCGCATTTTACCGTACGGTGATCCAGCGCGGCGAAGATGTCCTCGCGGAAGTCCGCTCAAGCTGGTG
Organism: Erythrobacter sp.; assembly: GCA_049421965.1. Taxonomy (GTDB): domain Bacteria; phylum Pseudomonadota; class Alphaproteobacteria; order Sphingomonadales; family Sphingomonadaceae; genus Erythrobacter. The sequence goes on from JBMSNZ010000071.1 coordinate 3,163, forward strand.
CTGCATTGATGCGCAGACCTTGCGTCCGGCGCGGATCGGCGAGCATTTGCGCGGGTTCTTTTTCCCCGAGGGATAATCGCCTATAGCGCGCGCATCGTGTCGCATCACTTGTCCCTTCCTTCCACCAAACTGCGCCTTGTGTTGGGCCTGTTGCTCGCGGGGCTGATTGCGGGCAGCTGGCTGGCGCTGCATTTCTATTCCATGCTTGTGTTCGAGCTGAGCTGGGCCAGCCTGCCGCAGGCGCTGGCGATGGCGGCCTTGCTGTGCTGGCTATCGGTCGGGGTCTTTATTGTCAGCCATGATGCGATGCACGGTTCGTTGGCGCCCGGCTGGCCGCGTATCAATGGGGCGATCGGCGCGATCCTGCTGTTTCTTTACGCCGGGTTTGCGTGGCGCCGAATTCGCGATGCGCATTTCGCACATCACAAGCATGCGGGCGAGGAGGATGACCCCGATTTCGATCCGGCCAACCCGACAAGTTTCGGGCGCTGGTACGCCACTTTCTTCCGGCGCTATTTCGGCATGCAGTCGCTGGTCTACGTCCATGTGGTGGTGGGCATCTATCTGTTCGGCTTCGGGGTGCCGTTCATCCATATCGCGCTGCTTTATGGCGCGCCCGCGCTGCTATCTTCGCTGCAATTGTTCTATTTCGGCACCTATCGCCCGCATCGCCACGGGGATGGAGCCTTTCCTGACGATCATAATGCCCGGAGCGATCATTTCGGGACGCTGGCCAGCCTCGCCAGCTGTTTCCATTTCGGCTATCATCTCGAACATCATCGCCGCCCCGATGTGCCCTGGTGGGCACTGCCCAGGGCGAGGCGTGCCGGAGTAGCTGCATGAGCGTGCTCGAGATCATCCTTGCGGTGAGCGCTGCCGTGATCGGCATGGAGCTGTTCGCCTGGTATGCGCACAAATATATTATGCATGGCTGGGGCTGGGCCTGGCACCGCGACCACCACGAGCCGCATGACAATGTTTTTGAAAAGAACGATTTGTTCGCCGTGGTGTTCGGGACGATCAACGCCGGCCTATATATCTACGGTGCGCTTTATTCCGATCTCGTGTGGTGGATCGCGCTGGGCATCACGCTCTATGGCGTGATCTACACGCTGGTCCATGACGGGCTGGTGCATCAGCGCTATTGGCGCTGGGTGCCGCGCAGTGGCTATGCCAAGCGATTGGTGCAGGCGCACAAGCTGCATCATGCGACCATCGGCAAGGAAGGCGGGGTCAGCTTCGGCTTCGTTTTTGCCCGCGACCCGGTCAAGCTCAAGGCGGAACTCAAGGCGCAGAGCGAGGCGGGAATCGCCCGCGTCCGTGAAGCCGAGGCAGGCTGACGCCCGATCGGTACCGGCTATTCGTTACGGGTGGCGATCCAGCCGCCCACTACCACCAGGATTGCGAGCGAGATCAAATGCCAGGGGTGGCCTAGCGTGAACCAGGTGAAGGCAACGCCTACGCTCATCGCCCCGATTGCCGTTACCTTGGCGGGGCGGCTGATCGCGCGGCGCTCGCGCCAATCCCGCACCTGCGGCCCCCAGTGCGGATGGTCGAGAATCTTCTTCTCCCACGCCGGGTTGCTGCGCGCGAAGCAAAACACCGCAACCAGCAGGAACGGTACGGTAGGCATGATCGGCAGGAATGCCCCCGCCGCTGCCAGCCCTGTCGCTATAATGCCCCCCGCTGCGTAGAGCGGCCGCATGCTAGGTCCGAGCCTCAGGCATTGGCCAGCCGCGCCGCATGTTCGCGCACCAGGGCGATCATGTTGGGTACGCCCTGGGTGCGGTTCGAGGAAAGCTGATTGCGCAGGTCGAAGCGCGCCAGTGCGGCGGTGACGTCCATGCCGGCGATCTCGTGCGCCGGCCGGTCCTGAACCGCAGCGATAACCAGCGCGACGATCCCCTTGGTGATGGCGGCATTGCTGTCGGCCAGGAAATGCAGCGCGCCCGCGCGCTCGGTGGGATAGACCCAGACACTGGCCGAGCAGCCACGCACCAGAGTGGCATCGGTTTTCAGCGCCTCGGGCATGGGGTCGAGTTCGCGCCCCAGTTCGATCAACAGGCGATAACGCTCGTCGCCTTCGAGGAACTCATACTCTTCATAAATGTCATCAAGCGTGCGCATCATCGCGCATCTAGGCGCTCTGGCTCACAAATCCACCCCGCTTGCAATCGCTTCGAGCTTCTTGATGCGTTCCTTGAGGTCGGCCAGCTCGATTCGCGCTGCGCTCTGGCCCACGCCGCCCTCGATTTCGCGCGGAGTGGCATCGAGCTCGCGTTGCTTAAGGGCAAGCCAGCCTTGCCACGCCTTGAGCAGGGCAAAGGCAACTACGCACAGGCCCACCAACGAGGTGGCGGCGATGATCAGTGTCGGTTCGAACATATCCCTCATGTCCTCCTTGAACCTTGCGCCCTAGTTGTCGCGCGAATCGCGCAGAGCTTCGATCTCGGCGGCGATCCGGCGGGTTTCGTTTGCGTCGGCGGAATGGCCGTCGGTCGTGATCCGTTCGAGTACCTTGATCCTTTCGCGCAGATCTTCGACTTCGCGTTCGAGTAGCTGCTCGCGTGCACTGGGCAGCTGTGCGTGCTCGCGCTCGTGGCGGCGCAAGCGGCGACCTCCGCCATTGCGCGAGCGCATCACCCCGGCAATCGCGGAGATCAGCACGATCAGGACAACGGCGGTGGCCCAGTTCACTTCGCGTTCTCCCGCGGCTTGGTCAGGGCTTCAATCGTATCGAGTTCGCGCAGCTGTTCGATCTGGGAAGCGAGCGCGTGGTTGCTGTCGGTCGCGATCCGCTCCAACACACGCACACGTTCCTCGAGCTTGCGGTATTGCTCGCTCGACGCACCATCGCGCGCACCGCTGCGCTGCATTTCGCGCCACTCCTTGTGCTGGTAGACCCGGGCGACGATCCGCTGGATCGTCAGCGCCGTGATGATCACGACCGCCAGGATGAAGCTGAAGATGATCGCGAGTTCGGGCATCAGGCGCTTCCTTCGTCCTTGCGACTTTCGAGCGCCCGCTCGCGCAGAGCCTCGATCTCCTGCCCGATGCGATAGCCGCCGTCAGTGACGATCCGTTCGACATTGGCGAGCCGGTCTTTCATCGACCCGACTTCGGCGCGCAGCTGGGCGTTTTCCTGGGTCAGCAGGCGCACGCGCTCAACCGCTTCATCGTTTTTCTGCGGATAGATCGCCTTGCCCCAGCTGTTTTCCAGCGGATAGCCGTGCTTGACCCTGAGCCAGGTGTTGATGACCCAGGCGACGGACATGGACATCACACCCACGCCGAATACTGGTGCCAGCACATTTGCCAGATCGGGATCCATCACGCGCGCTCCTTCTGTTCGATGTTCAGCGGCACGCCGCTGCCGGTTTGCAACTCGCTCGCCTGGTTGTGGCGCAGCGCTTCGATCTCGCGGGATACCGCGGCTCCATGGCGGGCATCGGCATCGGTGGCGATGCGTTCGAGCACGCGGACACGCTCTTCGAGCTTGGCGACGGCAGGATTGTCGCTAGCCGCGACGGGGCTGGCGCGGTGCTGCAGCGCCAGTTCGATCTCGCGCTCGCGCACAGCCAGCTTGCGCTGATAGGTCTGTGCCAGTGTCCGCACGACGACAACGATCCCACCCACAAGTACCGTGAAGGCCATGAATTCGCCGAGGCCCATCATCGTGCCGCCTCCTGGCGAGTGCCTTCCAGCGCGCGCAATTCCTGCCGCGCGCCCAACGCCTCGATACTGCGGGCATCACGCAGTGCCTCGATCTGAGTGGCGACGTCATAGCCCTTGTCGGTGACGATGCGTTCGAGCACCTGGACCCGGTCTTCGAGTCGCTGGATCTGCGACGCATACTGCGCGGCTTTCTCGGCGGTGTGCTCAGCGGTGGCGCCGATCTGCATTTCGGCCAGTTTTTGTTGGTGCTTGGTCCAGGTTATGAAGCCGATCATCAGAAAAGGTGCGAGCGGCACCAGGATCCAGATCATTTCACTCATTGAAAGGCTCCCCCGTGGCTTGCTTCAGCGCAGCCGTTCGATTTCCGCGGTCAGGCGCGGGTTGCTGCTGACGTAATAGGTTTCCACATCGGCTAGTCGGCGGTCGATGTCGCGGAAACGAGCGCGGATCTCGCGTGCGGTCCGCTTCGGGCTCTGGCGAACGCGCTGCCAGTATTGCTGCTCTTCCTTATCGACATAGAGATGCGGCGGCTTCTTGTTGAGCAGCAGCCCGGCCACGAAGTAGGCCGGCAGCAGGATCGGGGCGACAGTGAACAGCAGAAGCAGAAAGCCGAGCCGCACCCACAACGTGTCGACGCCAGTATAATCGGCGATCCCGGCGCAGACCCCCATCAGCTTGGCATTGGCCTTGTCGCGGTAGAGCGTGGTGCGTGGGCTGTTCATTTGGCCGCTCCCTTCTTCTCGGCGAGCAGGTTTTCGAGCTCGCGCAATTGCTGGTTGTCGATTTCGCGGTCATGCTTGATCCGCGCCGGGCTGAAGTCGGGGTGGTCGCTGGCGACCAGCCGCTCGACCGTGTCCATGCGTTCGTCGAGGCGCTTGGCGAGCTGGTAGAGCTCGTCAAGCAGCACTTCGTCATCGCTGGTGATGGTGGCCGCGGTTTTCCAGCGGGTCATGTAGTGGAGGATGATCCACGGCAGCCCGATGAAAATGGCGATGATGGCGACCATAGGTTCGACGTCCACGACTTATCCCTCCCTGTTGGCGCTGTCCTTGCCCAGCGCGCGCTTCATTTCCTCGAGTTCCTCGTCGATCTTGTCCGATCCGGCGAGGGCGGCGATTTCGTCAGCCAGCGAAGGCGTGCCGTTCTGGTCGGCGATGCGCAGCGCCTCGGCGCGGCCCTCGGCGTAATCGACCCGGCGTTCGAGCTGGTCGAACCGGGCCAGCGCCTCGTCGGTCCGTTCGGTGCTCATCAGCGTGCGCAGCTTGACGCGGTTCTCCGCGCTTTCGAGCCGCGCGGCGATCGCTGTCTGACGGCTGCGGGCTTCGCGCAGGCGATGCTGCAGTTTCTGGATGTCGTCCTCATAGGCGCGCAGCGCATCGTCGAGCACGCCGATTTCCTGCTTGAGCTGGTCGGCCATGTCGCCGGCCTTCTTCTTCTCGACCAGCGCCGCGCGGGCGAGGTCTTCACGGTCCTTGCTGAGCGCCAGCTGCGCCTTGTCTGCCCAGTCAGCCTGGAGCTTGTCGAGCTTGACCACGTGGCGGTGCATTTCCTTCTGGTCCGCGATGGTGCGCGCGGCGCTGGCGCGCACTTCAACCAGGGTTTCCTCCATCTCGAGAATGATCATGCGGATCATCTTTGCTGGGTCATCGGCCTTGTCGAGCATGTCGTTGAAATTGGCCGCGATGATGTCGCGCGTCCGGCTGAAAATGCCCATGAAGGCTACTCCGTTGAAGAAATTCGAATCGTCTTGCTGGCGAGGCCGTGATTGTGTCGGGGTCGGGCTGCGGCGCAAGCGCTCAATTTCCGCATCGAGCCGCGACAGCCGCGGCCCGGGTTCAGGTGAAAAGGGTTGGGCCGGAGCAGTGGTGCCGCGACTGGATGCAGCACCAGCGGGGTTGCTCGCGGGGGGGACTGAGCGCTCCGGCCCGAGGGGGTTATCTTCCGGCAACTTGGTCATGCCATCTCGACCAGGATGCCCTGCGATGCCGCAGCCACCGCAACCACCGGGGTGGCGTGCATCTGGGTGCTGAGGGCAACGAATGCGGTCATCGCGGCAATGCTCGCCAGCGAGGCCTGTCCCAGCTTGCTCTGGAAAAAGCGGCGATCGTACATGGCTTACAAACTCCTGTTCGGTTCATCTCAGTTACAGCAAAGGGTGTGCCAGTTTTTCAAAACCACATTAAATCAGATGTTTAAGAACAGGCATGGCAGAGCTCATTGGTTTTGATTGCCAAGGATTGGGAATTTTCACTATAGATTGGGCATGGAGCGGGATAATCAGTTCATCGGTCAGTCCGGGGCCTTCCTCGATGCTGTCGAACGCGCCAGCCGCGCGGCGCCGATGAGCCGCCCGGTGCTGGTGATCGGCGAGCGGGGCACGGGCAAGGAATTGATCGCTGAGCGCCTTCACCGCCTTTCGAGCCGATGGGACGAGCCCCTGGTGACAATGAATTGCGCAGCGCTGCCTGAAACGCTGATCGAGGCTGAACTGTTCGGGCATGAAGCTGGCGCCTTTACCGGTGCGACAAGGGCGCGGGCCGGCCGGTTCGAGGAAGCCGACCGGGGCACGCTGTTTCTCGACGAGTTAGGCAATCTGTCGATGGCGGCACAGGAGCGCTTGCTGCGCGCAGTGGAGTATGGCGAAGTGACGAGGATCGGCTCGTCCCGACCGATCCGGGTCGACGTGCGCATCGTCGCCGCCACCAATGACGATCTGCCGGCGATGGCCGAAGGCGGCGAGTTCCGTGCTGACCTGCTTGACCGGTTGAGCTTCGAAGTGATCACACTGCCTCCGCTGCGGGTGCGCGAGGGCGATGTTGGCGTGCTGACCGATTATTTCGGGCGGCGCATGGCGGCCGAACTCGAATGGCATGCCTGGCCCGGCTTTGCCCACCATGTCCAGCGCCAACTGGAGGATTACCCCTGGCCAGGCAATGTGCGCGAATTGCGCAATGTGATCGAACGCGCGGTTTATCGCTGGGACGATCCGGAGGAACCGATCGCGCATGTCCAGTTCGATCCGTTCGATTCGCCGTGGAAGCCGTTCGCGCCTAGTCATCGCAAGGCGTCGTCGCTGGCTGCAGCAGGCAATGCCGCGCCCTCGCAAGGGCCGGGCAGCACCACTAACTCAGCCTTGCCGGTAGAGCTTGATGCGGTGACGGATCTGCGCGCCGCGGTCGACGCGCATGAACGTGCGATCCTGGAGCAGGCACTAGGTCGGCACCGCTGGAACCAGCGCCAGACCGCACGGGCGCTCAACCTGAGCTACGACCAGCTGCGTCACGCGATCAAGAAGCACGGGCTGATGCAGGAGAGCGACGAGGGCTGACCGCGCACTGGCCTAGAAATCGACTGTCGCATGCGCTATCGTGTCTGACGGGGATGGGGTTCGACCGGATATCGGTTGATATTGCGTCGGCGCGCAATGTGAGTCCCAGCAAATGGAGGGGCTTATGATCAGCAGGAAGATAATCCTTGTGGCCAGTTTGGCTGCCTTGGTCGCAACGCCAGGGCTGGCGGACCATGCATGGTCGACCTACCACTGGCAGACGAGCGATAAGGTCGCCAGGCCTCTGGTAGTCGACAATACAATCGGGCATTGGAAGGCTCGTGTGGCGACGGCGGTGGAAGAGTGGAACAAGTCGACGAACATCAAGAGCGAGCTTTCCAGTGGTGCAACCAATGCCAAGCGGTGCCCGATGGTGTCGGGTACCATCCAGGTGTGCAATAGCAGCTATGGCAATACGGGCTGGCTCGGGATTGCCTCGATCAGCCTGTCGGGCGGGCATATCGTAGCGGGCTCGACCAAGCTCAACGATACTTATTTCGCTTATCCTGATTACAACAGGGATAGCTGGAAACAGCTCGTCACCTGCCAGGAGATCGGCCATGATTATGGCCTCGGTCACCAGGACGAAGATTTCGGCACCGACGCAACCTCGTCATGTATGGAATACACCAGCGTGCCCGAGGGCAACGAGCGCCCTGACGCCCATGACATGGCACAGCTGGGGCTGATCTATGACCACTCCGAAGGAGGCAGTAGCGGCGGCGGAGGGGGAGGTCCGGGCAAGGGCAAGCCGCTGGGCATCGACGTTGGTGACACACCCGGACAGTGGGGCAAGGCGATTGGCAGCGATGCGCACGGGCGTGACAATGTCTATGTGCGCAATTTCAACGGTTACACGGTGATCACCCATGTGACCTGGGCTCCGGGCGAAAAGCGCGGCCCGCGCACGCACAGCGGCGATCATCACTTCGGAGACGAGCACAACCACTGATCGCGTCTTCGCGATCGGAGGAGAAGGGCCCGGCGCGCTGTCCGGGCGCTTCGTTTTGGCGCTTGCCTTTCCGCAAGGCCGCGCCTATCTGCGCCTCAT
>JBMSNZ010000072.1:0-10841 GCA_049421965.1 Erythrobacter sp.
AGCTTCTTCTGCATTTCAGCCATTTGCTGGCGCAGCGCGGCGATCTCGTCGCGCGAAGTGTCGGCAGGTTTCTCGCTGCGCTTGCCCACGCCGGGCAAGAACGCTTCGGTTGCCGCCCGCATCATCGCCATGTTGGTTTCGTGGATCTTTGCGATCGGACTGTTGGCAATGCCCATTTCGAAGGCTTCGCGGATGCGCCCCTGGTTCTCGCGGAAATTTGCCATCGCCGCTTCGAGATAGCTTGGCATCATGGCCTGCATCGAATTGCCATACATGCTGATCAGCTGGCGCAGGAAGCTGACCGGCAGCATCTGTTCGCCACTCGCCTCTTCGTCCATGATGATTTGGGTCAGGATCGAATGGGTGATGTCTTCGCCAGTCTTGGCATCCAGCACCTGGAACTCGATGTTCTCGCGCACCATGGCCGCAAGATCGTCGAGCGTGATGTAGCTTGAAGTGCTGGTGTTGTAGAGCCTGCGATTGGCGTATTTCTTGACGATGACGGACTCGCCGTCACCCGCATTTTTCCTGGCCATGTGCTGCAATCCCGATGGAACAATGCTGCGCCTTAGCACCTGCACAATGTGCAGCGCAACATGGGCCTATGCGGTTTTGAAACGCTGTCCCAAAAGGGTGAGCAATTCGTATTGCGGGATGGAACTTTGCTGCGCTGCTTGCGGCAGCGCATAGGGCAATTGCACCCAGTCGCCTTCGACCAGGTCGGGCGCGGCCGACAGGTCGAGCACCACCATGTCCATCGACACCTTGCCCAGCACTGCAAGGCTGCGCCCGTCATGCTCGAATGCCCCTTTGCCGCGCCAGTGGTGAAGGTAGCCATCAGCATAGCCGAGCGACACCACGCCGAGGCGCATCGTTGAAGGGGCTACGAAGGTCGCATTGTAGCCAATGCTTTCGCCGGCCGCGATCGTCCGCGTCTGGATGATCGCTGCCTCGGGATAGGCGACTTGGCGGATGGCGGCGGACAACTCTGACCGCTGCCACCCGCCGTAGAGCGAGAGGCCCGGCCGTGTGAGGTCGAAATGGTAATCGCTGCCAAGGGCAATTCCGGCGCTGTTGCACAGGCTGGCGGATTGGTGCAGCACCAGCGGCACGATCTCGCGAAAGGCGGCCAGCTGCCGCGCGTTCATCGGCGTGTCTTCATCGGCGCAGGCGAGATGGGACATCAATGTGCGGACATTGAGCTGTGCGATGAGCGGATCGCCGATATCCGCAGGCGACAGGCCAAGCCGGTTGATTCCCGTATCGATCATCAGGTCGCAGGCGCCGCCGCCGCTCTCGATCCAGCGCTTCGCCTGCGCCAGCGAATTGATCGTCGGGACCACGCCAAGCTCGCGCGCAAATGCTGCATCTTCTGCAGTGAGCGGGCCATGCAGCACCGAGATACTTCCCGGCGAGACATGGCGCGCCACCTCGCCTGCCTCGCTCCAGTGCGCCACAAAGAAATCGCGCGCGCCGGCTTCGTACAGCACCGGCAGGCACTGCGCCACGCCCAGGCCATAGCAATCGGCCTTTACCGCGGCTCCGGCACGGGCACTTCCCGAAAGCCGGTCAAGCGCGCGCCAGTTTCCGGCCAAGGCGTCCCGGTCAATCTTCAGCCGCAAACTCGGCGGCGGAGCGTCAGCCATGCGAATCTTCGAAGTCGCGCGGCGGACCGTCAGGTACGCCCCACCACAGCACGAGCAGGCCAAACGCGACCACGACCCAGGTGTACCACAGGCCCGAGTAGATATCGCCGGTGCTTGCCACGATCACGCCTGCGATCAGCGGCAGGAACCCGCCAAGATAGCCTGCCCCGATGTGATAGGGTATCGACATCGAACTATAGCGGATGCTGGGCGGGAACATCTCCGACAGCAGCGCCGCCACCGAGCCGTAGGTCAGCGCCGACAGCATGCCCAGGCCGAGCAGGATCGCGATGATGGCCAGCACAGCCACTGTGCCGGGCTGCTGCTTCGAGAAATCAAAGCCGTATTCGCTCAGCGCCTCACGCAGCCCGTCGCGGCGCGCATTGGCGTCGTCATACCACGCCGGATCGAGCCCGATTTCCTCGCTGCCCACCGTCACGCGCAGAGTCTCACCTGCGGCGACATCATAGGACACGCCCGATGCGGTGAGCGTTTCGAGGATCTTGCCGCAATCGGTCTGCTGGCGGCCGAACAATTCGGCGAATGGGTCGGTGACGCATTCGGGGCCTTCGACCCGCACCGGCGTGACTTCGGCCGACTGCGCCAGCCCCGGATTGGCCATGCTGCCAAGCGCCCAGAAGGCCGGGAACAGCAGAAGCAGCGTCAGGATGGCGCCAATCACGATCGGCTTCCGGCGCCCGACCCGGTCAGACCATTTGCCGACAATCACATAGAAGCTCATGATGATGAGGCCGGAAACGAACAGGATCAGTTCCACGGTCAGGTCGGCCACATGCATCGGCCCGCGCAGGAAGCTCATGCTCGAGAAGAAGCCGGTGTACCAGATCGTCGTGAGAATCCCTGATACGCCGAACAGCGCGACGAAGATCCGCTTCTTGTTACCGGGGTAGGTGAAGCTTTCGATGAAAGGATTGCCGGCAATCTTTCCTTCGGCCTTCATCGCCTGGAACACCGGGCTTTCCGACAGCATCAGGCGCATCCACAGCGAAATGCCAAGGAGGATGATCGACAGCAGGAACGGCACGCGCCACCCCCATGCCGCGAAATCGTCTTCAGGGATCAGCGCGCGGCAGGCCAGAACCACGCCGATCGAGAGCACGAAGCCGCCCGCCACGCTGGCCTGGATGAAGCTGGTGTAATAGCCGCGCTTTTCGGGCGGGGCGTGCTCTGCAACATAGATCGCTGCGCCGCCATATTCGCCGCCCAGGGCCAGGCCCTGGAGAATGCGCAGGAAGATCACGATCATCGGTGCCAATATGCCGATCGTCTCGACTGTGGGGATCAGGCCAACGCCTGCGGTGGCGATACCCATCAGGGTCACTGTCACCAGGAAGGTGTATTTGCGGCCCAGCTTGTCACCCAGATAGCCGAACAGCACGGCACCGATCGGGCGGAAAGCGAAACCAACCGCGAAGGTCGACCACACCAGCAGCAGGCCCAGCGTCTCGTTGTCGGTCTGGTAGAACGCGTCCTTCAGGATATAGGCCAGCGTCCCGTAGATGAAGAAGTCGTACCATTCGAAAATGGTGCCAGCCGAGCTGGCCCCGATCACGAGACGGATTTCCTTCTCGCTCGGTTCGCGGATGGCTGGACTTGCGGCCTCGGTCATGGCTTTCGCGCTCTCCCCAATCGTGTCGCGGACCGGCTCTAGCTTGTGATTTCGCCCTTGCAAAGCGCGTCTGCGGCGGCCTTCCACGGCAGCATCAAGGCACCGTGGCGGCCCGGGTATTCACGCGCCGGGGTCAGCGCGGCAAATCCGGGCCAGCCCGGGAGTGCGGCGTCAGTATCACCAAGCCAGCGCTCGATCGCTTCCAGCGTGGACGCGATGCTGGCCGCACTCTGCCCGGCAGCCGAACGCGCGAAAATCGCGGCGGATGCCTGCCCCACCGCACAGGCAGACACAGCGAGGCCAAACCGGCCGATCCTGCCACCGGCATCGAAATCGAGGCCGATCGTCAGATGGCTGCCGCAGGCGCGCGAACGCGCTGTTGCCGTTACCGGCCAGCCTTCGCCAAACGGATAGGCTGCGAGTTCGGTGGCGAGCGAGAGAAGTTCGGGGGTGTAAAGCTTGCCTGCGGCTCTTGCGGTCATTCCATCGCTTCCCCTTCGCGCCGCAGGCGCTCGCGGCGTTAGGCAATGATCTCGACCAGAGCACGTGAGCTGGTATCGATTATGGGATAGGACTTGGCCGTAGTGATCCACGTCGGGCGGCCCTTGTAACCCCAACCCTCGTCAAAGCTGAGCGCAAGGATCGAGAAGGCGAAGATCATGATCAACCCACCCTTGAGCACGCCAAAGCCGAAGCCGAGCAAGCGGTCAACCGGCCCCATGATGTTGCCGGATGAAACGCCGCTGACATTGTTGGCGATCACCTTCATCGCGGCATAGGGGATGAGCAGAAGCAACGAGAAAGCCAGCAGCGATGCCGCCGGATCGGTATTGAGGAAATCGTGCAGCACGCTGGTGACGGGCGTGTGCAGCGTATAGATCGCCGCCGCCGCCAGCACCCAGGCCGCCAGCGAGAAGACCTCCTGCACCAGGCCGCGCAAGAAGCCACCCACAGCCGCGACCCCGATCACGACCAGCACGATGATGTCGAACACATTCATTGGGCCAAAGACTATGGCTTTGCCATCACCCGGTCAACGAGGTTCGCAACTTGTCCCAAGCCGCGGTAGTCGAGCCCGCTGCTGCGCTTGTCCGCGTCGGATGGGCCGAACGCGCGCGAAAAGCCCAGTTTCTCCGCTTCGCGCAGGCGCAAGCCGCTGTGCGCAACCGGGCGCACTTCCCCGGCCAGCGATACTTCTCCGAACCACACCGAACTTTCAGCGAGAGGGCGATCTGCCAGTGCCGAAACCAGCGCTGCCGCAACGGCTAGGTCCGCCGCCGGATCGGACAGCCGGTAGCCGCCGGCAATATTGAGATAGACTTCGGCGGAACTGAAATTGAGGCCGCAGCGCGCTTCGAGCACCGCCAGCAGCATGGCCAGCCGCCCGCTGTCCCACCCCACCACCGCACGGCGCGGGGTGGCGCCCGATTGCAATCGCACGATCAGCGCCTGGATCTCCACCAGCACCGGGCGGGTGCCTTCGATGGCGGGGAATACCGCGCTGCCTGCCAAGGGCTGATCGCGCCCCGAAAGGAACAGCATCGAGGGGTTGCCGACCTCTTCCAGCCCTTCGGCCGCCATGGCGAACACGCCGATCTCGTCGATCGCACCGAAGCGGTTCTTGAGCGCGCGCAGGATACGGTACTGGTGGCTGCGTTCCCCCTCGAAGCTCATCACCACATCCACCATGTGTTCGAGCACGCGGGGGCCGGCAATCGTGCCGTCCTTGGTGACATGGCCGACCAACACCAGCGACACGCCGTTTTCCTTGGCATAGCGGATTAATTCGAAGGCGCAGCCACGCACCTGGCTGACCGTGCCCGGCGCACCCTCGATCGTGTCGGAATACATCGTCTGGATCGAATCGATCACCAGCAATGCGGGCGGCGCCATCTGGCCCAGCGTGGTGAGGATATCGCGCACCGAGGTTTCCGAAGCGAGCTGCAGCGGAGTATCGCCCAGCCCCAGCCGTGCCGCGCGCATCCGCACCTGCCCTGCGGCTTCCTCGCCGCTGACATAGACCACATCCGCGCCGCTGCGGGCGATGGCAGCCGCCGCCTGCAGCAGCAGGGTGGATTTGCCGATGCCGGGATCGCCACCCATCAGGATGGCCGAGCCGGGCACGAGCCCGCCGCCCAGCGCCCGGTCAAATTCGGCCAGGCCCGTGCTGCGCCGCGAGGGTAGTTCAGCCGGCGCGTTAAGCGCGGCAAACTCGACCGCACGCCCTCCCCGCGAGAGATCGTGCTTCTGCGAGAACACGGTGGCCGGCACGTCTTCCACCAGCGTGTTCCACTCGGCACAATCGGGGCATTGCCCCTGCCAGCGGTGGGACACACTGCCGCAAGCCTGGCAGACATAGCGCTTCTTGGCTTTGACCATGGCTGCTCGTTAAACGGAACATAGGAAGAACGCAATTGCCTTCGCGCAAGATCATGGGCATCACAGGGCCATGCACCAGAAGGAACTGCGCATTGCCCTGGTTTGTTACGGCGGCGTCAGCCTCGCGGTTTACATGCATGGTGTCACCAAGGAGCTGTGGCACCTCGCCCGGGCGAGCCGCGCATTTCACGCGGATGAGGAAGCCCCAGCCGGCGTAGCGCGGGTCTATCGTGACCTGCTGGAGCATATCGAACAGCAGCATGGCATGCGGCTAAGGGTGCTGCCCGATATCCTGAGCGGCGCGAGCGCGGGCGGGATCAACGCGGTGTTCCTGTCGCAGGCGATCTATGCCGGGCATTCGCTCGAACCGCTGACAGAGCTGTGGCTCGCCAACGCCGATGTCGACCGGCTGCTTGATCCAGATGCGCGGCCGATGTGGAAATTTGCCAAGTTCTGGGCGCAGCCGATCGCTTGGTGGCTGATCAGCCGGCCAGGCAATGTCGTGTCCGAAAGCGTTGCGCCCGAAACGCGCAGCGAGGTCCGCCGCAAGGTCTCGCAGTTCATTCGCGGGCGCTGGTTCGAGCCGCCATTCTCGGGCGACAATTTCTCGCAATTGTTGTTCGATGCGCTCGATGTCATGCGCCAGGGCGAACGGGGCCCGCCGCTGCTGCCGCCCTACTATCCGCTCGACCTGTTCGTAACCGCGACCGATTTTCGCGGCCATGTCGAACTGCTGCGGCTCAACAGCCCACCGGTGGTAGAAGAGAGCGAGCATCGGCTGCCGATCCATTTCCGCGGGCAGACCCCTTCAGGGGGCACCGAAGGATTGGCTGATCTGCTCGAACTGGCCTTTGCTGCGCGGGCGACGGCCAGTTTCCCCGGCGCCTTCCCGCCGCTGGAACTTGCCGAGATCGACCGCCTCGCCCAGCGGCGCGGCCAGGAATGGCCGACGCGGGAGGCTTTCCTGAACCGCATCATGCCGGTGCATTTGCGCCGTGGCTCAGCCGAGCAGGTAGCGCTGATCGATGGATCGGTGTTGGTCAATGCGCCGTTCGAAGGCGCGATCGAGGCGCTGCATGGCCGCCCGGTGCAGCGCGAGGTGGACCGCCGCTTTGTCTATATTGATCCCCGACCTGACCGGATTGCCGCGATCAAGGATGGCGATGCCAGGCCGGTGGGCTTCTTTGCCGCGATCTTCGGGTCGATTTCGGCGCTGCCACGCGAACAGCCGATCCGCGACAATCTCGAACAGCTTGAGCGTCAATCGCGCGATGCGGCACGGCTGCAACGGATCGTGGCGCGACTGCGGCCGGAAGTCGACCGTGCGGTCGAGAAGCTGTTCGGGCTGACCTTCTTCCTCGACAATCCCACGCCCGGCCGCCTCGCCGCATGGCGCGCCAAGGCGCAGCAGGCCGCTGCCGAACGCGCCGGTTATGCCTTCCACTCCTATGCGCAGGCGAAGTTCATCAGGATCGTTGAGCACCTCGCCCAGCTGGCGCTGGACGCTGCGCCGCATCTGGGCCTCGCAGACAGCCGCCCGATCGAACACGCGCTCCGGATCGAGTTGGAGGCACGCGGGCTCGAAAGCCTGTCAGATCCGGCGGGCGGTGCGAACGAGGCAGCGATCGCGTTCTTCCGCGCGCATGACATCAATTTCCGCATTCGCCGCCTGCGGCTACTGGCGCGGCGCCTGTCGCGCGACTGGGAGCAGGAGTCCGACATACCGGATCATGCGCTCGATCGGGCGCGCGAACAGATCTATGCCGTGCTTGGCCTCTATTTCGATCGCAACCGCGCCGATGCGCTGGGAAAGGAGTTTTCCGCGGTCGCAGAGCGTGTGCTCGAAGCACCAGGCGAATTCCTCGATTACCTAAGCCGGCAGCGGCACCTGCCTTCGGTCGATGTCCATGCCGAGAGCCTGCTTTCCGAAGCGCTGGCCCAGATGCCGCGCCAGCTCAGGCGGCGCATGCTGCTGACCTATCTCGGCTTCCCGTTCTACGACGTCGCCACGCTGCCGCTGTTGCCGCACGAGGGCTATACCGAGTTTGACCCGGTCAAGGTCGATCGTGTCTCGCCCGAGGATGCGCCTTCGATCCGCCAGGGCGGTGCGCGGGCCACGCTGCGAGGCATCGAATTCTACAATTTCGGCGCCTTTTTCAGCCGCGCCTATCGCGAAAACGATTACCTGTGGGGCCGGCTGCATGGCGCCGAGCGGATGATCGACCTGGTCTGTTCGACGCTTAGCGTCGGGATCGATGAGAGCGCCTGCAAGGGCTTCAAGCGCGCCGCCTTTCTGGCCATCCTCGACGAGGAGGAAAGCCGCTTGCGCGCCGATCCCTCGCTCGTCAGCGGAATTCGGGCGGAGGTCCTCAAAGGCTAGGGGTGTTGGTGCGCCCCGTCATGGTGCCCGTGATGGTGCCCTTCCTCAAGGCTGGCCCAGATCGCGCGGGCAAAGGCCTCGGCGGAAATGAAGGCATCGGGTTTTTCCATCGGCTTCAGCGGATTGTCCACCAGCACCGCCTCGAGCGTGGCGCCGCCTGCCTTGCGCGCGCGGATCAGTTCGACCGATTTCGCAATCATGTCGCGCCAGGCCACCAGCTCGGCCTGGGTGCAGACCGGGCCATGACCGGGGATCACCTTGGTTTCGGCATTGGTCAGCTTCACAAGATGGTCGAGCGTCTTGACCAGCCGCACGGCGCTGCCGCCGGAACTGATGTCGACGAAGGGGAAGCCCATCCCGTTCATCATCAGATCGCCGGTGTGCAGCACATTGGCCTTGCGCCAGTAAAGCGCGGTGTCGCCGTCGGTATGCCCGCCGCCGGTGGTGATCGCGTCGATCCGGTCACCGTTGAGGTGAAAGCTGATCCCGTGTTCATAGGTGACAACGGGCAAGGCCTCGCGCGGGGCAGGCTTCGTCTCGTTGCCCGCCACCGTGCCACCGGCCGCAAGGCGCACGCGCACATTGTCATGCGCGAAGATCGTGACACCGGCCTTGCCGAGGTTCTCGTTGCCGCCGCTGTGATCGAAATGCCAATGGGTGTTGACGAGGTATTTGACCGGCTTGGCGCCCAGCCCCGCCACGGCTGCAAGGATGCGGTCGGTCAGTGGCGCGAACTGGTCATCGATCAGCACGGTGCCATCCTCGCCATGGCTGACCCCGATATTGCCGCCTGCGCCGAACAGCACGGCGACGCCGGGTGCGACTTCCTCGGCCTTGATCTCGACCTTGTCGAAATTGCTCTGGGCCATGGCTGGTGCAGCCAGGGCCAGCATAGCCGAACCAAGCGCGAGTGTTGCAAAGCGATTCATAAACAGTCCCCTCCGTTCCGAGGGAGCCTAGGCTTCAGCGCCAGTAGTGTCGAGTTGCAACACGTTGCTCAGGCGCCGAAAGCATCCTTCAAACGATCGAAGAAGCCCTTGCTTTCCGGGCATTCCTCGCCCGTCTCGGTATCGCGGAACTGCTCAAGCAGTTCTTTCTGCTTCTTTGAGAGCCGCGTGGGCGTTTCGACTGCAATCTCGACCACCAGGTCGCCCCGGCCCCGGCCTTGCAGGATCGGCATACCGGCTCCGCGCACCCTGAGCTGCTTGCCCGACTGGATCCCGGCCGGGATCTCCACCGAGTTAACCTTGCCAGCCAGATCTGGGATATCGACCGTGCCGCCCAGTGCGGCCGTGGTGAAGCTGATCGGGATGCGCGTGGCGAGCGTGGTGCCTTCGCGCTGGAACACCGCATGCGGCTTCACATGGACGAAGATGTAGAGATCACCCGAAGGCGCACCGCGCGGCCCGGCTTCGCCCTTGCCGGCAAGCCGGATACGCGTTCCGGTATCGACCCCTGGCGGAATCTCGACCTCCAGCGCCCGAGGCCGGTCGACCCGGCCCTCGCCGCGGCAGGTCTTGCACGGGTCCTCGATCACCGCGCCGCGCCCGTGACAGGTGGGGCAGGGCCGCTCGACCACGAAAAAGCCCTGCTTGGCGCGCACCTTGCCATGCCCGTCGCACATGCGGCATTCGCGCTCGCCGGTGCCGGGTGTGGCGCCCGAACCCGAACAGGTATCGCAGTTTTGCGAAACCTCGATCTCGAGCTCGACCTTCTTGCCGTGGAACGCCTCGTCGAGCGTCACTTCCAGATCATAGCGCAGGTCGGCGCCGCGGCGCGGCTGAGCCCGGCCACCGCCGCCAAAGGCGCTGCCGAAAATGGTCTCGAAAATATCGCCCAGGTCGGAAAATCCGCCGCCAGCGCCGCCGCCGCCGTTAAAGCCTCCCGGGCCGCCGTTCTGGAAGGCCGCGTGGCCGAACCGGTCATGGCCGCGCCCGCCGCCGCCGAAGCCGCCACCGCCCATGCCCTGCTTGAAGGCGGCGTGGCCGAACCGGTCATAGGCTGCGCGCTTCTGCGGATCCTTGAGGCAATCATAGGCCTCGCTGATCGCCTTGAAGCGCGCCTCGCTGTCCTGGCAGCCCGGATTGCGGTCCGGGTGGTACTTCATCGCCAGCTTGCGATACGAACTCTTGATTGCCGCGCCATCGGCATCGCGGCTAACCTCGAGCAGTTCGTAATAGTCGATGTCGGTTGAAGCCATAGGTCCCCGCCCTCGCCCAACCTATCTTCCACCGGCGCGCTGTGCACCGGTGGAGAAATAGGCCTTCATCGGGACATCAGCCCTTGTTGTTGTCTTCGTCGACTTCGGAGAATTCGGCGTCGACCACGTCCTCGTCGGCGGACTTGGTTGAGGCATCGCCCTCGCCAGCAGCGGCAGAGGCAGCCGTTGCCTGCTCCTTCTCGTAGATTTGCTGGCCCATTTTCATCGCGGCTTCGGTCAGCGCCTGCGCCTTGGCCGTGATGGCTGCCACATCATCGCCTTCCAGCGCTGACTTGGCATCGGCAAGCGCCGCCTCGACCGCCGCCTTGGTATCTGCGTCGATCTTGTCGCCGTGTTCCGCCAGCTGCTTCTCGGTCGCATGCACCAGGCTGTCGGCCTGGTTGCGCGCTTCGGCAGCCTCGCGGCGCTTCTTGTCTTCCTCGGCGAACTTTTCGGCATCGCGCACCATCTGCTCGATGTCGGCATCGCTGAGCCCGCCCGAGGCCTGGATCCGGATTTGCTGTTCCTTGCCCGTGCCCTTGTCCTTGGCCGAAACGTTGACGATGCCGTTGGCGTCGATGTCGAAGGTGACCTCGATCTGCGGCA
>JBMSNZ010000073.1:0-10795 GCA_049421965.1 Erythrobacter sp.
CCAGAACAGGCGAAACCGTGACCGGCGTCGACCTCAGGCAACTGGGCGCGTCGCAGGTCGACGATCCGCTAACCGCGCTGGCCGAGGCCGATCTTGCCCCGGTCATGAATGGTAGTTCCGAAGGCCTGCCCAAGGTATCCCTACCCATCGAACGGCTCCTGCCCTCAGGCCCGCCGGGCGCGCAGCATATCGGCACCGGCACCAATTTTCCCGAACACGCCAGCGAAGCGAATAGCGACGCCGTGTTCCAGTTTCCGAAGTTCGGTGCCGCGACCCCGGCCCGCACGCAGGTTCGCGCCGAACAGGGAATCTTGCTCGATTACGAGGTGGAAATCTGCGTTCGGTTCGACCGGGACATCCGGTCAGCGGAAGATTTCGACCGCGCGGTCAAGGCCTTCTTCCTGTGCGGCGATTTCACCAACCGTAACGCGCTGATCAATCTGGCCGATCCTAACAACCTCGATTCAGGGTTCGGCTTCAGTGACGCCAAGAGCGGCCCGGATTTCTTCCCCACAGGCCCCTTCCTGGTGGTTCCCAAGGATTGGGCAGCATTCGTCGACGATGTGCGGATGACCACCAGCGTCAACGGCGATCCGCGCCAGGATGCCCGTGGCAGCGAGATGACGCTCGATTACCGCCAACTGGTGGCGAAAGCTTTGGCTGACATGTCGAAGCCGCGCTTCCTTTACCGCGGGCGATTTGTGCGACTGGCGCCGGACTCGCAGATCCCGCGCACGGCGGCGCTGATGTCCGGAACCTCAGAGGGAACGATCTTCACGCCCCCATCTCGCGGGGACATAATCGAAGCCGCGTGGGAATATCTTGGCGCAGGCGGCCCTTTAAGCGGCGAAAGCTTCATGGCCGTCGCACGTCGGCGCTTCATCGCCAATGAACTTGCCGGAGGCCACTTCCTCCAACCGGGCGACCGGGTAAGCCATGCCTCGAACCACCTGGGTGAAATCGAAGTGCAGGTCGTCCGGTAAGTGCACGCTGCGGCGGCGCCCATGCCTGCCGGATTTTGTCCAAGCGCGCTCAGAAAGTGGACGTGCCGATGCCGCCGTCCACCACCAGCGACTGCCCCGTCACGTAGCCCGCCATATCGCTGCAGAACATGGCCACCAGCGCACCGAGGTCCTTGGCATTGCCGAACCGTCCCGCCGGGATGCGAACGGCATCTACGAATGCGGCGACTTCCTCGTCATAGCTGCGCCCGTTGGCCGCCGCGCGCGGCGCCAGTACCTCCTCGATCCCGGGCGTATGATGCATGCCGGGCAGGACCGAATTGATCGTCACGTTGTACTTTGCCAGCTCCTTTGAGATCGCATGGCAGTAATTAGCCAGCGCCGCACGCGGTGGACCGGAAAGGACACGCATCGCCGCCGGGTATTTGGCGGCGCCGGTGCTGATGTTGACGATGCGGCCCCAGCGTCGCTCGACCATCGGGCCAACTACCGCCTTGATATAGTCGATCGGGCTAAGCAGCGCGATCCGAACAGATTTCTCAAACTCCTCACGCGAGACTTCGCGGAAGTCATTGGTGAAGGGAGGCGGCGCGCAGGTCGCCACCAGAATGTCCGGATCGGGGCAGGCCGCCAGGATCGCCTCGCGCCCGGCATCGCTGCTATGATCGGCGACGATGGCATGGACGGCGGCTCCTGTTTCCCTTGCGATCGCGGCGCAGGATTCCTCCAGTCGGTCTGCGCCTCTGGCAGAGATGAAGACCTCTGCCCCTTCGCGTGCCAGCGCCAGCGCAGCGCCGCGGCCCATGCCCGCGCTCCCGCCGTTGACCAGTGCCTTCCGTCCCGAAATCCCAAGATCCATAGTCGCCTCAGTTCTGCTTGCCGCCCAAGGTTAGAGGGCATGTCGTCGGGCCTCGCCTGGCAAATACGCAGACCTGCGAGGCACCTTGCCAGCACCGAACTGCCGCTTTCGCTTCAACCCGGCGCTGCCAGGCGCGCGTCGAGGGCATCATGGAAGTGCTGGACGCGGCATTCCTCGTCGCTCAGCCAGCCCGATTGGAAACCGCTCGATGCCATGCCCTGCTGCACCCGTGCCAGAAGCGAGATGTCTTCATCGATCGTCACCGTCATGGTTTTGCGCCCCGCGATGATATCTTCATGGGTGAAGCAATCGCGCGCTGGGCGTTGATAATCGGCGGGCCGCGGGCCGTTGAGGCGGAAATGGGTGCCAATCTCGGGATCATCGCTCCCGTCGGCGCGCCTGGCATTCGCCGCGTCTTCGGCCGAGCCGTGGAACTGGACCAGAGTGAGCATGTCGAAATGGCTCTTGCCAGGATCGGCTGGATCGGGCCTCGACCGCATCAGCCATGCGCTTTCGGGTGTGACTGAAAGGATGATGTTCGGGAACAGATTGAACTGCCAGATGTCGCTCAATTGCTCATCGGCAAAGCCCGCATACGCAAGGCCTTGCGCGTTCGCGATGGCCCGTTTGGCGCGCTGCAGCGCGGGCCTGATTTCCGCTACCCGGCCACGGTATTCCGCTGGATCCAGCCCAACCGCCTGCAATTGCATGGCGAGCATGTCGGTCGGCCCCTCGGGCACCGGAAAGCCGGAATCGGTCACGCCGCCCGGGACGTACACCGCCGTATGGCCATGCTCGAACAGCTCGATCGGTGCGGTTGCGCACTCGAACATCCGGCGATGGATCGGATGGATGAAAGGCACATGATAAAGCTCGGCAAAGTTATCGAGGATCGCCTTCCAGTTGCAGCTATGCGAAACTGTCTGGTCGTTGGTGACGCTCATCGCCTCAAGTCGGTAGGGTTCCAGCAGCCCAAGCACCGGGCCCAGGAACTCGGAAAGCGTGATGCCGCCCGGGGTGAGACGCACAAACACCTGGCCCAATGCCTCCTCGACCTCGACCGCCTTGAGGGCTAGGTCGGCCTTGGGCAGGCCGTTTGAAAAACGCGCGGCGCCGGGCACGGCCTGCAATTCGCCATCCAGCCCATAGGCCCAGGCGTGATAGGGGCAGACAAGTTTCTTCAGCACCCCCAACGGTTCCGTCACCAGCCGGGTGCCACGGTGGGTGCAGGCATTGTGCATGGCCCGCAATCGCCCATCAGCCCCACGCGCGATCAGCAGGTTCTCCGGTCCGATATCGAACGTGAAGTACTGGCCGGGCGCGCGGACATCACACGCCAGCCCGGCGACAAGCCAGGTCTTCGCCCATAGCTGCGCCTGTTCGCGTGCCATCCAGTCGCGCGACAGGTACCGATCCTTGTCGAAATTGCGGATCGGGATGGGCGACGTTTCTGGCGGATGGGGTTGCGGCTTGGCAGCGGGCATAGGCGTCTCCTCACGGTCAGACGGCGAAGCGCAAGTTAAGCCGGGGTGGGCCGTTCGCAGAACTAGCCATTGTCGCAGGCCAGGCAGGCGATCATCGCCTGCCAGCAAGCATTTTCGGCAGGTGCCATTGCCAAGGCCACGCCTTACCGCAGGCAAGGATTGCGGCCCGCCCAACATGCTGCGCCGGGCAAGATGCTGGTGCGGCAGTGACTGCGTTTCTGGCCACGCGAGATCCGGCGTGGCGCCGACCGCGCCAATAGATGGGCTAAGCGAACAGGGGGAGAAGGACGATGCGACTGGAAGGCAAGAGTGCACTCATCACCGGCGGATCATCGGGTCTTGGCAATGCCATGGCCAGGCGCTTCGTGGCTGAAGGTGCGGCCGTGATGATCGGTGATATCGATGCCGCCAATGGCGAAGCGCTGGCTGCCGAACTTGGCCCGCAGGCGCATTTCGTCCATCTCGACGTAACCCGCGAAGCGGATTGGCAGCGTGTGCTCGGCACTGGAACCACAATTGATATTCTGGTCAATAACGCCGGAATCACGACCTATGGTTCGATCGAAGAGGTAACGCTGGAGCAGTTCCGGCACGAACTCGATGTCGACGTGCTGGGCGTGTTCCTCGGCTGCAAATATGCCGTCGCCAGCATGAAAGCCAACCCGGCTGGTAGTGGCGGCTCCATCATCAACATGTCATCGTTGGCGGGGGTCAGGGCGAACGGCAACCTCGCCGCCTACAATGCCGCCAAGGCAGCGGTAACCCTGCTCACCAAATCGGTTGCCATGCATTGCGCGACCAGCGGTTACGGGATCCGGTGCAATTCCATCCATCCGGGTGTGATCCATACCCCTATCCTCGACAAGGTGCTGGCGCAGGTCCCCAATCCTGATGAGGTTTATGCCGGCTGGGTGGCTACGCACCCGATTGGCCGCATCGGCAAGCCCGAAGAGATAGGAGCCATGGCGGTGTATCTGGCGTCCGATGAAGCGGGCTTCACCACCGGTGCGGAGTTCCGGGTGGATGGCGGCAGTTCGATCTAGAGCGGGATAGCCTTTCGGACCTTGCCGGCCCAAGCACAGCGGGCGGCCAAGCCTGTCGAAAGTCCCGTCTTCATGGCTGGCAATCCATTCACAAAGCGAGAGCTTTGATAAGGCCGGTGCCGCACGGGCCGGTAAAGCTGCCCCGGTAAATAATTGACAATTTCTTGATTGAGGCAGACACCAGACCCTGCGTGTCAACAGGGGGCAAGCACATGAGCGACTCAGGTTCACAGACTTCAGAATTTCATAGCGAAGCGGTTGCATCTTCGATTTCTTCAAAGAAGGTTGCGATTATTGCCGGCGTCGCCGTGCTGGCTGCCATTGGCGCTTACGGCGCCTTGCGGGTCGTGCCGCTCTCCGGTGAATTTGCCGGCACCATCGCACCGGTGCAGCGGCACGTCGTATCACAAGTCGACAGCGCCGATGTGACATTGGGCGACACGTCGGTCCCCATGCTCATGCAGACCGATGCATTTGAAGTCATGGTCAAGAACCCAGGATTTCGCGCGCTCGCCAAAGATCCGGGCTTCGCAGCATTGGCACAAAACCAGCAAGCCATGGCGATGATGGCTGCCAATCCGGATGCTTTTGCCGCCTTGATGGCGGATGAGGCCGCCTTCCGGATTCTGGCGAAGCAGGCTCAAGCTGTCGCTGCTGACGCCTTGGCGTCTGAAGCGGTGGCTACCAATGCGCAGGCATTTGCAGCGATGGTGGCGACACCCGACAGCTTTGCGAATCTGGCCGCAAGCCCCAAGGCATTTGCCGAGATGACCGCCTACCCGGCTTTCTATGAAACGCTTGCCAGATACCCCGCAGCCATGGCTGCCATGGCAAATGATGCTGCAGCGTTCAGGCAATTCGCCAATGATGCAGCGGCATTCCGTTCGGCTGCCGCCGCTGCGGACATGGCGCAGATGAAGGGTGCCGAGGCGTCGTTCAGAGCGCTTGCCAATGATGCCGAAGCCATGGCCAAGATTAAGGCCAACGAAGCCGCCTTTGCAGGCATGGCCAGAAACGCTGCTGCTTTCCGCAGTCTCGCCCGCAGCGACTCGGGGCTTCGGGTCGCAATGAGTGCCGAATCTATGGCGGCGATGGCCCGCAATAGCGGGGCGTTCAAGGCTGCCGCAACCGATGTCGAGGCGCTTGCGACCATGGCACGAGCGGCAAAGGCGTTTGACAGCGAACTGCGCGCCTCGTCGGCAGCCAGAGCGCAAGCGAAGACCGTCGATGCGCGCGCGGGCAGTCTCATGGCTGCTCATCCTGGAGCGTTCGCCATGATGGCCGCCAACCCCAAGGCGTTTGCGCAACTCGCGCGCGAGCCGCAGGCTATGGCGGCATTCGCAAGGAACGCCGGGGCAATCTCGCAGCTGGCACGGACACAAGCCTTCGCGTCATTGATGAGCAACGCGAATTTTGCTGCAGCGGCGCGCTCCCCGGCTTTCGCTGACGCCCTCGCTCGGTCCCAGTAAGGGAAAGCCCGAACTCCAATGGGTTCAAACAGGGCACTCGCCCGACTGTTAGTCTTGCCTGTCGCGACCTTGGCTATCGGCTCTTTGGCGGCCACGGCCAAGGCGCAGGAAACTGGCCAGCATCCGGAAATCACAACCGAGGTCGCGAGCGAGCCGGATCCTCTAGCCCCGCCTGTTGGCGACAGTTCCGGGAAGCAGGAGACATCAAACAACCTTCCGCTGATCGACCTGTCCCTGATCCGGACCGAAGACTTCACACTGCTCTATTTCGATCCCGCGCAGACTTACCTTACCCCCTATGTCGGGCGAGCGATCGAGAATTCGCTGCGGTTTCACAAGAAGCTGTTCAAGTGGGAACCGTGGGAGCCAACCACGGTGCTCCTGAAGGACTTTTCCGACTACGGTAATGCTGCGGCACGGTCATCGCCGAACAACGCTGTCCTGCTTGATGTTGCCCCGTTGGGCCTGAGCTATGAAACCTTCAGCCCGGGCGAACGGTTCTACACATTGAGCAACCATGAAGTGGCGCATGTAGCGACCATGGATGCGTGGAACTCGCGTGACGCGCGGTGGCGCAAATTCTTCGGCGGCAAGCCGATGCCGGTGGAAGAACACCCCGAGACGATCCTCTACAATTTCCTCGCCACGCCGCGAGTGAACACGCCGCGCTGGTATCTCGAAGGCAGCGCCGTTTTCCTTGAAACCTGGATGGCGGGCGGGCTGGGGCGAGGACAGGGCGCCTATGACGAGATGGTATGGCGGGCCAAGGCGCGCGACGATGCCGTGATCTATTCGCCGCTGGCGCTGGAATCAAAAGGGACCGCCAGCGACTTCCAGGTCGGAGTCAACGATTACCTCTATGGCACACGCTTCTTCAGCTATCTCGCGCTGACATACGGACCGGCCAAGGTGATGGAATGGCTGCGCCGCGATGAGGCGAGCGCCGGCTTTTACGAAACCCAGTTCAGGAGGGTGTTCGGAAAGCGGCTGGGCGAGGTCTGGCAGGAGTGGTCTGGGTGGGAGAGGGAGTTCCAGAAAGGCAATCTTGCCCTGCTTGCCCAGCATCCTTTCACCACGCCCGAACATCTCACCGACCGGGGAATGGGTTCAGTCTCGCGGGTGTTCGTGGACCCTGCCACCAACAGCCTGATCGGTGCATTTCGCTATCCCGGCGTGCTGCCCTATGTCGGCCGTCTATCGCTGGCGGACGGCCAGACAAAGAAGCTGGCCGATATCAAGGGATCGATGCTCTACAGCGTCACCTCTTTCGCCTATGATCCAGGATCGCGCACCGCCTTCTATACCGAGGACAATTACGCCTACCGCGACATCATCGCGCTGAATGTCGACAGCGGCAAGCGGCGCAAGTTGCTGACCGACGCACGGATTGGCGATCTTGCATTCAATCCGAAGGACAAGTCGCTCTGGGGTATCAGGCATCAGAACGGCCTTTCCACCTTCGTGCGGATTCCCCCTCCCTATGCCGGGTTCAACCAGGTCTACACCTTCGATTACAACGAGAACCCGTTCGATCTCGATATCTCGCCTGATGGGAACCTGATCTCGGCCTCGGTCGGCCTTTCGAATGGCAAGCAGTCGGTCAGGGTCTGGTCGGTTGACCAGCTGATGAGCGGGAACCCGCCCGAAACCGTCGCCGAATTCGAGCTTGCGCCGTCGGTGCCGGAAAGCTTCGTTTTCGCGCCCGACGGCAAGTCACTATATGGCAGCGCCTACTATACCGGCGTCTCGAACATCTTTCGCTACGATCTTGAGAGCGGTGCGGTCGCGGCCGTTTCAAACGCTTCGACCGGCTTTTTCCGCCCAGTTCCGCTGGCAGACGGTTCGTTGGTCGTGTTCGATTTTGGCGGAGAAGGCTTCATCCCGTCAAAGATCATGCCACAGGAGCGGGACTCGCTGGGGACAGTGACGTTCCTGGGGACCGAAGTGATCCGCAAATGGCCCGAGCTGCAGGAGTATGCAGCTGGTTCGCCCGCAAAGATCGATCTCGACAGCCTCGTCACCGAACGAAGCAAGTACTTCCCTGACAAGGAACGCAAACTCGGGGCGAGATACCCCTTCGTAACGGGATACAAGGGCGATCCGGCATTTGGCTGGCGGCTTACTTACGAAGACCCGCTGCAGTTCAAGCAATGGAACATCGACCTTGCGGTCTCGCCATTCAGCGACATTCCGGACAAGGAAAGGATTCACGCCAGTGTCGAATTCAAGACCCTCAACTGGCGCGTCAAGTACTGGCACAATCTGGCGTCATTTTACGACCTGTTCGGGCCGCTCGAGCGTAGCCGCAAGGGCGACGCACTGACCATCGGATGGCGCAAGAGCCAGGTCTATGATCCCCCGCGCACGCTTGATTTCTTCGCTGAAGCAACTGGCTTCGTTGGGCTCGAAACCTTGCCCAATGCACAGAATGTCTCAGGCCCCAAAAACCTGGTCTCGCTGCAAGCAGGCGCACGCTATGTGAACGAGACAAAATCCCTGGGATCGGTCGATCACGAGAAAGGGGTGGCGGCAGAGCTTGTCGTGAGTGGCGATTATGGCAACAGCGACATCTTTCCGCGCATCGAAGGTGGTTTCTCGATCGGACGCCCCCTGCCGCTGCGCAATTCCTCGATCTGGCTCTATACCCATGCGGGAACAGTTGGAGGTCCGGCAGCAGATCCACTGGGAAGCTTCTATTTCGGGTCATTCCGCAACAACTATGTCGATGATCGCGAGGTTAAGCGATATCGCGAGCTCGAATCATTTCCCGGCTTCGAGATCGACCAGATCGATGCGCGAAGCTTCGCGAAAGCGATCGGCGAATGGAACTTGCCTCCGGTGCGGTTTGCCGAAGTCGGCACCACGGCCTTCTACCTCAGTTCGGTTCGCCCGGCGGCTTTTGCAGGCGTGCTGAAAGCAAGGCGCGCTGACGGCAGCTCTGAAACATACGGCTCGGTCGGCGGTCAACTGGACCTGAACTTCACCGTCGCATTGCGGCTTCCCATGACGCTATCGCTGGGCGCTGCCCGCGGGATTGTCGACGGGAATTTCCGCAAGACCGAGTGGCTCATTTCGCTCAAGATCCTATGAGGCACAGCTGATGGAACCGATCGTAGTCCTCAATGCCGCGCTGGCACTGGCACCGGTCCTGCTGTTGCTCGGCGCCTTCCTTTGGCTCGACGTGCTGCACCTGCTGTCTGCGCGGATGGTGGCAACCTTGCTCGCGATGGGTGGATTGGCCGCAGTGGCTGCCTATCCGCTGAGCGGCGGTGCGCTCGACGCGCTGCCGCTAGGCTTCTCAGGCTATTCCCGCTTTGTCGCCCCATGGATTGAGGAAGCGCTCAAGGGTGTGCTGATCATCGGGCTCTTTCTAGGCAACCGGATCGGATACAAAATCGATGCGGCACTGTGTGGCCTGGCGATCGGCGCCGGGTTCGCGATTGTGGAGAATGTCATCTACCTGGTCCAGCACCCCGCGATCAGCCCCGGTATCTGGCTGGTTAGAGGGGTCGGAACTGCAGTCATGCACAGTGGTGCGGCCGCGATCATGGCGGCCGTTTCGCACCAGTTCAACGAGCGGAGCTTGCTGGCCCACGCCGGAGAATGGAAGTTTCATCCCACGTCTTTCGTGCCAGGATATCTGCTCGCGTCGGCCCTTCATCTCGCTTTCAACCAGTTTCCTGAAAAACCGTTGGTTCCGATGGTGGGGACAATGCTGATCGTCCCCTTGGTTGTGATCGTGGTGTTCCGCTTCGGCGCCAGGGAAGCTTCGCATTTCCTTGATGTCGAGCGTGCAGAACATGCGGCGGACCAGCCAGCACTCGAAGCCGGCGAATGGCCTGACAGCGAAAGCGGGAGACAGTTGAGCGCGTTCGTCAGTCAGAATGGCGACCGGCCCGAACTTCGCAGCATGGTCATCGAATACTGGCGGCTACTGGGAGAGCTGGTGCTCAGTGCGGAAGATCGCATGGTCGAACGGGCCAACGGCGTCCGTCACGACCCGCAAGCCGAGCTCGACCGCGAAAGATTTGAACAGCTGGCACGGACCGAGCGCCAGTTCGACCCGCCGACCCTGCGAATGGTAAAGCGGCTGCTCCCGTTCAGCCGCAATGACCTGTGGGATATTGCGGAGCTGCGCGAACAGCTGGACCGGAAGTAGCCGCGGCGCACTGGCGTCTCACCGGAGATGCGACGAGGGGCCAAGCCATCAATTGCGGATGGGGCACCTCCGCTGGTGTAACATGAGCGGCCCTAAGGTCGCTCGAAAGTTGCTGAAATCAACCCGGCTTGATCGATCCGCGCACAAAAGGATCTGGCCAGATTGCTGGCAACATCGCCCCGGATCAATTGGCCGCTGTGAATGCTCGAATTCCAATGGGGTGGACAGGTGACCCGATCGATATCGCCCATGGGGCCCTTTATCTTGCGTCAGACGAGGCGCGGTATGTGACAGGGGCTGAACTGATTATCGATGGTGGTTGGTATGCCAGTGCCGGTTCCATGATCGATGCGCCTGAACGGGAGGGAAACTAGGTGGAGATAAGCGGCATCCCGGCAATCGTAACCGGCGGGGGGTCTGGTCTTGGCGCTGCAACGGCACGGCTCCTCGCTGAACGTGGGGCGAGCGTCACGATACTCGACAGAGATACTTCGGCTGGTGATGCCTTGGCGAAGGAGACTGGGTGCCACTTCCTGGAATGTGACGTGACTGACGAGGCCCGCGTCGCGGCTTGCCTGGCGGAAGCAGAGGACCGCCACGGCATTGCGCGGATCTTGGTCAACTGCGCCGGGATCTCGGACCTGATACCTGTTGTTGGGACCGACAGAGCGCATCATCCGATGTCGGCGTTCCGCCGGATCATTGACATCAATCTCGTTGGCACCTTCAACACGCTCGCGCAATTCGCCTCGCGCCTTTGCGCCGCGCCGCTTGTGGTCGAGGACCGTGGGGTGATTGTGAACACCTCCTCGATTGCGG
>JBMSNZ010000074.1:0-10776 GCA_049421965.1 Erythrobacter sp.
CGCTGCTGCTGCGCCGCCCGCCGGGCCGCGAAGCCTACCCCGGCGACGTGTTCTACCTGCACAGCCGCCTGCTGGAGCGCGCGGCCAAGATGAATGACGAGAACGGCGCCGGCTCGCTCACCGCGCTGCCCGTGATCGAAACCCAGGCAGGCGACGTGTCGGCCTACATTCCGACCAACGTGATCTCGATCACTGACGGCCAGATCTTCCTTGAAACCGGCCTGTTCTATCAGGGCATCCGACCGGCAATCAACGTGGGCCTGTCGGTCAGCCGCGTCGGCGGCGCCGCACAGACCAAGGCGATGAAGAAGGTGGCCGGCTCGATCAAGCTCGAGCTCGCCCAGTACCGCGAAATGGCGGCCTTCGCGCAGTTCGGCTCGGACCTCGACGCCGCGACGCAGAAGCTGCTCAACCGTGGTGCGCGCCTGACTGAACTGCTCAAGCAGGCCCAGTTCTCGCCAATGCCGGTGGAAGAGCAGGTCGTGTCGATCTTTGCCGGCACCAACGGCTATCTCGACAGCGTGCCGGTTGATCGCGTCACTGCCTATGAAGAGCAGATGCTGGCCTTCATGCGCGCCGATCACGCCGCCGTGCTGGCGGAAATCCGCGACACCGGCAAGTTCGAGGACGATGTGAAGGCCAAGGTCGTCGCCGCGCTCGACGCCTTCGCCAAGCAGTTCGCCTGAGCCCGAGAGACACGAATAGGGAGCCGACATGGCCTCGCTTAAGGAACTCAAGGGCCGGATCAACTCGGTCAAGTCGACCCAGAAGATCACCAAGGCCAAGCAGATGGTCGCAGCGGCCAAGCTGCGCCGTGCGCAGGCTGCGGCCGAATCCGCGCGCCCCTATGCCGAGCGCCTGGCAAGCGTGATGGCTTCGCTTGCCGCCAAGGTCGGCAAGAGCGACAGCGCACCGAAGTTGCTGGCCGGCACCGGCGCCGACCAGCGTCACCTGCTGGTCGTGGTCAACACCGACAAGGGCCTGTGCGGCGGCCTCAATTCGAACATCGTCAAGGAAGCCAGGGTCCAGGCCCGCAAGCTCATTGCCGAAGGCAAGGACGTGCAGTTCTACCTTGTCGGCAAGAAGGGCCGCGCACCGATCCGGCGCGATTTCGGCCAGCGCATCGCCAAGCAGTTCGACACGGCGCATGTCCGCACGCCAGGCTTCGAGGAAGCCGATGCGATCGCCAACGATCTGATCGCGATGTTCGAGGCGGGCGAATTCGATGTGGCGTACCTCGTCTACCCGACGTTCAAGAGCGCGCTGGCGCAGGATCCCACCACGGTGCAACTGATCCCGGTGCCCTCGCCCGAGGATGCAGCGGGTGGTGACGCCGTGGTCGAATATGAGCCGGGCGAGGAGGAAATCCTCGAAGCGCTGCTGCCGCGTTACGTGAAGACCCAGCTGTTCGGCGCGCTGCTCGAACGCGAGGCAAGCGAACAGGGCGCATCGATGACTGCGATGGACAACGCCACGCGCAACGCAGGCGACCTGATCAACAAGCTGACGATCCAGTACAACCGCAGCCGCCAGGCCGCGATCACCACCGAACTGATTGAAATTATTGCAGGCGCGGAAGCGCTCTAAGAGACACAGGCAAGGAAACGAAAATGGCCACCGCCCCCGTCCTCAACCAGACCACCAACGGCACCATCAGCCAGGTCATCGGCGCTGTCGTCGACGTGACCTTCGAAGGCGAACTGCCGGCAATTCTGACCGCGCTCGAGACGAAGAACGGCGACAACACGCTGGTTCTCGAAGTGGCCCAGCACCTTGGCGAGAACACTGTCCGCACGATCGCGATGGACGCTACCGAAGGCCTCACCCGCGGCCAGCAGGTGGTCAACACCGGCGCGCAGATCTCGGTGCCGGTCGGCCCCAAGACGCTCGGCCGCATCATGAACGTGGTGGGTGAGCCGATCGACGAACGCGGCCCGATCAATGCTGATCAGCGCGCGCCGATCCACGCCGAAGCCCCGGCCTTCATCGACCAGTCGACCGAAGCGGCGATTCTCGTCACCGGCATCAAGGTGATCGACCTCCTGGCGCCCTATGCCAAGGGCGGCAAGATCGGCCTGTTCGGCGGCGCCGGCGTGGGCAAGACCGTGCTGATCCAGGAACTGATCAACAACATCGCCAAGGGCCACGGCGGCGTGTCGGTGTTCGCCGGCGTGGGGGAGCGTACCCGCGAAGGTAACGACCTCTACCACGAATTCCTCGACGCCGGCGTTATCGCCAAGGACGCCGAAGGCAATGCCACCTCGGAAGGCTCCAAGGTGGCGCTGGTGTTCGGCCAGATGAACGAGCCGCCGGGCGCACGCGCACGCGTGGCACTGTCGGGCCTGACCATGGCGGAGTGTTTCCGCGACCAGGAAGGCCAGGACGTGCTGTTCTTCGTCGACAACATCTTCCGCTTCACGCAGGCCGGTTCGGAAGTGTCGGCGCTGCTCGGCCGTATCCCTTCGGCCGTGGGCTACCAGCCGACCCTGGCGACCGACATGGGCAATCTGCAGGAACGCATCACCTCGACCACCAAGGGCTCGATCACCTCGGTGCAGGCGATCTACGTGCCCGCCGACGACTTGACCGACCCTGCGCCGGCCACCTCGTTCGCCCACTTGGACGCGACCACCACGCTGAGCCGCGCGATTTCGGAACTCGGCATCTATCCTGCGGTGGACCCGCTCGATTCGACCAGCCGCGTGCTCGAACCGCGCGTTGTTGGCCAGGAGCATTACGAAACCGCCCGCCGCGTCCAGGAAACCCTGCAGAAGTACAAGAGCCTGCAGGACATCATCGCCATTCTCGGCATGGACGAGCTGAGCGAAGAGGACAAGCTGACGGTCGCCCGCGCGCGCAAGATCCAGCGCTTCCTCAGCCAGCCGTTCCACGTGGCCGAAGTGTTCACCAACATCCCGGGCAAGTTCGTCCAGCTTGAAGACACCGTGAAGAGCTTCAAGGCTGTCGTTGACGGCGAGTATGACCACCTGCCCGAAGCCGCCTTCTACATGGTTGGCGGGATCGAGGACGCGGTGGCCAAGGCCAAGAAGCTGGCTGAGGACGCCTGATCGCTATGGCTTTGCATTTCGAACTCGTCACGCCGGAAAAGCTGGTCCGCAGCGAGGACGTCCACATGGTGGTCGTCCCCGGTTCGGAAGGCGAGTTCGGCGTGCTGGAAGGCCATGCGCCCTTCATGTCGACCATCCGCGATGGCGCGGTGAAGGTTTACAAGACCGATGGTGCTGCGCCCGAGGAAATCCTTGTGCGCGGCGGCTTTGCCGAGGTCGGCGAGAACGGGCTGACCGTGCTGGCGGAGCAGATCGAGGCTTGATCGCGGCGATAGTCAGGAAAAACGAGAACGGGCGGCTCAAGAGCCGCCCTTTCTGTTTGAATTGCTGGAAGAGCTAACCTGTCTGGCGCTTTATCCATTGAACCATTTCGATCAGATGCTCGGGCGAAGCATTCATCGCAGCTTCCTGCATGATTGAGGCGACGGTTCGCTGGGCGAGAGCCGCGTGATAGACGCGCTCTGCTGCCGCAAAGGCTGCGGCAATCTCGCAGGGTTTTCGACAATCTCCACGGTGCAAGCCGCAAGGTCCATTCTGTCTGATCTCAGTGCAACGAAAAGCGGGCATCGAGCCTTCGATCGCATGGACGATGTCTAACAGCGTGATTTCATCGACGGGCCTTGCGAGCCGATAGCCCCCGCCCTTGCCGCGCACCGACTGTACGATTCCGGCCCGCCGCAACAGCTGCATTTGCTTCGAAAGATAGGCAGCGGGTATCTCGAAGAACTCCGCCAGCGCATCGACGCTCAGCCCTTGCCTGTCAGGAAGCAAAGCCAGCACGGTGCAGATATGGGTGGTCCATTCGATACCTTTGGCCAGCTGCACACTTGACCCCTTATCCGGATAGTATTTATCCGGATAAATAATATCCGATAAACCGAGGACTGGCATGCGATTATCAGCGAAGCAAGCCCATCGCTATCTCGCGCTGTTTATCGGCCTGTTCGTAGTGATTCATTTCGCAGCCCATTTCGCCGCTTTGGGCGGGATCGAAGCGCAGGGCTCTGCAATGCAGTGGGGCCGGCAGGTCTATCGCTTTGCACCCTTCGAGGTGGGACTGCTTGGCGCGCTGTTCGCGCAAGTTGCCATCGGCATCCGCCTGCTGTGCGGACTGCTGCACCAGCGCGCTAGGCAGTTCTGGGCCTGGGTGCAGATATTGAGCGGCACCTATCTTGCCGTGTTCATCGTGATGCATACCAGTGCCGCGCTTCTGACGCGCTGGCTTGCCGGGATCGACACCAATTTCTATTGGGCGGCCGGTACTTTGCTGCTTGAGCCAATCCGGTATGGCTTCAGGCCTTATTACGTCCTCGCGGTGAGCGCGCTGGTTGGCCATATTCTCGCAGCGCTGCACTTTCGCCGTTCACGCTCCTGGCACAAGCCCGCCCTCTTGGCCGGGCCACTGGCGGGTACCTTGATTGCACTGGCCTATTCCGGCGCGTTCTATCCCGTTGCCTTGCCGCAGGCTCATATCGACTACTTCAAGGCCTATCTGATGGCCGATAGCCCTGGCTGACAAAACGCGACTCGCGGAAAGACCAGATTTCCCTTCACATTTGCACCTCCGGTGTGCAGATCACAGTGCAACAGATCTCGCAGGTGAGGAATCCCCGGTCTTGTTTCCAAACTCGCGCTGGCTACGGCCATGATCCTTCCCGCGACTGATCTCTGCCTCCCGGTTGCCAGCCAACGCGTTCGTGCGCTTGAACAACGGCGGGATGGCCGCGCACGGTGCCGGTCTGGCAAGGCGCTGCTGCAATTGGAGCCCGCTGTTGTAATGAGAAACGTGGCAACCGCCTGTCTGATTGGCCTGGGCACCGCCGGATGAGCGCAGCCGAAACGCCTCTGAATGCCGCAGCCAAGCCGCGCCTGTGGCAGAATGGCCTGATGATCATCGCGCTGGTCGCGGCGCTCCATTTCGCATCAGCCCTCGCCATCGGCGAGCGACCCTTTGCGAGCTATTTCACGTTGTCCTGGGCCAAGGAAGTCCTGGCCATCCTGTCGATACCGTTTGTGATCTGGCTGCTGACGGCGCTGTTGGCCGCGATCCGGCTCAAAGAGCCGAACCCGCTTAACTATCTGGCACGGCAGATCCTGCGCAACCGCACGCGATTTCTCACCGCGATCGGCCTGCTGGTCTGCTATGCTCTGGTCAACCGAGCCTATCGCGCGATCAAGGTGGCGATCCAGCGGATCGAACCGTTTGATGCGGATCCGATGTTTGTTGCGTGGGACCGCTTCCTGTTCGGCACCGATCCGTGGATCCTGACCCATTCGGTGATCGGCCCGCTGGGCACGCGCATGGTGGATATGGCATACGGGACCTGGTTCCTGGTGATCCTGCTGGCGTTCGGCTTCGCCGCCTTCTCGAAGGACCGCGCATTCCAGCTGCGTGCCAGCCTAACCTACTTCCTCGTCTGGATTGTGCTCGGCAATGTCCTCGCCATCGTCTGGTCCTCAGCCGGCCCCTGCTACTATGAGCACTTCTATGGCGACGACACCTTTCGCCCGCTGATGGACCGGCTGGAAAGCATGGATGTGGCGGCCTTGCAGATCCAGGCCTATCTGCTGTCAGTAGTAGGCGATGAATCGATCGGCAGCGGGATCAGCGCCATGCCCTCGGTGCATTGCGCGATGACGATGTATCTGGTGGTAGTCTGCTATGACCGGTGGGGCTTCTCGCCACAACTCGTGGCAGCAATCCTCTATCACCTGCTGATCATGCTGGGATCGGTACACCTCGGCTGGCACTACGCGGCGGACGGGCTGGTATCGACGGCGGCGGTGCCGCTGCTTTGGTGGACTGCGAAACTCGCTGTCAGCTGGGACAGGCGCTATGCACTCGCAACAGACTAGCAGACGGGCGAATTGCGTTGAATTGACTTGCGGAACCGCTTCACAATTGCGCGTTGGATGACCATCTTCGGCATCTGCCGTTTCCCCACAGGAGAGGACTTTTGAATCTTGTTTCCAAACTCGCACTGGCTGCGGCCATGACCCTTTCCGTCACTTCTCCTGCCCTTGCCGACACCACTCCTGCGGCCGAGGCGCCGATCCCCGGCCCCGAGCAGGATCCGCATATCTGGCTGGAGGAAGCGCGCAGCGAAAAGGCGCTTGCCTGGGTCGAGGCGGAGAACGCGCGTACGCTCGCCGCGCTCACGGCCGATCCGCGCTTTGCGCAGCTCAAGGCAGAAGCCCTGGCGATTCTCGACAGCGAGGACCGCATTCCGTTCGTCTCGATCCGGCCCGACGGGCTCTACAATTTCTGGCAGGACAAGGCGAACCCGCGCGGGCTGGTGCGCAAGACCACGCTCGAGAGCTACCGCACCGAAGATCCGCAGTGGGAAGTGGTGCTGGATGTCGATGCGTTGGCCAAGGCCGAAGGGCGCGAATGGGTGTATCAGGGCTCGACCTGCCTGCCGCCCGAACTGCGCCATTGCATGATCTCGCTGTCCGATGGCGGCAAGGACGCCACCGTGATGCGCGAATTCGACATGGTGACCCGCAGCTTCGTTGAGGGCGGCTTCGAGCTGCCCGAAAGCCAGGGCAACATGCAGTGGATCGACAAGGACACTTTGCTCGTCACGCGCAATTTCGATGCCACGCTGATGACGGAAAGCGAGTATCCCTACACCACGCGCGTCTGGAAGCGGGGCCAGTCACTTGACCAGGCCCAGGAAATCTTCCGTGGCTCGCCCAAGGACGTGTGGGCCGGGGCCAGCCTGCTGCGCGACAACAAGGGCACGATCCACGCCTACACCGCGTTCCGCGGCATCAGCTTCCACGAAACCGAATACTACGTGCAGAAGGATGGCGCGTGGTTGCGGCTCGATGTCCCGCTCAAAGCCTCGCCCTATGGCATTGTCGACGGTCACCTGCTCTATTCGACCGATGTCGACTGGGAAGTGGACGGGCAGCTGTTTCCGGCGGATTCGCTGGTCGCCGTCGATCTTGAAGAATGGAAGGCCGATCCCAACGGCGCCAAGAAGACGCTGGTATGGGCCCCGGCCGAACGCCAGACCAAGCAGGGCGGATCGATCACGGGCAATTCGCTGTTTGTGAGCCTGCTCGACAATGTGGTGGGCAAGGTCGTGCGGTTCGATTTCGCCGATGGCGCCTGGCAGCAGACCCCGGTCGAACTGCCCGACAATGCCACGCTGGGCATTGCCGCCTCGTCGGATGAGACCGACCAGATCATGTACACCGTGAGCGACTTTCTCAATCCGACCACGCTGTATTACTCGGAAGGCGGCAAGCCTGAGCCGCTCAAGACGTCTCCGTCCTATTTCGATCCCGCCGGGATGGATGTGGAACAGTTCATGGCAACCAGCAAGGACGGGACACAGATCCCCTATTTCCTGGTAAAGCCGAAAGGCATGGCGATGGACGGAAGCACGGGCACGCTGCTCACCGGTTACGGCGGCTTCCAGGTGCCGCGCCTGCCTTCCTATCTCGGGACCACCGGCAAGCTGTGGCTCGAAAAGGGCGGTGCCTATGTCCTTGCCAACATGCGTGGCGGCGGCGAGTTCGGCCCCAAGTGGCACCAGAGCGCGATCCGCGAGAACAAGCAGCGCACCTGGGACGATTTCATTGCCGTGGCGGAAGACCTGGTGAAACGCGGCTTCACCAAGCCGCAGCACCTGGGCATCCAGGGCGGATCGCAGGGTGGGCTGCTGGTGGGCACGGCCTTCACCCAGCGGCCTGACCTGTTTGGCGGCGCGATCGTGCAGATCCCGCTGTTCGACATGGTGCGTTATCACCTGATCGGGCGCGGAGCTTCCTGGATCGGCGAGTATGGCGATCCGCGCATTCCCGAGCAGCGCGCCTGGATTGACGGCTATTCGCCCTACCAAAAGATCGTGGCCGGGGTGGACTATCCCGCGCCCTTCCTGTGGGCTTCGACCGCCGACGACCGCACCCACCCCGCCCATGCCCGCAAGGGTGCCGCCAAGCTCAGGGAACTGGGCCAGCCTTACTATTACTACGAGGAAACCACCGGTGGCCATTCGGGCGGCGTCGATAACGACCAGCGCGCCCAGCTGCTGGCGCTCCAGTTCGTTTACCTGATGCAGCGGCTGATGGATCCTCGCCCCGCGAATTGATCTTCTGCGGGTAATCGAAACGGAAGGGCGGCCCATGCGGGTCGCCCTTCTGCCTTGTTAGTCTCCAACAACCGGGATCAGCACCTCGTTGCGCCGCATCGGCGGGGGAACCATGGGCGAATCATAGAAGGCGAATTCGGCCGGGCC
This sequence comes from Erythrobacter sp., assembly GCA_049421965.1. GTDB lineage: Bacteria > Pseudomonadota > Alphaproteobacteria > Sphingomonadales > Sphingomonadaceae > Erythrobacter. The sequence continues at coordinate 8,318 of JBMSNZ010000074.1, forward strand.
GGCTGCAGCGATCCCCTCGGCCGCCATCCACTCGCGAAGTGCCGCCTCGGCGGTGGCAAGGTTGCTGCTCGAGGAATAGCCCGCAAAACGCACCGCCGCGACACGGCGAGCCGGCAATTCGGCCAAGGAAATGTCAGACGGCGCGGTGGGTAGCGTGGCCAATGTGTATCTGGCCGGCATAACAAAGCGAGTGCGCCATGCCGCATCGCTGGGCGTATCCTGCAAGACAGGCGAAGTCATGGCAATCTCGGCGCGCTGGTCTTGCAGCACTGGCGATGTCATCGCAATCGCGTCACGCTCTGCGGGATCGCTCGCTGCGCCGGGGCGGTCCCGCCCGAATATGTACGCGGCGAGCCGCTGGAAGCCGGCATTGAGAGCACGACCGCGCTCCCCGCTATGCGTGACCTCGGCCACCAGCATCGGGCCATAGTCGCGCAGCTCAAACGCGCCATCGTCGCGCACTACCGCGTAGGTCGGCTGCTCGGTTTCGTCCTCAGCCGTGGCCGCGGTTGCCGCAACACCCGCTACAGCCAGCGCCAGCCCAGTCGCCATTCCTGTCATCCACTGCATTGCCCGTCCTCGATTGCACCTCCAGCAAGCGATCCGTTCGGCAATCGGTTCCCGCGTGTCAGCCAACTCCGGCAAACTCCAACGCTTCGTCCCGCCTGCAGCACCGCTGAAGTGCTTAACCGGCCCGAAACCGGCTTTGATAAGGCCAAATTAACCCACGAAACCGAGGATTTACAGGCAACGGGGGCGAAGTTGGAGATGAACGATGGTCTATGCCCCACATGAAAACATAGCCGATGCGATCAAGCGCGCCGGCCTGCCAGAAACCCACCGGATCCACTGGTCCGAGGCCCGCAAGGCCGAAGTTGTCCAGGCCGTCCGCGAGGACCGGATCAGCTTCGAGGAGGCGCGCGAGCGCTATCTGCTCAGCGCCAGCGAGTTCCGCCAGTGGGAGGAACTGGTCGATCGGCGCCACCGCCGCCCGGTCGAACCCAAGTTGCCGCCCGAAATGCGGCTGCAACGCGCAGGATACAGGCTGGAGAACGCCTGACAGCCATTACCCGGCTCCCGCAAGGCCGCCCACTTCCACTCACCTCGTCCTGGTCGGTGCGTGGAAGTCGGGCGGCTTTCCCTTTATCCATTCGACGAACCGCGCGACGTCCGGCTGGGCACGGATTGCCAAGCGATCGGCACCCATCCGCGCCAGTTGGGCATTCGTGAAATTGGCATGGATCGCCTTATGGCAGATCGGGTGCACCGGCACCGTCTCGCGCCCCTTCTTCGCCTTGGGCACAGGATGATGCCATTGCAGCCGCGTGGCGATTGGCCGTTCGCACAGCCAGCAGATCAGCCCGCCCTCACCTTGCATCGGGCGTTCAATCCTTGGCCTTGGCGGCGGCCTTCTTCTTTTTCATCGTATCGTGAAAACGATCGGCCCAGCCGGGCTTCACGATCTGCTCGCCGCGCACCATGCGCAGATCGCCATCGCCGACATCGCGGCTGACCGCGCTGCCTGCCGCGACTATAGCGTCGGCGCCGATTGTCACCGGGGCGATCAGCGCGCTGTTCGAGCCGATGAAGGCGCGCGGGCCGATCACGGTCTTGTATTTGAAATAGCCATCGTAATTGCAGGTGATCGTGCCTGCCCCGATGTTGGCGTATTCGCCGACGGTCGCATCGCCAAGATAGGTCAGGTGGTTGGCCTTGGCGCCTTCTCCGAGCACCGCAGCCTTCATCTCGACGAAATTGCCCACCTTGCTGCCGCGCTCCATCACCGCGCCGGGCCGCAGGCGCGCGAAAGGCCCGACCGAGCAGCCCTCGCCTATCGTTGCGCCAGCCAGATGGCTGAACGCGTGGATCGTGGCGCCATCGGCGACACTGACGCCGGGTCCGAACACCACATGCGGTTCGATCGTGACATCGCGGCCCAGCCGGGTGTCATGCGCAAAATAGACGGTTTCCGGCGCGATCAGTGTGGCGCCCGCCGCCATCGCCTCTGCCCGGCGCGAGGCCTGCCATTGCGCTTCGGCGCGGGCCAGTTCCCCTCGGCTGTTGATGCCTTGCACTTCGGCTTCGCTTGCCTCGACATAGGCGCTGACCCGCCCATCGCCGAGCGCGGCCATCACGATATCGGGCAGATAGTATTCACCCGCCGCATTATCTTTGCCGATCCGGCGGAGCAGCGCGAACAGGTCTCCTGCGCGCACCGCCATCATACCCGAATTGCACAGGTCGACTGCGCGCTCGGCCGGGCTGGCATCCTTGAATTCCACCATCTTGGCGACAGTCCGCCCATCCTCGCTGATGACCCGGCCATAGGCCCCCGGTTCGGCGGCGCGGAAAGCCAGCACCACGCACGGCGGGGCGTCTGCTTCATGCAGGCGATCTAGCATCCGCTGCATCGTGGCGGGCTGAACAAAGGGCACATCGCCATAGAGGATCAGCACATC
>JBMSNZ010000075.1:0-10729 GCA_049421965.1 Erythrobacter sp.
CGATGTGGTCGCCGTCGCCAATGAAAGCGTGCTGTTCGCGCACGAACTCGCTTTCGCAGACCGTCAGGGCGCCTATGACGCGATGCGCAAGGCCTTTCCTTCGCTGCAGGTGGTCGAAGTGCCCGACAGCGCGGTGAGCCTTGCCGAAGCAATCAAGACCTACCTGTTCAATGCCCAGCTCCTCACGCTTCCTGACCCCGGATCATTGTCCGGGGCAGGCGGTGGCATGGCACTGATTGTGCCCGAGGAATGCCACGAAAGCCCCGCCGTGTGGCGCTGGTGCGAAGCGATGATGGCCGGCAACGGGCCGATCCGGCAGGTGATCCCGGTGGACGTGCGGCAGTCGATGGCCAATGGCGGCGGGCCGGCCTGCCTGCGGCTGCGCGTGGTGTGCGATCCGTCAACGGTCGATCCGCGCTTCCTGCTGAGCGAAGCACGGGCAGACCTGCTCGAGTCGGTGATTTCCGCGCACTGGCCTGAGCAGATCGATCCCGCCGATATTGGCAAGGAGAGCCTTGCCGCCAGTGTCAGAATGGCACGGATGCGCCTGCTTGAGGCGCTGGACCTGCACGAACTGGGTTAACGCGCTAGACAAGCGCCGCGCCATCCATACGATAAGTTTTCGTTAACCAGTCGCCGCTGGGCGATGGACAGGGAAAGGCATCGCATGTTGCGCAAGATCGGCCGGCTGTTCGTGATCAAGACGCGCTTCGAGGCCTATCTGATCATCTACGCGCTGGCGCTGGGCGCGATGACCCGCGGGGCGCATTACACGCTGCAGTTTCCCGGCGTGGGCGGCTACCTGCTATGGGCAGCCACCGCAGGTGCGGTGTTCCTGGGTGGCGCGAAGATCCTCGACGCGATCCGCTACGAACAGGAAGCGAAGGCGCGCGAGGCGAACGAAGAAATGACCGGGCACTGAAAGTCCGCTGACCACCCACATCCGGGCACAATCGCTCGGCGCGTAAAGTTCACGAAAGTGGGGCGGTTCTGTTGCTAGGCCCGCCCGCCCCCTTTCAGAGAAACTCCGGGGGAGGACCTCAGTCCAATCGGCAAACCTGCGCATTTCATGATTGCGATGGAGTGGGGGTTTCTGTTGCTAGCTACCCTTGGTCCCTGAAAACGGGGCGATTTCCGTTGTGCCTTGGATATCAACGCACATTCAAGCCAACGAAAGTGGGGCGGTTCTGTTGCTAGGCCCGCCCCGAGCCCCCGGTTTCCGATTCTGTTACCCGGTTCGGTCCGAACCGTGCTCTAGGCGTTGTAAATTCAGGCCGTTAGGCCGTCACATTACGCAGCGAGAGCAAGTGCTTCGTTGTCGTTGGCACTTGTAGGTTTTGAGCCTTGAACGGGTTACTCAGCCCGGGCGAAAACAACGTCTTTCAACACACGTCGATCCTGGTTCGGCCCCGTCATAAACCCCGGAATTCGCCGGGCTTTGTGGTGGAGCCGCCGGGTACTGCCCCCGGGTCCGTTGCGCCTATTGCACGCCGCAGTTTATCGCCATAGCCGGCCGAAACCGGCAGGCCCTATATAGGGAACGCCGCGTGAATATAAAGTGTATCGTCATTGCGCGTAGCCAAAGGCGACGCGGCAATCCAGGTTGTTACGCCCTGGATTGCTTCGCTCCGCTCGCAATGACGAGGTGAAGCTATTTCTTCAGCGCGTCGCGGATCTCGGTCAGCAGGTCGATTTCGCTCGGCCCGGCGGGCGGCGCTTCCTCCGGCTTTTTCATCAGCTTGCCTGCCTGCCGCACCAGCAGGAAAATCACGAAAGCGAGGATCAGGAAGTTGATCAGCGCGGTGAGGAACGCGCCATAGCCGATCATGGCAGCGCCCGCTTCCTTGAGCGCGGCGTAATCGGTCATCGAGCCTTCATAGCCCGCCGGAACACTGAGCAGGATGAATTTGCTGGTGAAATCCACTCCGCCAAACAGCGCGCCGACGATCGGCATGATGATGTCGCCGGTCAGCGACGTGACGATGGTGCCGAAGGCCCCGCCGATGATCACCGCAACCGCCAGATCGAGCACATTGCCCTTGGCGATGAAGGCCCTGAATTCTGCAAACATGGCAACCTCCTCCTTTTCCCCCGGGAAGTGCAAGCATCCTGCACTCAGGCCACGGCGCTGCCAAGGCCTTCAAGTGCTTGAATATCCACAGGGGTGACCTATAATGCTAATACAGATGCACGGGCGTCATTCCGGCGCCGCTTCCGAGAGGATTTGTCGATGGGTCTTGCTCCTGCCGTTCGTCGCTTTGCCCTGGCTGTCGGCCTTGCGCTCAGCCTGTCCGCCTGCGGGATCAACTCGGTCCCCACGGCCGAGGAAAATGCCAAGGCCAAATGGGCCGATGTCGAGGCGCAGTTCCAGCGCCGCGCCAACCTCATCCCCAACCTTACCGAAGTGACCCAGGGGGCCGCTGCCAACGAACGCGCAATCCTGACCGAAGTGACCGAGGCACGCGCTCGCGCGACCAGTGTCAACGTGACCGCAGCCGATCTGGGCAATGCCGAGAAGATGGCCGAATTCCAGGCCGCACAGGCACAGATTGGCGCGGGTATCGGCCGCCTGCTTGCCAGTTTCGAAGCCTATCCGCAGATCCAGTCGAACCAGAACTTCCTCGCGCTGCAAAGCCAGCTGGAAGGCACCGAGAACCGCATTGCCGTGGCGATCCGCGACTACAACGAAGCGGTGCGCCAGTATAACACCACTATCCGCACCTTCCCCGATATCATTGGCGCAAAGGTGATCCACGGCGCCGAACCGCTGGTGCCCTATGAAGCGGTGACCGAAGGGGCCGAACAGGCGCCGCAGCTCGACATGACACCGAACAGCTGATCGGTCCGGTGCGCGCGCTTGCGCTGATATTGGCGGCTTTCGCGGCAGTACTCGCTGCTCCTGCTGCTGCGCAGGAATTCCCCGCGCTCACGGGCCGCGTGGTCGATGCCGCGAATATCATTCCCGACGCCACCGAGGCTGAGCTCAACGCGAAGCTCGAAGCGCTGGAAGCCCAATCGCAGCGCCAGCTGGTCGTCGCGACCGTGCCCGACCTGCAAGGCTATGACATCGCCGATTACGGTTACCGGCTGGGCCGCGAATGGGGCATCGGCGATGCCGAACGCAACGATGGCGCGCTGCTGATCGTTGCGCCGACCGAGCGCAAGGTACGGATCGAAGTGGGCTATGGCCTTGAGGGCTATCTGACCGACGCGCTCTCCGCCCTGATCATCCAGAACGCGATCGTGCCCCGTTTCCGCAGCGGCGACATGCCCGGCGGTATCGTGGCGGGCACCGATGCCATCATCCAGCAGTTGCAGCTGCCCGAGGACGAAGCCCGAGCGATTGCCCAGCAGGCGGGCGAGCAACGCGCCGAAGACAGCGGCTTCCCGATCGGCGCAATCTTCTGGATCGCCTTCATCCTGTTCTTCTTCGTGCTGCCGATGCTGCGCGGGCGCGGCCGCAAGCGGCGCTATCGCGGCAAAGGCCGCGATTTCGGCGATACCGTGGGCGACATCATCCTGTGGGAAGTCGGCTCGGCGATTGGGCGGGGCGCGCTGTCAGGCGGCGACGACTGGGGCGGTGGTGGCGGCTTTGGCGGCTTTTCCGGCGGCGGAGGCAGTTTTGGGGGCGGTGGCGCCTCCGGAGGTTGGTAGATGGGTCGCTATCTGACAGCGGAGCAGCACCGCTTGGTGTCTGCCGCGGTGGCCGAAGCCGAAAGCCGCACCAGCGGCGAGATCGTGACGGTGCTGGCCGATCGCAGCGATGGCTATACCGATGTCGCACTGGTCTGGGCAGCGGGCGTCGCCTTCACCGCGATGAGCCTGTTCGCCTGGTGGCCCGAGCCATTCCTGGACCTGTGGGACAGGCTTATCGGTGGCTGGATGCACGAATGGACCACGGGAGAACTCGCCAGCATGGTGATCGCGCTCGGCCTGCTTGGTTTTGCACTTGCCTGGGCGGCGCAGCTGTGGCCGCCGCTCAAATACGCGCTGATCCCGCGGCCGGTGAAGCATTCCCGAACCCGCGAGGCAGCCATGCGGCACTTCAAGGTGGGCGCCGAACGCCGCACGCATGGCCGCACCGGGGTGCTGATCTATCTCTCGATGCGCGAACACCGCGCGGAAATCGTGGCCGACCAGCCGATCGCCGAGAAAGTCTCGGCCGAAGTATGGGGCCAGGCCATGGCCGATATGCTCGAGCAGATCAGGCGCGGTTGCATGGCCGAAGGGCTGGCAGCGGGGATCCGCGACGTGGGCGAAGTGCTGGCCGAGCATTTCCCGCGCGGGCAGGAAGACGAGAACGAGTTGCCGGACCGGCTGATCGAAGTCTAAGCGGCTTGGATGCCAGCAACCGATTCCGCTCCACCGAGCGATCCTGACGCCCACCAGCCCGAGAAAATCGAATGGCAGGGCCGGTTCATCACCACCAAGACCCGGGGGCGCTGGGAGTATGTCAGCCGCTCGCGCGGCATCAGCGCCGCAGCGATCATTGCGCTTGATGATGACGGGCATGTGATCCTGGTCGAACAGTACCGCGTGCCTTTGGGCAAGGTCTGCCTTGAAATCCCCGCCGGCCTGATCGGCGACGACGAAAGCCGGCCAGGCGAAAGCGCGCTCGATGCGGCGCAGCGCGAGCTCGAAGAGGAAACCGGCTATCGCGCCGCGCGCATGGAGATCCTGGGCGAGTTCTACTCCAGCCCGGGCATGATCTCAGAAAGCTTTCTGCTGATCCGGGCTACCGGCCTCACCCGCGTAAGCGAGGGCGGCGGCACCGACAGCGAGGATATCAGAGTGCACCGGGTCAAGCTGGCCGACCTGCCGCAATTCGTTGCGCAGCGGCGCGCGAAAGGCCACGGTATCGATGTGCGGATCGCGCTGTTCCTGAGCGGCGGGATGATGGCCGAAGCAACTGGCGGAGAGGATTGAGGATCATGGCGGGAAGATGTGCGGGCAAGCTGGCGCTGGTGACCGGCGCGGCGCAGGGCCTGGGCGCGGCGCATTCGCGGCGGCTGGCGGAAGAAGGTGCGCGGGTGCTGTGCACCGATATCAACGGAACGGGCGCGGAGGCGACCGCGGATGCGATCAACGCCGCGCTGGGTGCCGGCACCGCGTTTGCCGTGCAGCACGATGTGACCGATCCGGCAGGCTGGGAAGCCGCAGTAGCCGCCGCGCGGGACCAGATGGGCGGGCTCAACGTGCTGGTCAACAATGCGGGGATCGGCGTTGGCGGGAATATCGAGACCTGCACCTTCGAAGACTGGAAGCGGTGCTTCGCGGTCAACGTCGATTCGATCTTTCATGGTTGCCAGAAGGCCTTGCCGCTGATGCGCGAGCACGCGCCCGGCTCGATCGTCAACATCAGTTCGATCGCCGGGCTGATCGCCAGCGACACCATGCCGGCCTATAACGCCTCGAAGGCGGCGGTGTGGATGCTGACCAAGTCGATCGCGCTGCATTGCGCCAAGAACAATATGCAGATCCGCTGCAACTCTGTGCACCCGACCTTTGTCGATACGCCGATCCTGGACGGGACGGCGCGGCATCACAATCTCGACAAGGATGTGCTGCTGGGCAAGCTGGCGCGGCAGATCCCGCTCAAATTCGTTGGCGAGCCAAACGATATCGCCAATGCGGTGGTCTATCTCGCCAGCGATGAAAGCCGCTTCATGACCGGGGCGGAGCTGAAGCTCGACGGCGGAATCTCGGCCATGTGAAGTGGTGAAGGAGCGCGGGTGCCCCGCGCTCCCTCAGTCGGCGATCAGCGCGATCGCGAGGTATACCAGGATCAGCGATCCGAAACCGATCAGCGTGCCGGCGACAAAGCCGATGCGCACGAACAGCGGATTGATCTCGAAATAGTCGGCAATGCCGGAGCAGACACCGAACAGCTTGCCATGCTGCTTGTCGAGCCGGAAGCCGCGGCTGGGCGTGCTGACGACGGGCTTGGGTTCGAGCCGGCTCATGCGACAATCCCCGAAACCGGAGTGGCATAGTCGGCCAGAGTGGCCATGATCGTGCCGGTGAGCGCGAGCGACATGAAGGCTGTAAACAGGCGGTTGCCGAATTCGAAGCGGGTAAACATCATCTGGGTCCCTTTTCTGGATGGGATGATTGAGAGGTTCAGGCGAACAGGCCGGCCGGGCTGGCGGGGATGATCGTCGCGGCCATCACGGCAGCAGACAGGGCCAGCGAGCCAATTGCGGCAAACAGCTTGTTCGAGACATCAGAAGTGAAAAACATGGCGAAAATTCCTTTTTTCAATTTTTCCCGGTGAACCATTCGACCGGACACAACCCCTTTTGCATGGGGTGTGCCAAATCGCGAAAATGGCGGAAATCTGCCATTTTTCAGATTTCGCTCCGTGAATAGCCCATTCATCGATCCGAAAGGTTGGTATTTTTCACCAACATTCGGGATCGGTGATTTCGACTCCGGCAGGCGTGGCCAATGTCAGGCGAAATGCTAGAGCCTCGAGCAATCATGGCGCTCGATCGCATTGCCCTTTCGAACTTTCGTAACCACCGCCAGACCGAGCTGGACGGTACCGCCCGGCTCAACCTGCTGGTGGGCGAGAACGGCGCGGGCAAGACCAATATCCTCGAGGCACTGTCGCTGCTCGCTCCCGGCCGCGGGCTGCGCCGGGCAGCGCTTTCCGAACTGCCCGGTCCAGCCGGCGCCGGCTTCCAGATCGGGGCCAGCCTGTTCGAGCAGGGCCCCGAAAGCGCGCGGATCGGCACTTTCCTGGACCCTGACCGCCCGGGCCGCCGGCTGGTGCGCGTCAATGGCGCCGAGGCAAGCGCGCAGAGCCTGGGCGAATGGCTGGCCATGGGCTGGCTCACCCCGGCAATGGACGGGCTGTTCATGGACAGCGCGGGCGCGCGGCGGCGCTATATGGATCGTCTCGCGCTGGCGGTGGATCCCGCTCACGCACGCCATGTTGCGCGCTTCGAGGCGGCGCTGCGCGAGCGCAACAAGCTGCTCGAAGACAGGAACGACGCCCATTGGCTCGATGCGATCGAAGCGCAGCTGGCCGAGCATGGCACGTCTGTCACGGCAGGCCGGATCGCGCTGGTCGCAGCGCTGGTCGACGAGCTTTCCGCCCTGCCCGACCAGCCCTTCGCCAAGCCGGTCCTGACTTACCGACCAGGCGGACCCATCGCCCGCGAGGACTTTCGCGCCGAACTTGCGCGCCAGCGCCCGCGCGATCGCGCCGCCGGCCGCACGCTGGCAGGGCCGCATCGCGCCGAGCTGGATGTGGTCATGGCAGGTAGTGGCCAGCCCGCAGCGGCCGGTTCGACTGGCGCGCAAACGGCCATGCGGATCGCGCTCACGCTTGCCCATGCCACGCTGGCAGCCGAAGGGCGGCCCGGCGTGCTGCTGCTTGACGAGGTGGCAGCACACCTTGATCCAGTGCGCCGCAGCGCGCTGTTCGAGCGACTACGCGCAGGGCGCGCGCAGGTTTGGCTGACAGGCACCGAACTCGCGCCGCTCGAGGACATTGCTGGCGAGGCCGCGACCTGGCGGGTCAGCGCGGGAAGCGTCGAGCGGCTCTGACCGCGCGCAACCTCATTCCTTGGGCAGCGCCGCCGATACCTCGTCCACTGTGGCTTCGACCAGCTGTTCGATACCTTCTTCGGTCGGATGGATCCGGTCAGCCTGGAACAGCTGCGGATCGCGGTAGATCGCCTCAAGCCAGAACGGGATCAGCGCCGCGCCATACTCTTTCGCCAGATCGGCATAGAGCGCATCGAACTGCGCCTGGTATTCAGGACCGTAATTGGGCGGCGCACGCATCCCCATGATCAGCACCGGGATCTTGCGGGCCTTGAGTTCGTCAAGGATCGCGGCAAGGTTCGTGCGGGTCTGTTCGGGCGAGATGCCGCGCAGCAGATCGTTGCCGCCCAGCTCAAGGATGAAGAGATCGGGTGCCGCGCCCTGGGCATCCAGCGTGAACTTCAGCCGCTGCAGCCCGGCGGCGCTGGTATCGCCCGAGATGCCCGCATTTGCCACTTGCGCGTTCACGCCACGTGCGCGCAACGCGGCCTGCAACTTCGCCGGGTAACTGTCATCTTTCGCCACATTATAGCCCGCAAACAAGCTGTTGCCGAACGCCAGCACATTGCGCTGGGGGCCCATGACGGGAACCGTGGCCGCATCTTCTGCATTGGTGCCAGAAGCCGTGCCGGCCGCTTCACCGGCGGGCACATCAGAGCCGCACGCCACCAGGACCAGCGCCAGCATGATCGACCAAAAGCCTTTTGCCATCTGCGAGTCTCCTTGTGCGGCCCCTTCACCTATGCGAATGCACGCCGCGGCGGTCGAGATCCTGCGCGGGATCGACCTCGACATCGCCGCAGGCGAGGTGGTCGCGCTGCTTGGTGCATCGGGATCGGGCAAGAGCTCGCTTATGGCGGTGCTGTCGGGCCTTGAGCGGGCGAGCGGCGGCTCGCTTACCGTCGCCGGCGCGGATTTCACCGCGATGGGCGAAGATGCCCTGGCGCATGCCCGGCGCGGGCGGATCGGGATCGTGCTGCAGGCCTTCCATCTCCTACCGACCATGACCGCGGTCGAGAACGTCGCGACGCCGATGGAACTGGCGGGGCTGCCCGACGCGCGCGAGCGGGCCGAGGCCGAACTCGCGGCGGTAGGCCTGGGCCACCGGCTCGACCATTATCCCACGCAGCTATCCGGCGGCGAGCAGCAGCGCGTGGCGATTGCGCGCGCGATTGCCCCGCGCCCGCAGTTGATCTTCGCGGACGAGCCAACTGGCAATCTCGATGCCGCGACCGGCAAGGACATCATCGATCTGCTGTTCACGCGCCGTGCGGAAACCGGCGCGACGCTGCTGATGATCACGCATGACCGGGCATTGGCCGAACGCTGCGAGCGCATCGTGACCATGGCTGACGGCGTGATCCTGTCAGACACCGCAGCTGCCAGCGCCGCGGCATGAGCACCCGCCTTTCCTGGGCAGCGGCCTGGCGCATCGCCCGGCGCGATCTCAATGCGCGGTTCAGGGGGCTGCGGCTGCTGCTGGTGTGCATTTTCCTCGGCACCGCCGCGCTTGCCGCGATCGGCACGCTGACCGCCGCGATCGAGCGCGAACTGGCCGGTCGCGGGCAGGAACTGCTCGGCGGCGATATCGAGGTTGAAGTCTGGCAGCGCGATCTTTCGGCCGAGGAACAGGCCGCGCTGGCCGAGTATGGCAAGGTTTCGGGCGGCACGCGGATGCAGGCCATGGCCAGCACGCCGGATGCCGCGGCACCGGTCGAGCTAAAGGCGGTTGACCGGAACTGGCCACTTTTTGGCACGCTGACGCTGAAGGACGGGCGCAGCGTGGGCGCGCCATCGTCTGGCGAAGCCTGGCTTGGCCAGGGCGCGCTCGACCGGCTGGGCATCGCCGTGGGCGACCGCTTCAAGGTCGGCACGCGCGAACTCAGGGCAGCCGGCGTGATCGCGAACGAGCCCGACCGCCTTTCGGAGGGGTTCCAGCTCGGCCCAACCGTAATCGTGGCGCAGGACTATCCGCAAGCCGCAGGCCTGATCGCACCGGGCGCACTTTACGAAACCAAGTACCGCGTCGCCTTTGCCGACGGCAGCGGCAACCCTGAAGCGGCGGTCAAGGCGCTCGAACAGCGCTTCCCCAACGCGGGCTTCGAACTGCGCACCCGCGATCGCGCCTCACCCGGGGCCGACCGTTTCGTGCGCAACATGAGCGATTTCCTCACGCTGGTTGGCCTCGCCGCGCTGGTGATCGCGGGGATCTGGATCGGCGGGGGCGTCGCCTCCTATCTCGATGCAAGGCGCAATTCGATCGCCACGCTCAAGGTGCTGGGCGCGTCGAGCACAGATATCGTGCGCATCTATGCCCTGCAGATCGGTGCTGCGGCGCTGATCGGCAGCGTAGCGGGCATCGCGACCGGAGTGCTGGTGACTCCGCTGCTCGGGGTGGCCCTGAAAGACCTGTTGCCGGTCGAAAGCGGCTTCGTGATCGAACCCGCGCCGCTGCTGCTGGCTGCCGCCTATGGCCTGCTAGTGGCTTTCGCCTTTGCCGCTGCCCCGTTGCTGCGCGCGCGGACCTTCCCCGCCATGGCGCTGATGCGTGCGCGGGTATCGCCGTTGGCGCGCGACTGGCGTGCGCTGGCCTGGGCCGGAGCCGGAATCGGCGCGATCTGCGCCCTCGCGCTGCTCACCACCAACCAGCCGATGCTGTCAGGCGGTTTCCTGGTTGGCGCCGGCGGGGCGCTGATTGCCCTGGCACTGATCGGCCTGGCGATCCGGCTTGCCGCGCGCCGCGCGCCGCGCAGTTCCAACCCGCTGCTGCGCGCCGCGATTGCCAATCTGCACCGACCCGGCGCGCCCACCGGAGCGCTAGTGACCGCGCTCGGCTTTGGCCTCGCCGCCTTTGTGCTGCTCGCTGCGATCCAGAGCGCAATCGATGGCAATATCGCAAGCCGCGTGCCGCGGCAGGCGCCCGACTATTTCGTGCTCGACGTGCCGCGTGATGGCGAAGCGGACTTCCGCGCGCTGGTTACCGGGCTCGATCCCGGAGCCGAGATCCGCACCGTGCCCGCGTTGCGCGGAGCGGTGCTGGCTTATGGGCCGAAGGACAACCTGATCCGTGTGGCCGAACTCGAGGAAATCCCCGAAGGCGCCTGGGTGCTGCGGGGCGAGCGTGGCCTGACCTATTCTGACACGCTGCCGCCGGGTAACTCGCTGGTCGAGGGCG
>JBMSNZ010000076.1:0-10572 GCA_049421965.1 Erythrobacter sp.
CCGAGAGTTCCGATTTCCGCTCCGCGCCGTCCTTCTTTGCAGTGGCCGCCTCACGCCCGGTCGACCAGATCGTGGATGAGCGCACCGCGGCGATCTACGAACTTGGCACCGAATTCATCCAGCTTTCGCCCAGCGGCCAGATCGAGCCGGAAAAGCAGGCGCGCTTTGCTGCCGGGCTGGTTGACCTGCGCCAGCGGCTGGGGCTCTACAAGGAAGACATGACCGGGGTCACGATCAGCGAACAGGTGCTGTATCAGGCCCGCATCGCGCTGCCCTCCAATGTCTTGACCGGTCAGTATACCGCTGAAACTTTTGCCATTTCGCGCGGGCAGGTGATCGCATCGGCGATCGCCGAGGTGGAAGTGCGCAAGGTGGGCTTCGAACGCTTCGTCGAGGTATTCTCGCAGCTCTATGCGCTCTGGTATGGTCTTGCCGCCGTGTTCCTGTCGGTTTCGATGGGCTGGATGGCCGGGCGACTGTTCTCCTATATCTGAACTGCCGGCGCGTACTATCGTTGACGCGATCTTAACCTCGCTCGCCTAGTCCCATGCGCGTGATCACCACGTGCAATTGGGGCCTTACATGACCGATCTGGGCAATGCGAATTTCAACCAGTCGCAACCTTCCGCTGCGCCGAGGGACGCCGCGCAGGCCGTGCGGGCAACTGCGCCGGCCGACAACGCGATCCAGCCGATCGGCGTGGTGCTGGAAATCGCCGGTTCGGGCTCGCAGATCGCGCTCGATCCGCAGCGGCTCAACGAATGCATGGAAGATGACGATCCTTCGGTCGCACTCGCCGGGCAGGTCGGCAGCCAGATCAAGATCCGCGTGGGCGAGGCCTGGCTGCTGGCGAGCGTGCGCAACCAGCGCAAGGATCGCGGCAGCGGCGGCGGGATTCTCGCCAATATCGACTTCCTCGGCGAAGGTATCGAGGAAAAGCTGACCGGCCGGCTGCGCGGCTTCCGCCGCGGCGTGACGCGCTATCCTGTGCCAGGAGCGCTGATCTATCCGGCCACAACGACCGACCTCAAGCAGGTCTATGCCAGCGACGGGCGCGCCAATATCGAGATCGGCACTGTGTTCCCGACGCGCGACATCCGCGCCGGGCTCTATATCGATGCCATGCTGGGCAAGCACTTCGCGTTGCTCGGATCGACCGGTACCGGCAAGTCGACCAGCGCCGCGCTGATCCTGCACCGCATCTGCCAGGCCGCGCCGAAGGGCCACATCGTGATGGTCGACCCGCACGGCGAGTATTCGGCAGCGTTCCGGCAGACCGGCATGATCCTCGACGTGTCGAACCTGCAGATGCCCTACTGGCTGATGAACTTCGAAGAACATTGCGAAGTACTGCTCACCAGCGATGGCAACGAACGCCAGATCGATGCCGACATCCTCGCCAAATGCGTGCTGCATGCCCGCCGCAAGAACCGGCTGGCTGAGCACCTCGGCAAGATTACAGTCGATTCCCCGATCCCCTATCTCCTTTCCGATCTCTCCAGCAAGCTGCAGGACGAGATGGGCAAGCTCGACAAGGCGACCTCGACCGCGCCCTATGTCCGCATCAAGAACAAACTCGACGAGGTGAAGGCAGATCCACGCTACCAGTTCATGTTCTCCGGCATGCTGGTGGGCGACACCATGGCCGAATTCATCGGCAAGGTGTTCCGCATGCCGGGCGACGGCAAGCCGATCTCGATCATCGACGTTTCGGGCGTGCCGTCCGACATCACCAGCACGGTGGTGGCGGTGCTGAGCCGCCTGGTGTTCGACTTCGCGATCTGGGGCCGCGACGACAAGACCCGCCCGGTGTTGCTGGTGTGCGAAGAGGCGCACCGCTACGTGCCCAACGAGAAGAACGCCGATGGTTCATCGGTCGGCCGCATCCTCAGCCGGATCGCCAAGGAAGGCCGTAAGTACGGCGTCTCGCTCGGCCTGATCACGCAGCGCCCGTCCGACCTTGCCGAAGGCGTGCTGTCGCAGTGCGGCACGATCATCTCGATGCGTCTCAACAACGAGCGCGACCAGGCCTTCGTGAAGGCCGCCATGCCCGAAGGTGCGCGCGGCTTCCTCGATTCGATCCCGGCGCTGCGCAACCGCGAATGCATCATCTGCGGCGAAGGCGTCGCGATCCCGATCCGCGTGGCGTTCGACAACCTAGAAGAAAACAAGCGGCCGGCCTCGGAAGACCCGAGCTTTGTCGAATTGTGGAACCACAGCGGCGGCGAGGAGGAGATGGTCCACCGCGTCGTCCAGCGCTGGCGTGCGCAGGGCTAGGTTCCGCGCGTATCCCCGTAGAGGTGGATATGCAGCCGGTCCGACATGCGGAAGCCATGTTCGATGCATAGCTCGCTGAGCCATGCCTGCCGCTCGCGCAGAATGGCACTGTCGGTGCCTTCGGGCATCAGGAAGACATGGCCGGGGCGGATCCGGTAACGGCGCTGTAGCGCCAGCACCTCGTTGAGGTCGGCCGGTGAAGCGACCACGAACTTGAAGAAGGCGCGCGGATCAGTGGCATAGGCATCGAGCCGCTCGGGGATGAGCGCAAGTTCGGGGTCATTGCCCGAATGCGCCAGCTTGGGACTGACATTGTACTGGTCGACCCTGATGTCCAGCCGCGCAGGCGCTGCCACTGTGCCGTTGGTTTCGATCTCGACCGCCATGTCGGGCAACGCCGCCAGCAGATCGGCCAGCGCGCCGCCCTGGAGCAGCGGCTCGCCGCCGGTAATGACAAGGCGGTTCTGCCCCAGCGCGGCGATCCGGGCGGCGACTTCCGCCGCATCCATCGTTACCTGGTTTGCCTTGCGCTCATAGGTCGCGCCGCCACGGTGCGGGCGGTTGTCGCCCTCGAAATGCCAAGTATAGGGCGTGTCGCACCAGTTGCAGGCAAGGTTGCAGCGGCTCAGCCGCACAAATGCCACCGGCATCCCTGCGCTTGGGCCTTCGCCCTGCAGGCTGGCGAAGATTTCAGGCTCGCCCGGCGCGGTGGTGGCGAGCACCAGTGCCATCAGCCGGGCAGGCCCACATCGGTGATGCCGTCCTTCAGCGTGCCTACCGCCATCGCGATGTCCTCGCCGAACAGGTCCGGCGCGCTGAACTCGATCTCGAAATAGCCTTCGTAACCCTCGCCGCTATAGGCGCTGATCGCTTCGATCCAGAAGTCGCCCGGATCGCCATGCTCCTTGTCGATCGCCTTGCGCAGCAACCGCGACCACGCCGCCCAGCTGCGGTGCAGCTCCTCCAGCAGCGCGATCTCCTCGTCCTGCCCGCCTTCGCCCGACAGGAACAGTGTGATCTCGTCGCCATACCACTCGCCTTCCGCCACCTTGCCGTGGCCCGACCGGCGCGGCCGAAACTCGAAATCCTCCGTGAAATCGCTCATTGCACCCCCTACCCCAGGCGGGCCAGCGCAGCCTTCAGCCGCTCTGCCTCGGCGCTGTGATATGCATGATCGGCGCGGGCTTTTTCAACCGCTTCGGGCTTGGCTTTTTCAACAAATGCAGCGTTCGACAGCCGCCCTTCGAGCGCGCGGGCTTCCTTGGTCGCGGCTTCGAGCGCCTTGGCAAGGCGCGCCTTTTCGGCGGCGATGTCGATCACGCCTTCGAGCGGCACCACGAACACATCCTCGCCCGCGGTAACCTGCATTGCGGGCCCGGCCGGGGCATCGCCCAACGTTACCGGGGTGAGCCGCGCCAGCCGCTCGATCGCGGCGCTACTGCGCGCAACCACTCGCTCTGCCACTGCCGAAGGTGCGGGGCAGAACGCCGCCAGCTTGGCGCCCGGGGCGATGCCCAGTTCGTTCTTCGCGCTGCGCACCGATGTGGTGAGTTCGATCACCCAGTCGATCGCATCGGTCGCATCTTTCGAGATGCTCGCCGCCGGTTCAGGCCATCTTGCCACGATCAGTTCATAGGGGCGCTCACCCTGCGCATGCCACAGTTCTTCGGTGATGAAGGGCATGAAGGGGTGCAGCATCACCAGGATCTGGTCGAGCGCCCAGCCGGCGACAGCGCGGGTTTCGTCAACAGCCGCTCGTGCTGAGCTTGTCGAAGTATGAGCGGCTTCCGAAACCGACCCTTCGACAGGCTCAGGGCGAACGGCTTTGGAAGCGAACACCGGCTTGATCAATTCGAGATACCAGTCGCAGAACCGGTCCCACACGAAATGGTAGATCGCATTGGCGGCGGCGTCGAAGCGCAGTTCGGCCATCGCCGCGTCGAGCGCTTCGACGGTCTGCTGTACTTCGCCGATAATCCACTGGTTGGCCGCGAGGCGCGCTTCGGGCGCTGCGACAGTGGTGGAAGCGCCGATCCCGTTGGCCTGGCAGAAGCGCGCCGCGTTCCACAGCTTGGTGGCGAAGTTGCGGTATCCCTCGACCCGCTTCTCGTCCATCTTGATGTCGCGGCCCTGGCTTTCCATGGCCGCCATGAAGAAACGCAGCGCATCGGCGCCATAGCGGTCGATCAGGCCCAGCGGGTCGACCACATTGCCCTTGGACTTGGACATCTTCGCCCCGTCCGCTGCGCGCACCAGGCCGTGCAGATAGAGCTTGTCCCACGGGCGCTGGCCCATGTTGTAATAGCCCATCATCATCATCCGCGCGTCCCAGAAGAACAGGATGTCGAACCCGCTGATGAGCAGCGAATTGGGGAAATGCTTGGCCAATAGCCCGTCGTTTTCCGGCCAGCCCAGCGTGGCGAAGGGCCACAGTGCCGAGGAGAACCAGGTGTCGAGGACATCGGGATCGCGCGTCAGGGTGCGGCTGCCGGCTTGCGCCTGCGCCTCGGCCTCGGTCTCGGCGACATAGACATTGCCGTCCTCGTCATACCACGCCGGAATGCGGTGGCCCCACCACAGCTGGCGGCTGACGCACCACGGCTGGATGTTCTCCATCCAGTTGAAGAAGGTCTTCTCCCAGGTCTTGGGCACGATCTCGATCTCGCCGGTCTTCACCGCCGCGATCGGCCGCTTCGCCAGCTCCGCCGCGTTCACATACCACTGGTCCGTCAGCCAGGGTTCGATCACCACTCCGCCGCGATCGCCGAACGGAGTGGGGATCTGGCGCGGTTCGGCATCGAGTTCGATCCGCTCGCCGTCTTTCTCCACCACATGCGGGATCAGCAGGCCTTGCTGCTTGAGCCGCTGCACCACCAGTTCGCGCGCACCGTCCTTGCCGTCCTTGCGGAAGCGGTGGAGGCCGATGAAATCCCCAGGCACCAGCCCGTCGGCGGTCTGGCAGACATTGGCTTCGGAATCGAGCATGTTGAACATGTCCGCCGGCGCGATCCCGGCGCGCTTGCCCACCTCGAAGTCATTGAAATCGTGGCCCGGCGTGATCTTCACCGCGCCCGAGCCAAGCTCTGGATCGGCGTGTTCGTCAGCCACGATCGGGATACGGCGCCCGGTGATCGGCAGGATCACATGCTTGCCCACCACCGCTTTGTAGCGCTCGTCTTCGGGATGCACCGCCACCGCCATATCGGCCAGCATGGTTTCGGGCCTGGTGGTGGCGACTTCGATGTAATCCTGCCCGTTCGCCAGCGTCACGCCGGGCTCGAGCGGGTATTTGAGATGCCAGAAACTGCCCGCGATGGTCTGCTGTTCGACCTCGAGATCGCTGATCGCGGTCTTCAGCTTCGGATCCCAGTTAACCAGCCGCTTGTCGCGATAGATCAGGCCATCTTTGTAAAGATCCACGAACACCTTGAGCACGGCGCGCGTGAAATGCTCGTCCATGGTGAACTGTTCTCTCGACCAGTCCATCGAACAGCCCAGGCGGCGTAGCTGGCGGGTGATGGTGCCGCCGCTCTCTTCCTTCCATTCCCACACCTTGTCGACGAATTGCTCGCGGGTGTAATTGGTGCGCTTGTCCTGCCGCTCTTCCAGCTGGCGCTCGACCACCATCTGTGTCGCGATGCCGGCGTGGTCGGTGCCCACCACCCACAACGCATCCTTGCCGCGCAGCCGTTCATAGCGGATCACCAGATCCTGCAGCGTGTTGTCGAGCGCATGGCCGATATGCAGGCTGCCGGTCACGTTCGGCGGCGGATTGACGATGGTGAAGGCTTCCGCATCGGGGCGTGCCGGGCGAAAGCAGCCATTGGTTTCCCAATGGGCATACCATTTCGCCTCGATCGCGGCGGGGTCGAACGTCTTGGGCAATTCAGAGCTCATGGGGCAGAGCCTTTGCCAATGTTGCGGCTGCGAAGCAACGCCAGAAAGAAGAACCGATTGGGCGCTTGTTATGGCTCGATTTTCCCCGCATAGCTCGGCGCATGAGCGGCGGAGCCGAATTTTCCATCGAAAGCGGCGAGGGCGGCGCGGCCCGGCTGGTGCTTTCCGGCCCCTATCTCATTTCCACCATCGGCGCGATCGACCAGGACCTGGCCCGGGTGGAAGGCGAGTTCAGCGAGATCGACATCGCCGGGATCACCGATATCGACACGGTGGGCGCGTGGGTCGCGATGCAACTGGCGGGGCGGCTGTGCACCGGCATTTCCGGCGCGGATGATCGCGCGCAGCGCCTGCTGGCGGCGGTGGGCACCGCGCGCAGCGATGCCGAGCTCAGTCCGCCGCGCTTGCCGTTGTGGGAACGTGTCCCAGCCGCCACCGGCGAGATGGTGGCCAAGGGCTGGCGCGGCGCGATCAACGTGCTCGGCTTCATGGGGGCGGTGCTGGTCGCCTTCGGCAGCCTGATCGCGCACCCGCGCCGCTTCCGCGGCAAGGCGCTGGTGCGGCAGATGGAACTGGTCGGGGTCACGGCGTTGCCGATCATCGGGCTGATGAGCTTTCTGATCGGGATCGTGATCGCGCAGCAGGGGGCGGTCCAGCTCGAACAATTCGGCGCCGAAGCGCTGACCGTCAACCTGGTCGGGCGGATCACGCTGCGCGAACTGGGCGTGCTGATGACAGCGATCATGGTGGCCGGCCGCTCGGGATCGGCCTTTGCCGCACAGATCGGCACCATGAAGTTGACCGAAGAGGTTGATGCCATGCGCACGATCGGCATATCGCCGGTCGAAGCGCTGGTGATCCCGCGTATCCTGGCGGCGGTGATCATGATGCCGCTGCTGGGCTTCTACAGCTCGGTGGTGGCGATTGTCGGCGGCGCGGTGGTGGGCGACCTCATGCTGGGCATTCCGTTCTGGACCTTCCTGACGCGCATCCAGGAAGTGGTGCCCGATCATGATCTGTGGGTGGGGCTGATCAAGGCGCTGCCGTTCGGCCTGATCGTGGCGCTGGCGGGCTGTTATCACGGCATGCAGGTGCGCGGGAATTCCGAGGAAGTCGGCCGGCGCACCACCATGGCGGTGGTCTCCGCGATCTTCGCGGTGATCGTGCTTGATGCCTTTTTCGCGGTGTTTTTCACCGAGGTGGGCTGGGGATGAACCTGTTGGGCCAGCGCAAGCCTAGGGTGATCGAACCCTTTCGCGGCGACCACCCGATCGTGGTGGAAGGGCTGCGCACCCAGTTCGGCAGCAATGTCGTGCACGAGAACCTTTCGCTCACGGTCAACCGCGGCGAGATCATCGGCGTCGTCGGCGGCTCGGGCACAGGCAAATCGGTGCTGATGCGGGCGATCATCGGCCTGCAACCGGCCGCAGCGGGCCATATCCAAGTGCTGGGTCGCTCGCTGACCGATGACGACACCGATGCCTATCTCGATGTGCGCAGCCACTGGGGCGTGCTGTTTCAGGGCGGGGCGCTGTTCTCGACGCTGACGGTGGGCGAGAATGTCGAGATCCCGCTCAAGCAGTTCTATCCGGATATTGAGCCTTCGCTGCGGCGCGACATTGCGCGCTACAAGGTGCTGCTGTCGGGCCTGCCGGAAGATGCGGTGAGCAAATTCCCGGCGCAGCTTTCAGGCGGGATGAAGAAACGCGCCGGGCTGGCCCGCGCGCTGGCGCTCGATCCCGAATTGCTGTTCCTCGACGAGCCGACCGCCGGGCTCGATCCGATCGGGGCGGCCAATTTCGACCGCCTGACCAGAGAATTGCAGCAGACACTGGGGCTGACCGTGTTCCTGATCACGCACGACCTCGATACGCTCTACGAGATCTGTGACCGGGTGGCGGTGATCGCCGACAAGCGCATCATCGCGGTGGGCACGATCCCCGAATTGATCGAGACCGGGCATCCCTGGATCGACGAATACTTCAACGGGCCGCGCGGGCGCGCCGCGCGCGACAGCCGCGACCGGGCCCTGGCCAGAGCCAAGCCGGTGGACAATCGGGCACCCAGGGGGGCATAGGGAAAGCGCATGGAAACACGGGCCAATCATATCTGGGTCGGCGCTGTCACGCTGCTGCTGTTCGCTGCGCTCGCGGCCTTTATCGTGTGGATCGCACGGCTGGGCGAGGGCCAGCAGAACGATTACGACATCTTCTTCAAGCAATCGGTCGCGGGCCTGGCCAAGGGATCCGAAGTCACCTTCGCCGGCGTGCCGGTGGGGCAGGTGAGCCAGATCGAGCTGTGGAAGCGCGATCCGGAATTCGTGCGCGTGCGCGTGCGCGTTGCTGACGACGTGCCGATACTGATCGGGACCACCGCCACGATCCAGGGTTCGTTCACTGGGGTTTCAACGATCCAGCTCGATGGCGCCCGGCGCGGTGCGCCGCCGATCACCTGCGATGGCGAAGATGGCGCAACCGCCTGCCCCGAAGGCGTGCCGGTGATTCCGACCCAGCCCGGCGGGCTGGGTGAATTGCTGTCGAATGCGCCGCTGCTGCTCGAACGCCTGGCGACGCTGGCCGAGCGGATGACGCAGGTGCTGTCGGACGATAACCAGAACCAGATCGCCGCGATCCTGCGCAACACCAACCAGATGACCGCCAGCTTTGCCGAGACCGCGCCTGAAGTGAACGCCTCGCTGAAGGACCTGCAGGTCACGCTGAAGGAAGCGGCCGAAGCGCTCGATGCTTTCGAAAAGGTGATGGGATCGACCGACCAGGTCATCAACAAGGAAGGCCAGGCGCTGGCCAACGAGCTGCGCGCCACGCTCAAATCGGTCAATGCTGCCTCGGCTTCGCTGGCGAAGACACTCGATGCCGCCGAACCTGCCGCCCAGCAGCTGTCGCAGACCACCATTCCGGCGGCAGAAGCCACGCTGCGCGACCTCCAGGCGACGAGCGCCGCCCTGCGCAAGATCACCGAACGGCTCGAGAGCCAGGGCGCCGGAGCGGTGCTGAAGGGCGAAACCCTGCCGGATTACAAGCCATGAGGACGAGTATGCACAGGGAGCGCGCGATGCGGTCAATTGCGAAACCGGCCCGGCGCATGCTTGCGCTGGCGCTGCTGGCGGGCCTCAGCGGCTGTGTCAGCCTGGGCGGGGCGAAGGCGCCCGCCAGCCTGCTGACGCTCACGCCCGAGGCCGCTGCGCCGGCCGGCAGTGCGCTTTCCGCCGCGAGCGGGCAGGCGATCGCGCTGCACGACATCACGCTGCCCGCCGAGATCGACGTGCTGCGCGTACCGGTGCAGGTCGATGCGACCAGCGTCGCCTATCTCAAGGACGCGCTGTGGGTGGAACGACCGGGGCAGCTGATCCGCCGCCTGCTGGCGGAAACGATCCGTGTGCGCACGCAGCGGGTGGTGCTGGGCGGCAGCGATCCGCTGGCACGTGGCGCGCTCCAGCTGCGCAGCCAAGTCAACCAGTTCGGCTATGATGCGGCGCGCTCGGCCGTGGTCGTGCAGATCGATGCCATGCTGGTCCGCCCTGACGGGACGGTTCGGCAGCAGCGCTTCGAAGCGGTCGAACCGGGCGTGATTGCACAGCCCGGCCCGGTCGGCGCCGCGCTCAACCGCGCGGCCAACCTGGTCGCGCGCGATATCGCCGACTGGTCTGGCCAATAAGCCTGATCGTGATCAGCCGGCTCTGACGAGCCGCAACCACTCACACGCCGCAAGGAAGTCGGCCCGGCGCCGCGCTCGGCGTTCTTCCGCCTGCAGGTCACGTCCCCACAGCTCCGCCTGCCATTCCTCCTCAAGGTTGGCCGCATCCCAAAGTGCCTCGGGCGCGGCCACCTCGTCCAGCGCCAGCAGCGGGATCGCCAGCGAGGCTGCGAGCGAAGTCGCGAGGTGCAGGCCGGCAAGTGTGAAGGGGTCGAGTGTGCCGAGCAGCGCGCGCAGCTGCGCCAGCGTCGCGGGCGGTTGCGGGCGGTGGATGATCCCGCTGACGCGCGTGAACCGCACGCCCTCGCGCTGTTCGAGCTGGCTCAGCAGCGGTTCCCATTCGGCCAGCTGGCGGGCGTGGAGCGGTTCGTCGGGATCGGCGCGATAACACAGCGTGTCGGTCTCGGCGAAGCCGAGCAGCGTGGAGATCGCGGCAGCCGGATCGGGCGCGATCACATCAATCGCGTAATCGGCAGGATCGCGTAGCCGGAAACCGGCCGGATCGATCTCCTCGCCCTGCACCGCCCATTCCTGCGCCAGCGCCTCTGCCAGCGCACGGCTCGGCACCACTTGCGCCGCGGCGCCCCCTGCCGTGCGGATCCCGCGCCCGTCGAGCGTGACCTGCCAGCCGCCGGGAGCTTCGGCGACAGCAACTTCGCGATAGAAGCGCTTCATCGGTCGTCA
>JBMSNZ010000077.1:0-10301 GCA_049421965.1 Erythrobacter sp.
AATTGGCCTATCAGCAGACCTACGACTTCCTGCCTGGCCTGCTTAGCGGCCTCGGTTCCGTGCTGACTTATACCTATGTCGATGCAGGGGATTTCTCCAACCCCGACCTGATCGGCAACCGCGGTAGCTTCGCTTCGCGCCAGCCGCTGCAGGGTGTTTCGAAGCACACGATCAATGCGACGCTGTTCTACGAGAAGGGGCCGCTGTCGGCCCGCGCCGCCTACAATTGGCGCTCGGACTTCCTGATCACCCCGCGCGATGACATCTTCCCGTTCTCGCCGATCTGGCTGGAAGCAACCGGGCAACTTGACGCGTCGATCTTCTATGCGGTGACCGACAACATCAAGCTCGGCGTGCAGGGTGTGAACCTGCTCGACGAAGTGACACGCACTAGCCAGGTCGTCGATTTCGACGGCACGCGGATCACCCGCTCGGCCTTCCGCAACGATCGCCGTTACACCTTCATCGCGCGCTTCGACTTCTAACCGATGCGCCGACTGCACTAACGAAGCGGGCCCTTGCCATTGGCGGGGGCCCGTTTTCTTTGACACGGCCTGGACAGGCCGGGCCATCGACAGACCCGGAAGGGATAGGGCGCTCGGAGGCTCCGGCAGGGTAGAAATCTCCGCAAGTTCAAGCTACCGGCAATGCGAGCAGCCGGGACGGTGACGGGAATTCATGGCGCGTAGACGGCAATCAGTTACGATCCGGCATGTCGCCGAGGACGCTGGAGTTTCGCTCCAGACCGTCAGCCGCGTCATCAACAACGAGCCCAATGTCCGCGCCGCGATGAAGGACCGCGTGCAGGCCTCGATTGACAAACTGGGCTACGTTCCCTCGATCGCGGCACAGCGGATGAGCGGTTCGCGCTCCTATCTCATCCTCGCGCTAAACGACCGCGAACGCACCATTGCAGACTGGCGTTCAAGGCAGGGCACCGACTGGGTCGACCAGATGCTGCTGGGCGGAATGCTCAAATGCGCCGAATATGGCTATCGCATGATCTTCGAACTGGTCGACACGCATAACGACCATGTCGAACGCGAATTGAAGGCAGCTATTGCCGCCTTGCAGCCCGATGGCGTGATCCTTACCCCGCCGCATTCCGACAACCCGCTGATCATCGACCTGCTCGCCGCCGAGGGGATTCCCTTTGCCCGGATCGGCTCGCGCGAACCCGGGCCTGGCCTTCCGATGACCATGGGTGACGAAGGCGCCGCCTATGCCGCCACGCGCAAGCTGATCGACCTGGGCCATCGGCGGATCGGATTCACGGCCGGGCCGACCAACTACCACATCGCTGACTGGCGTATCGATGGCTGGCGGCGGGCGATGGACGAAGCCGGGCTCGACACCGCGCATCTGTGCGAGCGCGGCGATTTCGGCTTCGAAAGCGGGCTCGCCGCTGCAGCCAAGCTGCTCGATCTGGAAAAACGGCCAACCGCGATCATCGCTTCGAGCGACCAGATGGCCACTGCGGCACTCGAAACTGCACGGCAAAGGGGACTGCGCATCCCCGAAGATCTCTCGCTGGTGAGCTTCGACAACACCCCGATAGTGCGCTTCACCGAGCCACCGCTTGCCGCGATCGACCAGCCTATTGCCGCGACGATCTCGCGTGCGGTCGAATTGCTGATCCAGGCTGCGGCTGGTGAAGCGATACCAAGTGCGCCGATCGATGTTCCGGCCGATTTCGTCGATCGCGCTTCGATCGGCCCCGCTCCCGGCCCTGCGCCCTGCGCCAATGACGACTGAGCCTGGCGCGGTCACGCGCCAGCCGCTGTGGTTCATGCTGCTGCTTGCGCTGGCAGCGGCGGGCGGCGCGGTCGCCTATGTTCCGTTCCTCACCGTCCTGCTTCCGGTCCGCATTGCCGAACTCACCGGCAGCGACGACGTGGCCGCGCTATCCTATGCCACCTTTGCCGGGGCAATCGTGGCAAGCCTCGCCAACATCGGCTTTGGCTGGTTGAGCGATCGCAGTGGCAACCGCCCTGGCTGGATCGCCGCCGGCCTGGTCCTGTCGGGCGCGCTGCTTCTGGCGGTGCCTCTGGCCGAAAGCGTCGGCGAACTCATCGCGGTAATCATGGCCTGGCAGCTCGCGCTTAACATGATGCTCGGGCCGCTTTCCGCCTGGGCCGGCGATTGCGTGCCGGATGAACAAAAGGGCCTGCTGGGCGGGCTGTTCGCCTTCGCACCCGCGATGGGCGCCCTGTCCGCCACGCTGGTCACGGCCTCTGGCGCGATCGGCGGCGATACCAGGCTTGTGCTGGTTGTCGCGCTGACACTGACGATGGTCGTGCCGGTGCTGCTTTTCGGGCGTGGGCGCGAATTGCCGCAACTTATGGCACGGGCATCGCAACCACGTGCCGATCCGAGGCAAGCACACCAGACTTCCTCGATCCTCGCCAGGATGTGGACTGCCCGTCTGCTGGTGCAGATCGCCGAAGCTGGGCTGTTTGCCTTCCTGCTGTTCTGGTTGCGCTCGCTCGAGCCTGGCTATGGCGAGAACGCGGCCGCGCGGATCTTCAGCCTGATGTTGATAGTCGCGGTTCCGCTCGCGCTCCTGACCGGGCGATGGTCCGATCGCGCACAGCGCCCGATGTTGCCGCTGGCGGTATGCGCCGCGCTCTCTGCCACCGGCCTCACCGGTATGGCGCTGGCCGAACGGCTGGAGCCGGCCCTGGCAGGCTATATCCTGTTCGGCGTCGCCTCGGTGGTGTTCCTGTCGCTCCATTCGAGCCAGACTCTGCGCGTCCTGCCGCGCCCCGCCACGCGCGGGCGGGATCTTGGCCTGTTCAACCTCACCAACACCATTCCCTCGCTGATCATCCCCTGGCTGACGCTCGCCATGGTGCCGGTGTTCGGTTTCGCCGGGCTGTTCTGGGTGCTGGCGGGCCTGTGCAGTCTTGCCTGCCTCCTCATCGCTCTCCTGCCCCGCGCCCGCTAGCCGATTGATTTCGCTCGCATGGCGAGAGAGCGCTTGCCATTGGGAACGTTCTCATTTAGCGTTCACTTCGATTGGGAAGGGCGGCAATGACCGCTTTCGGGAGGGATGGTCGTAATGCGAATTCGTGGACTAGTTCTGGCGGGAGCCATGGGGTTGGCCGGATGCGCGACCGTGCCAGCCCAGCGCCCGGCGGTCGTCCCTGCAGCCGCCTCTGCAGCCACAAGCGCGACGTCGCAGGCCGACGCCTACATCGCTGAGCTCTTGTCGCGCATGAGCCTGGAGCGCAAGGTCGCCCAGCTGATCCAGCCGCAGATCAATTCCTTCACTGCCGAGGATATGGAGAAATACCGCTTCGGCAGCTATCTCAATGGCGGCAATGGCGGGCCGTATGGTGATGAATTCGCGCCTGCCTCCGATTGGCTGCGCCTGGCTGACGAGATGTATGATGCTTCGGTGAGGCCACTTCCTGCGGGTGAACCGGTGATCCCGACGATCTGGGGGACCGACGCGGTGCATGGCCACACCAATGTCGTGGGCGCCACGATCTTTCCGCACAATATCGCGCTGGGCGCGACGCGCGATGCCGATCTGGTCCGCCGGATCGGTGCGGCCACGGCCGCCGAAATCGAAGTGACCGGGATCGACTGGAACTTCTCGCCGACTGTGGCCGTGGCGCAGGATGACCGCTGGGGCCGCACCTACGAAAGCTATTCCGAGAATCCGGCGCTCGTTGCCGAACTGGGCGCGGCGCTGGTCGAAGGGTTGCAGGGTCGCAAGGGCGCAGGCGACTTCCTCGGTGATGGCCGGGTGATCGCTACCGCCAAGCACTTCATGGGCGATGGCGGGACAGATCGCGGAGTCGACCAGGGCGATGTCAACGGCGACATTGATGCGCTCAAGAAGATCCATGTCGTGCCGTATCCGGCCGCGATCGAGGCGGGCGTCGAAACGATCATGGCCAGCTTCAATTCGATCAACGGCACCAAGATGCACGGCAACAAGGCATTGCTGACCGACGTGCTGCGCGGCGAACTGGGATTCAAGGGCCTGGTCGTGGGTGACTGGAACGCGCATGGCCAGATCCCGGGCTGCGAGGTGGACAACTGTCCGCAATCGCTGTTGGCGGGTCTCGACATCTACATGGTCCCGGATGACTGGAAGGGCCTGCACGCCAGCCTGGTGGCGCAGGTCAGGGACGGCACGATCCCGATGGCCAAGCTCGATGAGGCGGTGGGCCGCGTGCTGCGGCTCAAGCTCCATGCCGGCGTGCTGGGCGAAAGCGCCCGGCGCCCGTCCGAACGCGGCGTGGCGGGCCGCTTCGACCTGCTCGGCTCGGCCGCGCACCGCGCGATCGCGCGCGAAGCGGTGGCCAAATCGCAGGTGATCCTCAAGAATAACGGCGTGCTGCCGCTGCGCCCCGGCGCCAATGTGCTGGTGGCCGGAGCCGCGGCGGACAACATCGGCCAGGCCGCCGGTGGCTGGACGCTCGAATGGCAAGGAATGAGCCAGACCAAGCGCGAGCTCTTCCCCAATGCGGCTTCGATTTGGGAGGGCTTGCGCGACGCAGTCAAGGCATCGAACGGCAACGCCGTCCTCTCGCCCGATGGCAGTTTTTCGGCGCGCCCGGACGTGGCGATCGTGGTGTTCGGCGAACAGCCCTATGCCGAATTCGCAGGGGACAAGCGCGACCTTGTGTTCCGCGATGAAGAAGGGCTGAAGCTGCTGCGCAGCTTCCGCGAACGCGGCATCCCGACGGTCGCGGTGTTCCTCTCGGGCCGCCCGCTGTGGATGAATCGCGAACTCAACGCCGCCGATGCCTTTGTCGCCGCCTGGCTCCCGGGCAGCGAAGGCGCGGGCGTGGCGGATGTGCTGACCGGCGCGGTGCCTGCGACCGGGCGCCTGTCGTTCTCCTGGCCCGCACGCTGCGAAGGCCAGCCGGTCAACGGAGCGGACGGTGCACTGTTCGCCTTTGGCTATGGCCGCACGCTGAACGACACTTCGGCGCTGCCGCCGCTGAGCGAGGATTGCGCTCTGCTGGCGCATGTCGACGGGTCCGAACTGTTCGTGTCCGGCCGGCTCGGCAGCGGCGTGGTGGCCTTCGCCAGTCGCGCAGGCGCTGCGGGCACGGGTGAGCTGTTGCCACAGATGCGCGGCGACATGTCGGCTTCCGGGGTCAGCGTGCGCGGGTTCGATCGCGATGCGCAGGAAGATGCGCGCCAGATCCGGATGCAGCCCGGATCGCGTTTCGGCCTGGCGCAGGACAAGGACAGCGGCGGCGCCTATCGCATCGCCTATGAAGTCGTGACCCGCCCGGCCGCGCCAATCGTGCTGAAGGTCGGCGCAGCAGGCCAGCCGGCCATCGACCTGACGCAGCACTTCGCCCATGCCTGGCAGAAGGGTTGGCGCGAAATGCTGATTACCGAGGCCTGCGCTCCGGGGCTCGGCCAGAGCATCGCGTTCGAAAGCGTAGGGGAAGTCATCTTCCGCATTTCGAGCGTGCGCCGCGAAGTGGTTGCAGCTGACGCAGAATGTGCGTTCTGAGCGGGGGATGCGCATTCGTATACAGGTGGACTGGCGGCGGCAGCCCGCTAGTTTGCCGAATTGAGGAACTGAGCCGGAAAAACCCGGCCTGTGGGGAGGTTTACTGATGGCGCTGGCACCCGATATCTCGTCGAGCACCGATCCCAATCCGGTCGCAGAGCATGGCACACCAATCGATGCGCCGGGCCTCAACTACTTCGTGTTCGGTCTGTTCTTCATCTTTGGCGGGATTACGTCGCTCAACGACATCATCATCCCGAAGCTGAAAGAGCTGTTCACGCTCAGCTTCTTCGAAGCAAGCCTCGTGCAGTTCTGCTTCTTCATCGCCTATGCGGTGGTCGGTATCCCCGGCGCGCGGCTGGTCAAGAAGCTGGGCTACATGCGCGGTGCGGTGGCGGGCCTGCTGACCATGATGGTCGGCTGCCTGATGTTCATTCCGGCCAGCCAGTCGGCGGTGTTCGGGGTATTCCTGTTCGCCTATTTCGTTCTCGCGACCGGGGTGGTGCTGGTGCAGATCGTGGCCAATCCGCTGATCAGCCTGCTCGGCCCGCCGCAAACGACCCACAGCCGCCTGACCTTTGCCCAGGCGTTCAATTCGCTTGGAACCACCATCTTCCCCTATTTCGGCGCGATCCTGATCCTGGGCAGCCTGGCCACGGTGACTGCAGCCGAGCTTTCGGGGGCCGAGCTTGATGCCTATCGCACTGCTGAAAGCCAGGCGATCGTGAATGGCTATCTCGGCCTTGCCGCTGCGCTGGCGGTGGTCGGCGCTGTAGTGTGGATGTTCCGCAACCGCCTGAAGGGCGAGAAGCACGAGGAAACCAGCTTCAGCGAAGGGCTTGCACTGCTCAAGCGGCCCCGCTTCGGCTATGGCGCGGCCTGCATTTTCCTTTACGTCGGTGCAGAAGTCGCGATCGGCAGCTTCATCGTGAACTATCTGATGCAGGCGGATGTCTTGAACATTCCGGAACAGGAAGCGGGCAAGCTTATCTCGCTCTACTGGGGCGGCGCACTGGTTGGCCGCTTCATCGGTTCGGGCCTGCTGCGGGTGGTGAGCCCCGGCCTGCTGTTGGCGACGGTCGCTGCCGGGGCGATTGCCCTGATCGCGCTGTCGGTCAGCTCGACCGGAGAACTTGCCGGCTATTCGCTCCTGGCGGTCGGCCTGATGAACTCGATCATGTTCCCGACGATCTTCTCGCTCGCATGCGAAAAGCTGGGCCCCCGCGCGGCCGACGGGTCGGGCATCATCAATGTTGCGATCGCTGGCGGTGCGGTGATCCCGGCAATCTATGGTGCGCTGGCCGACGCTACAAGCCTCGCCACGGCGATGGTCATCCCGGCGCTGTGCTATGCCATCATCGCCGGCTTCGGTATCTTCGCGCGCCGCCCGGCCTGACCGATCGGTTGCCGCCTGCGCTTCGGGGGGAGCGCGGGCGCAGCAGGCCGGGGCTGCCAGGTGGCGGCTCCGGCCTTTTCATGTCCGGATAAGGCGGCCTTGCGCTGTCAGGTTGCGGCGGCGGCGCCGTCGAACCCTTCACTCAGGAACTTGAGCGCGCAGCCGGCCAGCATCGCGGTGCCCTTGGGCAGCGCGTTCTCGTCGACATGCATACGTGGGCTGTGGATCGCGCAGCACTGGCGCCAATCCTCGCCCTCGCGTGCCACGCCCAGGAAGAACATCGCGCCGGGCACCTTCTCCAGCACATAGGAGAAATCCTCCGCGCCCATGATCGGATCGGCCAGATCACGCCAGCCCGCCGCGCCGCCCAGCGCGGTCGCCACCGCTTTGCCCAGCGCCACCGCGCGCCCGTCGCAGATCGTCACCGGGAAGCCGCGATTGACGGTGCATTCGGCGGTCAGGCCATGCGCGCGGGCGACATGTTCGGCGGTTTCGCGCAGCAGCGCCTCGGCCTTGGCGCGATGTTCCGGGCTGAGCGTGCGGATCGTGCCCGCCAGCATCACATCGTCAGGGATCACGTTGAAGGCGGTGCCCGCATGGATCTGGGTCACCGTAACCACTACCGCACTGGTGGCGTTGAAGCGGCGCGTCACCATCGCCTGGATCGCGCCGACCAGTGCTGCCGCGCCCGGCACCGGGTCGACGCAATCATGCGGCATCGAGGCGTGGCCACCCTGGCCGCGCAGTTGGATCGTGAATTGGTCCGCCGCCGCCAGCAGCGGGCCCGTGCGCCCGGCCAGCACTCCGAACGGGGCATTGGGCATGATGTGCAGCGCAAAGGCGGCATCGGGCAGCGGATCGATCAGCCCGTCTTCGAGCATGAAGCGCGCGCCGTGATAGCCTTCTTCGCCCGGCTGGAACATGAAATCGACCGTCCCGGCAAATTCGCCATGCCGCGCGCATAGCAGCCGCGCCGCGCCCGCCAGCATCGCGGTGTGGGTGTCATGCCCGCAGGCATGCATCCGCCCCTCGATGGTCGAGGCGAATTCGAGATTGGTCTTCTCGTCCATCGGCAACGCGTCCATGTCGCCGCGCAGCAGCACCCGGCGGCGTGTGCCTTGGCTCGGCGCGGTGCCTTCGAGTGTGGCGACCTGACCGGTGGTGGAGGGGCCTTCGCGCCAGGTCAGCGGCAAGTCGGCCAGAGCGGCGCGCACCTTGGCCATGGTCTTGGGCGTGTGCAGCCCCAGTTCGGGCTCGGCGTGGATGGCGCGGCGCAAGGCGACAATCCCGTCGCTGAGGCCAAGGGCGGAATCGAGCAGGTCTTCGGTCAGCATGGGACCAGTCTAGCGCATCGCCGCCGCCAGACCATCCGGAATCCGCGCTATGCCCGGCGATGCACCCGGGCCACGCTGTCCGGCGAATTCGGCCCGGGTCCAAGAAAACCCTAGTGGAAGGCCGTGGTTTATCGTTAAAGAGCGCTCGCTATGTCCGGCCCGATCCACGAATTCTCGCACCTGCCGCGCAAGCGGGCGGACGGCAAGCCGCTGCGGCGCGAGCGCCCAGCGCCCGAGGGTGCAACTGCTGGGCCAACCGTAGGGCTGATCTACAACCCGCGCAGCCATCGCAACAAGGGCAAGGATCTCGACAGCCGCATTGCGCCGGAAGTGATCGTGGCACAGCCGCGCGGTCGCTCGCAGCTGCCCGAGGCGCTGGCGCGGCTGGCCGAGCGGGGCATAGACCTCCTCGTCATCAATGGCGGCGACGGTACGGTGCGCGACGTGCTGACCTGCGGCGAAGCGATCTTCGGGGACGACTGGCCGGCAATCGCGGTGCTGCCCAAAGGCAAGACCAATGCGCTGACGGTCGATCTCGACGCGCCAGGCGACTGGACGCTTCAGGCGGCGATCGACGCCTTCGAGAACGGCCGCCGGATCCCGCGCAGCCCGATCGCGATCACTCCGCTCGACGAGCCCGGCGCCCGCGTGCTCGGCTTCATCCTCGGTGCGGGCGCGTTCACGATCGGCACCCGTGCGGGCCAGAGCGCGCACCGGCTGGGTGCCTTCAACAGCCTGGCGGTGGGGGTCACTACCCTGTGGGGTGTGTTGCAGGCGCTGTTCGGCACCAGGGCCAATCCGTGGCGCCGCGGAGTGCAGATGGATCTGCGCCTGGGCCAGTCGCGCGTGCCGTTCCAGCATAGCGGCAAGGGCGATCCGGCGCGGCGACAGTTCCTGCTGGCCTCCACGCTCGAACGTTTCCCGGCCGGGCTCAAGCCGTTCGGGGCGCTGCGCAAGGGGCTGAAGCTGGCGGTCATGGACCAGCTAGACCGGCGCACCACTTTCCTCATCCCGGCGGTGATGCTGGGCTGGGCCAGTTCGCGTTTGCGCGACCGCGGGTTCCACCAGGTCAGTGCGGCACAGTTCGAGATGGAGCTGGATGACCAGTTCATCCTCGACGGGGAGGCTTTCCCGCCGGGGCGCTATCGCGTCGAGCCCGGCCCGGAGCTCGAATTCGTCGCACCCTGATGGCAGCGCTGGAAGAGCGCATTGCATCGCAGCTCGCGGCCCCGACCCAACCGGCGGTCGCCGAGTTCGCCGCGCGGCTGGCAAGCGAAAGCGGCGCGCTGGCCGTGCTATTCTACGGTTCGAACTTGCGGACCGGCTCGCTCGAAGGCGTGCTCGACTATTACGTGCTGCTGCCGGGTACCCAGCAAGAGCGCATCTGGCCGCGAGTCAGCTATCGCGAATGGGAGCACGGCCCAAACACGCTACGCGCCAAGATCGCCACCATGGCGCTGGCGACCTTTGCCGAGGCCGCAGCCGGCGAGTTGCTCGACACCACGATCTGGGCGCGTTTCGTGCAGCCGAGCGCTCTGGTCTGGGTGCGCGACGAGGCGAGCCGTGAGAATGTGGTCGCAGCGATTGCGGCAGCGGCGGTGACTGCCGCCCGACTGGCCGTTGCGCTGGGGCCAAGCACGGGGCCGATCGAGTATTACTGGGCGGCGTTGTTCAGGGAGACCTATCGCGCCGAATTCAGGGTCGAGAAGCCCGGGCGCGAAAACTCGATCATCGATACCAATTTCGAGCATTTCCGGCGCCTGCTGCCGGTTGCGCTGAACGCGGCCCAGATCCCCTTCGCGTTCGAGGATCGCGGCGATGCCATCACCCCGATGATGTTGCCGGATGAGCGCGCGCGGGTGCTGCGCTGGTGGCGCAAGCGCCGCCGTGCAGGCAAGGCGCTCAACGTGCTTCGCCTGATCAAGGCCAGCACCACATTCGATGGTGCAGCGCGCTATGCCGCGTGGAAGATCGAGCGCCACACCGGCGTGCCGGTGAAACTGACGCCTTGGCGCGAGCGGCATCCGGTGCTCGCCGCACCGGCTGTGCTGTGGCAGGTGTGGCGCGCGCAGCGGGGGCAGCG
>JBMSNZ010000078.1:0-10147 GCA_049421965.1 Erythrobacter sp.
TGGATATGAAGTGGCAGACCTCGGCCCGCATTCGGGCGAAAGCGTCGATTACCCCGATTATGGCTACAAGCTGGCCGCAGTCGTCGCTGAAGGCACGGTTGAGCGCGGTATCGCGCTGTGCGGATCGGGTATCGGCATCTCGATCAGCGTGAACCGCCACCCGCAGCTGCGCTGTGCGCTGGTTTCGGAGCCGCTGTCTGCGGCGCTGGCGCGCGAACACAATGACGCCAATTGCATCGCGCTCGGCGCGCGGCTGACCGGCATCGAGATGGCCAAGGCCTGCGTCGAGACATTCCTCGAGACCGAGTTCGCCGGTGGCCGCCACCAGCGCCGCGTCGACAAGCTTTCGAACCCGCCCTCTGACACTGACACGATCGAGCCCCTGCAATGACCAACACGGCACCATCCTCCACGACCGACATCATGGCCCATTTCTGGAACGACAGCCTGGCCGAGGCCGATCCGGAAATCGCGGCGGCAGTGGCCAACGAGCTCAAGCGCCAGCAGAACAAGATCGAGCTGATCGCCAGCGAGAACATCGCTTCCAAGGCTGTGCTCGAAGCTACCGGCAGCGTGTTCACCAACAAATATGCCGAAGGCTATCCGGGGAAGCGCTACTACGGCGGCTGTGACTATGCCGATGTGGTCGAAACGCTGGCGATCGACCGTGCCAAGCAGCTGTTCGGCTGCAATTTCGCCAATGTTCAGCCAAACAGCGGCTCGCAGATGAACCAGGCGGTATTCCTGGCGCTGCTGCAGCCGGGCGACACCTTCATGGGCCTCGACCTCAATTCGGGCGGGCACCTCACCCATGGCTCGCCGGTCAACATGAGCGGCAAATGGTTCAACCCGGTCAGCTACGGCGTGCGCAAGGATGACGAGCGGATCGACATGGACGAGGTCGCCGCAACCGCGCGCGAACACAAGCCCAAGCTGATCATCTGCGGGGGCACGGCCTATTCGCGGGTGTGGTATTTCAAGCACTTCCGCGAGATCGCCGACGAGGTCGGCGCCTGGCTGCTGTGCGATATGAGCCATATCTCGGGCCTGGTGGCGGGCGGCGCACATCCCTCACCCTTCCCGCATGCCCATGTGGTCACTTCGACCACCCACAAGAGCCTGCGCGGCCCGCGTTCGGGCATCATTCTGTGGAATGACGAGGAACTGACCAAGCCGCTCAACATGGCGGTGTTCCCGGGCCTGCAGGGCGGCCCGCTGATGCATGTCGTCGCGGCCAAGGCGGTCGCCTTCCGCGAGGCGCTACAGTCTGAATTCAAGGCCTATGCCCATGCCGTGGTCGAAAATGCCCGTGCGCTGGCGGCAAGCCTTGAGGAAAACGGCCTGCGGATCGTGTCTGGCGGCACCGACAACCACTCGATGCTGGTCGACCTCACTTCGAGAAACGTGACCGGCAAAGATGCCGAGAAGGGCCTCGATCGCGCCTGGCTTACCTGTAACAAGAACGGCATCCCCTACGACACGCGCAGCCCGTTCGTGACCAGCGGCATCCGGCTCGGCACCCCGGCCGGCACCACCCGCGGCTTCGGCCCGGCCGAATTCCGCAAGATCGGCAAGCTGATTGCCGAGGTCGTTGACGGGCTTGCCAAGAACGGCCCGGAGGGCGATGCTCAGATCGAGGAAAGCGTGCGTGGCCGGGTGTCCGAGCTGTGCGCCGCCTTCCCTGTCTATCCCGGGAGCTGAACCATGACCGAGAATGAACCCGAAGGGCGCGACTGGATCCAGGACACGAAGGAAGAAATCGTGGGAATGGCCAAGGGAGGCGTCAAGCATCCCTCGACCAAGCCGGTACTGACCGGCGCAGCGATCGGCGCGGTCGCCGGCGCAGTGCTGCCAGTTATCAGCTGGCCACTGGGCCTTGCCGCCGGTGCGGGATTCGCGCTTTATCAAAGACTGAAGAAATAACTTTCTGAATGCGCTGCCCTTTCTGCGCCCACGATGACAGCCAGGTAAAAGACAGTCGCCCGACCGAGGACAATTCCTCGATCCGGCGGCGGCGGCAGTGTTCAAGCTGCGGCGCGCGCTTCACCACCTTCGAGCGGGTGCAATTGCGCGAAGTCACCGTGATCAAGTCGGGTGATCGGCGCGAGGCTTTCGATCGTGGCAAGCTGGAGCAATCGGTGGCGCTCGCCTGCCGCAAGCGGGGGGTCGAGCAGGAACGGATCGACCAGCTCGTCTCCGGGATCCAGCGTCAGGTCGAAACCGCCGGCGATGCCGAAGTGCCCTCCTCGCGAATCGGCGAGATGGTGATGGACGGGCTGCGGCAGATCGATAGCGTAGCCTATATCCGCTTCGCCTCGGTCTATCGCGATTTCAGCGAAGCGAAGGATTTCGAGGAATTCGCCAGCACCGTGCAGGAAGCGGCGCGCGATGGGGCAGACTGAACAGCCGGCAATCGTGCTGGTGCGGCCGCAGCTGGGCGAGAACATTGGCAAGGCGGCGCGCGCCATGCTCAATTTCGGGCTGACCGAGATGCGGCTGGTCGCCCCGCGCGACGGCTGGCCCAATCCCGACGCCGGCCCGGCCGCTGCCGGGGCAGACGTGATCCTGGAACAGGCCCGGGTCTATGCCACGACCGCCGAAGCGGTGGCGGATTGCGCCCATGTCTATGCCACAACGGTGCGCAAGCGCGGCGTGACGAAGCCGGTGGTCGGCCCGGACGAGGCAGCGCGTGCAATACACGCCGGTCCGGGCAAGAGCGCGATCCTGTTCGGCCCCGAACGCTCGGGGCTGGAAACCGAGGATGTCGCTCTCGCCCGCACGATCCTGACTGTGCCGATCAACCCGGAGTTCGGCTCGCTCAACCTCGCCCAGGCGGTGATCCTGTGCGCTTATGAATGGTCGAAACAGGCGGCGGTGGTGCAGCCCACGCTCGAAGAGCTGCTGCCGCCGGCCGCGCAGGATGAACTCGATGCGCTGATCGCCCATCTCGAGCGCCTGCTTGAGCCCAAGGGCTTCTTCCGCCCCGAAGAGCGCGCAGATGCGACCCGGCGCACGCTGCGCGGCGTGCTGACCAAGCCGGGCTGGAACCATCTCGAGGTGCGCACACTGCGCGGCGTTCTATCGGCACTGGAGCGGCCACCGCGCCGCGATTGAGCGAAGGCAGTGGCCGCTACGATCCTTGGACGAACGCGCCATGATCGGCTAACCCCTTGCCAATGAACCTGCTGCTGCTTGACGGTCACCCCGATGCCAACCGGCTGACATCACACCTGCTCGACATTTATGCAGCGGCGCTGCCCGAAGATGCGACCGTCACCCGCATCGCGCTGCGCGACCTCGCTTTCAGCCCGAACCTGCGCCACGGCTATGCCAGGCGGACCGAATGGGAGCCCGATCTCCACCGGCTGGCCGCAGCGATCGACTCCTGTGACCATCTCGCGATTGCGTTCCCGATGTGGTGGGGCAGCGAGCCGGCCGAGCTCAAGGGCCTGCTCGACCGGGTGCTGCTGCCGGGCTTCGCCTTTGCCTATCGGCCCGGCGGCCTGCTGTGGGATCGCCTGCTTGAAGGCCGGTCAGCCGATGTCATCGCCACGATGGACACGCCGCCGCTCTACCTCCGCTTCGGTTATGGCAACGCGATCGTGAAGCGCTGGAAGCGCCAGGTGCTGGGCTTCTGCGGGTTCGACCCGGTGCGCTTCCTTGCCTGCGGCCCGGTCAAGAACGGCGCGGCGGAAAAGGCGCTGCCGCGCTGGCACCGCAAGCTCGGGCGGATGGCGCGATCGATCAGGGCTAGCAAGCCGGAGGCCAAGCAGCCGCGGCTGGAGGTGTTCCTCGATCGCCCACGCAGTCAGGCGCGCGACGCGTCCCAGACCTCGAATTCATAGGCGATCGAGGCTTCGACCAGCTGTTCCCACAGCGCTTCGATGGCTTCACGCGGGAGGCCGCGCGCGGCCGCATCGGCACCGGCAGCGGCAATCACCGCGGCTTTGCGCGCCTCGTCACGCACGCTCTCGCGGGTGGGCTTGATGCGCGCCGCAGCCCGCATATAGCCGAACCGCCGTTCGAGCAGCGCCATCAGCTCGCGGTCGGTTGCATCGACGCCCGCGCGCACCTCTTCCATGGTGGCACAGCTGTCAGGCAGGTTGATCGTCTCGCTCATGCCGCGCCCTGTGGCGGCTTGCCGCAGGTTTGTCGAGGGGGCGCGTGAACGCGTCACGCCCGGCTTGACCTGGCGTGCAATCCTGCTATGCGCGCGCCTTCGCGATTGGCCCCGTACCCCGGTGAAGCGGTGGCCGCGCTGGATGAATGGTCCAGCGGTGCGATGCCGGGTTGAAGGTTGCCACTGGGGCAGCCCAGCAGATTGAAGGATACGACTCATGTCGAAGCGCACTTCCGCCAAGTACAAGATCGACCGCCGCATGGGCGAGAACATCTGGGGCCGCCCGAAGAGCCCTGTAAACCGCCGCGAATATGGCCCCGGCCAGCACGGCCAGCGCCGCAAGGGCAAGATGTCCGACTTCGGTCTGCAGCTGCGCGCCAAGCAGAAGCTGAAGGGCTATTACGGCGATGTGACCGAGAAGCAGTTCAAGCGCACCTACCAGGAAGCCGCCCGGATGAAGGGCGACACCGGCCAGAACCTGATCGGCCTGCTCGAGCAGCGGCTCGACATGGTGGTCTATCGCGCCAAGTTCGCGCCCACCATCTTCGCGGCCCGCCAGGTCGTGTCGCATGGCCACGTCTATGTGAACGGCGTGAAGTGCAACATCGCCAGCCGCCGCGTGGCCGTGGGCGACGTGATCAGCCTGGGCAAGAAGGCGCAGGAAATGGCGCTGGTGATCGAGGCGCAGAGCCTGCCCGAGCGCGACATCCCTGACTATGTCTCGCCCGATGGCAACGCGAAGGTGACCTTCACCCGCGTGCCGAAGCTGGACGAAGTGCCCTATCCGGTGACCATGGAACCGAACCTGGTCGTCGAATTCTATTCGCGCTGATCCCAGATAATTCGATCAAGCAAGAGGGCGGCCTTTCGGGGCCGCCCTTTTCCGTTGGGGCGCGGGGAACTCGCCGGTGTGGATCGTTTTGAGGGTTTGTCGTTCCGGGACAGCTGCGAGCGTCAGCCTTCGATCAACTTGAGCAAGCACCGGGTCATGCCGTCGATATCGGTTCCGGGAAAGCGGATCTCGGCATCCGGGATCGCTGCGAAACCCTTGCTGCTACCCAGGTTTTCCTGCGGGACCAGCACGAACCAATCGCCGTCGAGCACGATCTCGATGCGCTTGGCGCTCGCCATGAAAGACTTGTAGCTTCGGACACCGACAGCCTTCAGAAAGGGCTTGAAGATATCCTTCCACTCAACCTGGGCAGGATGAGGTATGATCCGATCCGAGTGCCTCAGCGCGCCAGTCAGCGCGCCGGCCACGCTAACGGCATCAATTTCCTCAATGACGATGGGATCGACCTCGACGCCAACGCCGTCGGTAGTATGCACGATCGGGGCGACAACCAAATTTCCATGGCAGAGATAGGCGACTGCAGACCTGACCATCATTTTAGGATAGCAGATGCCTGTTGATCCGCAAACAAAGCGGCCTGCTCGCCGTTCTTACACGAGATACTCCCGCCGGAAATCCGCCGCGAAAGCCGCAAATCTCCCTCCCGCGATCGCGCCGCGCATCGCCTGCATAAGCTGCTGGTAGAAGGCGAGGTTGTGCTCGGTCACCAGCATCGCGCCCAGGATCTCGCCCGATTTCTGCAGATGGTGCAGATAGGCGCGCGAATAGCTCGCACAGGTCGGGCAGCTGCAGCGATCGCACAGGGGCGCGGTATCTTCCGTATGGCGCGCATTGCGCAAATTGAGCGGCCCCGCCCAGGTGAAGGCCTGACCGTTGCGGCCTGAACGGGTGGGCAGCACGCAATCGAACATGTCGATCCCGCGCTCGACCGCGCCCACCAGATCGTCGGGCTTGCCTACCCCCATCAGATAGCGCGGCTTGTCCTGCGGCAGCATGCCGGGCGCGAAATCGAGCGTGGCGAACATCGCTTCCTGCCCCTCGCCCACCGCCAGCCCGCCCACGGCATAGCCGTCAAAGCCGATCTCGATCAGTTTTTCCGCGCTGATCCGGCGCAGGTCCTCATCGAGCGCGCCCTGCTGGATGCCGAACAGCGCGGCGCGGCTGGCGTGCTCCCCGCCGCTGTCGAACCCGTCGCGGCTGCGCCGTGCCCAGCGCATCGACAGTTCCATCGACTGCGCGATCACATCACGCGGCTGGTCGGCGCGCGGGCATTCGTCGAACGCCATGACGATGTCGGAGCCGAGCAGACGCTGGATTTCCATCGAACGTTCGGGCGTGAGCATGTGGCGCGAGCCGTCGATATGGCTGCGGAATTCGACGCCCTGTTCGGTCAGCTTGCGCAGTTCGGACAGGCTCATCACCTGGTAGCCGCCGCTGTCGGTGAGGATCGGGCGCGGCCAGTTCATGAAGCGGTGCAGCCCGCCCAGTCGCGCCACGCGCTCTGCCCCCGGGCGCAGCATCAGGTGATAGGTATTGCCCAGAATGATGTCGGCACCGGTCGCCCGCACGCTTTCTGGCTTCATCGCCTTTACCGTCGCAGCAGTGCCCACCGGCATGAAGGCGGGCGTGCGGATCTCGCCGCGCTGCATCGCGATGCTGCCGGTGCGCGCCTTGCCGTCAGTGGCGTGGATCGTGAATGTGAAGCGATGCGTCATTGGCCCCGGCGCCTAGCGCCGCAACTGCGCGCTGTCACCATCTGGCGGCCAACAACGAAAACGGGGCCGACCCGCAAGGGCCGACCCCGCTGCGATTTGGCGCTGAACGCGCTTAGAAGGCGAACAGCACGCCCGCGGTGAGCCGGGTCGAATCGAAGCCGATCGTATCGGCGTTGAGCCGCAGCTTCACCGGCGAAGCGCCGAGGCCGATATCGGCGCCCACGCCCACGATGTAATCGCCATCGGTGTCATCCGCGCCCGGAGGCGGGTTGCCGCCAAGGATGCTGACGAGGTCGAAATCGACTTCCTGGTAGCCGCCCTTCACATAGAGCTTGGAATTGCCGCCCAGGCGCACGCCGGCGCGCGCGGCGACGCCATATTCGTTGTCGATAACGCCATCGCCGAGGTGGTAATTGCCTTCCGCGCCCAGGAACAGGCTCTCACCAACCGGGAAGTCGACCCCGGCCACGGCGCCGTAGATACCGCCGTCATCGCCTTCGAAGCCGGCACCGATGTCATGGTAGCCGGCCGATGCGCCGACGAAGACTTCCGCCTTGGCCGCTTCGTCCTGGGCCATGGCAGGGGTGGCAAAGCCGAGAGAGGCGACGATTGCTGCCGTTGCAGCCATGGTTGCTTGTTTCATTGTTCCATCCTGATTGTTCGCCCGCAGTTT
This sequence comes from Erythrobacter sp., assembly GCA_049421965.1. Lineage (GTDB taxonomy): Bacteria > Pseudomonadota > Alphaproteobacteria > Sphingomonadales > Sphingomonadaceae > Erythrobacter. The sequence continues at coordinate 7,362 of JBMSNZ010000078.1, forward strand.
CGGGCTGGCACCAGATGGACCGCCATGCCTGTCGTCAGAATGAATGGCTTCGACAGGAAAATGTCATTCGATCAACGGGTTATGACGGGCGATGAACAGCCTGTCGCAAGCTTGACACGCCCCGTCAGGCGCGCAGGCGCCAGCCTGTCCGGAAGATATAGGCGATGATCGCGACACACACCGCGAGGAAGCCGAGCGTGATCGCGAAGCTGGTGGCGATATCGACATCGGCGCTGCCGTAAAATGTCCAGCGCAGACCACTGACCAGATAGACGATCGGGTTGAACAGCGCGATCGTGTCCCACGGCTGGGGCAGCATGTCGATCGAATAGAAGGTGCCGCCCAGGAAGGTGAGCGGCGTCAGGAACAGCATCGGGATGATCCCGAGCTTCTCGAAATTGTCGGCCCAGATGCCGAGGATAAAGCCGAACAGGCTGAAGGCGGCGGCCACCAGCACGATATAGACGAGCGCCAGCAGCGGGTGGGCGATCGAATAATCGACGAACAGCCGCGCGGTGACGAGGATGATCGCGGCAAGGATGAGGCTCTTGGTTGCCGCCGCACCAACGAAGCCGATCAGCGTTTCAGCCACGCCCACCGGCGCGCTGAGCAGTTCATAGATCGTGCCGGTAAAACGCGGCATATAGATGCCGAAGCTCGAATTGCTGGTCGTCTCGCCCAGCAGGGTGAGCATCAGCAGGCCGGGGATGATGAAAGCGCCATAGTCGACACCCCCCAGCGCCGGCATGCGCCCGCCAATCGCCGCGCCGAAGACGATGAAATAGAGCGAGGTGGTCAGAACCGGTGCCAGCACCGACTGGAACGCGGTGCGCAGGAAACGCACCAGTTCACGCTTGTAGATCGACCAGGTGGAACGCCACTGGATCATGCTGCGGCCCTTTCTTGCCCGAGCAGCGACACGAAGATTTCCTCCAGCGTGCTCTCGCGCGTATCGATGCCTGTGTAGTCGATCCCGGCGCGGGTCAGCGCCTTGGTCAGTTCAGCCACTTCGGCCTTGCCCTTGCCGGTGCCGTCGCCGCCGCGATAGCGCAGCGATGTGCCGCCGTTCTCGAGCTCGACCGGGAAAGCCGCAATGGCAGGTGGTAGCTCGTGCAGCGGCGCGGCCAGCGCGATATGCGCCTCGGTACGGCCCAGCTTGGCCATCATCGCGGCCTTTTCCTCGACCATGATGATCCGGCCCTGATTGATGATGCCCACCCGGTCGGCCATTTCCTGCGCCTCCTCGATGTAATGGGTGGTGAGGATGATGGTGACGCCGCGTTCGCGCATCTCGCCAATGATCGCCCACATGCTCTTGCGCAGTTCGACATCGACCCCGGCGGTCGGTTCGTCGAGAAACAGCAGGTCGGGCTCATACGCCAGCGCCTTGGCGATCAGCACGCGCCGCTTCATCCCGCCCGAAAGCGCCATGATCCGGTCGTTGCGCTTGTCCCACAGGCTCAGCGAGCGCAGGATTTCCTCGATCCGCGCGCGGTCAGGCGCCAGCCCGAACAGCCCGCGCGAATAGCTTACCGCGTTGATCACCGGCTCGAACATGTCGGTGCTGAGTTCCTGCGGCACCAGCCCGATCCGCCGCCGCGCCTCGCGCCAGTGGGTAGCCATGTCGTGCCCGAAAGCGCGGATTGTGCCGCCGGTCGGCCGCACCAGCCCGCACACCGCGCCAATCAGCGTGGTCTTGCCCGCGCCATTGGGGCCCAGCAGCGCGAAGATCTCGCCCTTGCGGACGGAAAGATCGACATTGTCGAGCGCCTTGAGCCCGCCGGAATAAGTCTTGCTGAGCGCGTGCAGCTCAAGAATAGGTTCGTTCATTGCAACTGATCTAGGGCAAGAGCAGCGAGGAGTCACCATAGGAATAGAAGCGGTATTCCGCGGCAATCGCATGGGCATAGGCTGCCATCATGCGCTCGCGACCCATCAGCGCACTGACCAGCATCATCAGCGTGGACTTGGGCAGATGGAAATTGGTCATCAACCCGTCGACCCCGTTGAAGCGATAGCCCGGCGTGATGAAGATCGCGGTATCGCCTTCGAACGGCGCGATCGTGCGATCGGGCCGCGCCGCGCTTTCCAGCAGCCGCAGCGATGTCGTGCCCACTGCGATGATCCGCCCCCCCGCCGCGCGCGCGGCGTTAAGCCGGTCGGCCACTTCGGGCGTGATCCGCCCCCATTCCGCGTGCATCCGGTGGTCGTCGGTGTCTTCCGCCTTTACCGGCAGAAAGGTCCCCGCGCCGACATGCAGCGTCAGCATCTCCCGCCGGATCCCGGCGGCATCGATCGCATCGACCAGCCGCTGGGTGAAGTGCAGCGAAGCGGTGGGTGCGGCAACCGCGCCGTCCTGCTGCGCGAACATTGTCTGGTAGTCCTCGCGGTCCTGCGCATCCACGCCGCGCCGCTGCGCGATATAGGGCGGCAATGGCATGGTTCCGGCGCGGTCGAGCAGCACTTCGACGGGCTCCTCGCCCTCAAACAGCAGAGTGAAGCTGCCATCAGCATGGCGGGCTTCGGCAATCGCGGTCACCCCGCCGCCGAACACCAGCTGGTCCCCTTCCTTCAGCCGTTTGGCATTGCGGATGAAGGCGATCCAGCGGCGCAAGTCCTCGCGCTTGTGCAGCGTCGCGCCGATTTTCGCCTCGCCGCTCGCCCTGCGCCCTTCGAGCTGCGCGGGGATCACCCGCGTGTCGTTGAACACCAGCACATCACCGGGATCGAGCAGCTTCGGCAGGTCGCGCACACCGCGATCCTCGAACGGGCCGTCCTTGCGCACC
>JBMSNZ010000079.1:0-10046 GCA_049421965.1 Erythrobacter sp.
TGCTCGGCTGGCTCGGCCACATCCCCGGATGGCTCGTCGTGCTCGTCGTCTTCCTCGCGGCGCGCGCGGACACCCTCGCCAGGGCCGGCGTCGCGTTCGATGCCCGCTTCGACTTCGACTTCTACGACCTGGACTTCTGCCGCAGCGCGCGCCAGCGCGCCTTCCCGGCCATGATCTTCGACCCGATGCCGTTCGCGCTCCGCCAGCAATTCCGTTGCGCGCCCGAGCCGCTGTTCGGTCTCGATCATCTGCCGGGAAGTGAAGCGCTCTTCGCCGCGTCCGTCCTTGCCCAGCGCGATCAGGTCGGACGAACCGCGCACCGCGCTCATGGCCAGGTCGAACTGCTCTTTCCCATCGCTGTGCCGATGCACGAACATGGCAAGGTCGCGGGGCGTGAACGTCGCCTGTTGGTGCGTGATCGCGTCCAGTGCGACAGCCGGATTGGCAATGATCCGCTCGCCATTGCGCTGCGCGACCGCGCGATGTTCCTCGATCCGTTCGGCCTCCAGTCCGCGCACGCCCATTCGCGAAGCGGCGGGGCCGATCTTGTCCTGCGGCTCCAGCGCAATGCCCTGCGCTTCAAGGCTGCGGTGATCGATCCGCGCGCCGATATCGAGTTCGGCCAGGCGCTGATTGACGTGGTCGGCCCAGCGCTCGCGCCACTGCTCGACCAGTTCAGCCTTGTTCCAGTCGCGCACCTTCGCGCCGAACCCGTCTTTGCCGACCTCGCGCATGGTGAGCATGACATGGGCGTGGGGTTTGGGCTGGCCGTCCGCGCCGATATCCCAATGGACATTGAGGTCGGCAATCATGCCCTTTCCGACGAATTCGGCCTCGGCGAATTCGCGCGCCAGTTCGATGCCCTGTTCCTTGGTCAGCTCGCGCGGAATGGCGAATTCGACCTCACGGGAGAGCTGCGCGTCCTTACGCTTCTCGGCAGCCTCGACCGCGTTCCAGAGCTTTTCCCTGTCGGCGAATTCCTCCGGTGCGCCCTCGGGCAACAGCACTTCGGAATAGATGACCCCGTCCTTGTTGGTGAAGTCATGGTCGCGGTCGAGGCGCTCGTCGTGCAGCCTTTCGCCGCCGCGATAGGCTGCTGCGGCCACAGCGCTGCGCCCGCTCGACCGGCTGATGACTTTGACGGAGAGGTGGAAGATCGCCATGACGGCAATCCATCTACGCCATGAGCGCGACGTCGGCACGACGTATAAGCGCGCCCTCCCATGATAAAATCCTGCTCGGGACTAGGTGGTGTCAGAGTGTCTCGGCAACTCTACAGCATATGGCGCGGCGCGATATTATGATGGGCGCATCACCTCGAACAGGAGACAGAAGATGCGCAAACCAAGGGATATTGATTCGGAACTGAAGGCGCTTGCCGAAAGAGCAAAGCAACTCAAGGAACGCCGCGTCCTTCAACTTGGCGAACTGGTCATAGCGACCGGAGCCGATGCCACCGATGCAGAAACGCTGGCGGGCGCATTACTCGATATTGCCGGAAACAGTGACGCCGCGCGAAAGGAGAGCTGGCGCAAACGCGGCGCGACCTTCTTTCAAGGGGCCGCGCGCAAACGCGATGACGGAGCTGCGAGCCAGCCGGACAGCGCTCGCACGAATGACAGCGGCACGGCATCGGCTTGAAGCGCGAAAGGCGCGGACCGACATGCGCGAATGGCATATCAAGCGGCGCGAACGCACGCGGCAACTGATTGAGCTGGGCGGGCTGGTTGTAAAGGCCGGTCTGGTCGAGCTGACCGACGATGACCGTGCCACGCTCTACGGCGCGTTCCTCACGGTCGCGGCCAAGCTGCGCGGCGACGAACGCGAGCAAGCGTTGCTGCTCTGGAAGCGTAAAGGGAAGCGCGCGTTTGAGTCGGAGAGCGAAACGTGACCGTTGCGACGGTCGCTGCATATTCAATGTCCCATCGTCATGCCTCCCGACTTCTTCGGGCGTGGGGCTAGCCAGATCAGGGCGGCGGCGATGAGAAGCATGGCGGAGGTTGCCCAGAAGACGTGAATGACTGCGAGCGTGGTCGCCTCCATTTCGACCATGTTGCTCAGCACTTGGCGGACCTGTTCGGGTGAGAACCCCATGCCAGACAACTGCGTTTGCACTGCTTCCGGCTGAAGCGCGCCGACAACATCGTTGCGCGCGGCGCGCTGGGTATCGCCCCAATATGTCAACGATACCGACGTAGCAAAAGCCGTGGCGATGGTTCGCACAAAGCTTTGGAGGCCAGCAGCGGAAGCGACCTCATGCTCTTCCACCGTGTTGAGCGTAAGGCCGATAAGCGGGATCATGAAAAAGGTCATGCCCAGTCCCTGCACGAATTGCGGGATGGTCAGTGTCCAGAAATCGGAATCGGTGGTCCAGAATGTCCGGGTGAGCGCCAGCGCCGCGAGCCAGACGATGCCGCCGGAGACAAGCAGACGCGGATCGAAGCGCGGAGCCAGCATCGCAACAAGGGGGGCCGTCAGCAAGGCGGCAATGGCGGTAAACGAGGAAGACATGCCAGCTTGCGTCGCGGTGTAGCCAAGCCATGCTTGTTGCCATTGCGGCACGATCACAAACCCGGCGAAGTAGGCGCCAAAACTGATGCCGAGAGCAAGCAGGCTGATGCTAAGGCCGCGATGCCGCAATACGCGCAGATCGACGATCGGGTGATCCTCCGTCAGCTCCCATATGACAAAAAACAGGAACGAAATAACCGAGACGACGGTGAGCGCGACAATCATCGGATCGCCAAACCAGTCATGCGTCCGCCCTAGATCGAGAACAAGCTGGAGACAGCCGACCGCAAAGATGAGAAGCACAAGACCGATGACATCGACCGGAAGGATACTGCGCTCGGTTTCCAGCGGACGGACAAGCCGCCAGCAGGCAAAAAGGCACAGCAGCACGACAGGGATATTGATCAGGAATATCCAGTGCCAGCTGTAATTGTCGGTCAGATAGCCACCGAAGATCGGGCCTAGGGCCGGGGCCAGCAGCGTCGTGACGGCCCAAAGGCCCATCGCGTAATTCTGCTTGTCCGGCGGGAACACCTTGAGCAGCAGTGTTTGCGACAGGGGCATCATGAATGCACCGACGATCCCCTGGCCGATCCGGCAGATGACCAGCATTTCAAGCGATACCGAAATGCCGCAGAGGAAGGAGAAGGCACCGAAGCCTAGCATACTGGCCATGAAGGTTCGGACCGAACCGAACCGGCCTGCCATCCATCCCGTCAATGGCACACAAATGGCTTCGGCAACGGCATAGGAGGTGATGATCCAGGTGCCTTGCTCCAGCGTGATGCCAAGGCTGCTCGCGATATGCGGCACGGCGACATTGGCAATGGTCAGGTCGAGGATGACCATGAAATTGGCAAAGGCGAGTGCAATCGCCGCAATCAAGCGCTGCGACGGAGACAGTCCGCTATAGGCGGCCGCCACCGCTGTCATCTTCCGTCACTTCCCCGAAACATCGATTTCGACTTCCATCGACAGCCCGACGCGCAACGGGTGTTGGCGCAGTTCGGCGGGATCGAGTTCGATCCGTACCGGCAAGCGCTGAACGGTCTTGATCCAGTTGCCCGTGGCGTTCTGTGCCGGGATCACCGCCATCGAGGAGCCGGTGCCGCCTGCCAGTCCGACGACTTTGCCGCGATAGACCACATCTCCGCCATAGAGGTCAGAGGTCAGCTCGACCGGCATACCGATGCGGACGCGGCCGAGCTGGCTTTCCTTGAAATTGGCATCGACATAGAGCCTTTCGAGCGGGACAATGGTCATGATCGTTTGGCCGGGATTGAGGCGTTGGCCAATCTGCACCTGCAGGCGGCTGACCACGCCCGAAATAGGAGCGCGGATTTCGGTGCGCTGAAGATCGAGCAATGCCGCATCGAGCCGCGCTCTGGCAGCGCGCACGGCAGGGTCGGTATCGACGCTCGAACCGCGCACGAGTGCGTCGTTGGCCGCAAGCTGGCCTTGCGCCACGCGGCGGGCCGAAGCGACTTCGGATATCCCGCCGCGCGCGGCGTCGAGCGCAGCGCTGGCGGTGGCAAAAGACCTGCGCGCCTGTGTCAGTTCCTCGCCCGAAACCGCTCCGCTGGCGGCGACCGCCTCGCGGCGCTGCAAGTCGATCCGGCCCTTATCGAACTCTGCCTGTGCTGTCCGCAGCAGCGCCTGGGCCTGAAGCAGACCGGCGCTGGAGCTGTCGACCTGCGCCGATAACGCGCTATTGGTCGCGACCGTTTGGCCGAACCGGCGGCGCGCGGCAGCAAGGTCGGCCTCGGCCTGTGCGACAGCAATCTTTGCATTCGCCTGATCGAGCCGGACCAGCACGTCGCCCGCCTTCACTTGCTGCGTGTCTTCAACCAGCACTGCAATAGCCGAACCGGCAACAAGCGGCGTGACCAGCGCCATTTGCGCGTTCACATAGGCATTGTCGGTGCTGACATGGTTGCGGGCGACCAGATAGTACCAGGCAGCCCAGCCGACGCCAACAATCGCCAGCATGACGACTAGCCGCCGCAGCCACTTCTTGCGCGTTGCTCTGCGGGAAGCGGAAACCTCCGGATCGACGGCGGGGACTGTGTCTGTTGCGTCGGTCATCGGTCGGCTTTTCCTGCTGGGGGCGTTTGACGCGCGTCGAACCCGCCGCCAAGCGCGCGGATCGTCGCCAGCGTCGCGCCGCGTTCGTTGGTTTCAAGGGCGATGACAGCGAGGCGCAGTTCCTGCACCCCGCGCTCGCTGGCAAGAACATCGAGATAGCTCGCCAGCCCCGCTTCGTAACGCTGGCGCAGCAGCCCAAGCGCATCCTCGCTCGCCGCAAGGGCAGCGCGCGCGGCTTCCAACCGTTTGTCCGCCGCATCGCGCTGGGTCTCCGCGTCGGCAACCAGCTGAAAGGCTGTGATCACTGTCTGGTTATAATTGGCAACCGCCTCGTCATAAGCGGCAGTCGCGCCGCGATATTGCGCCTTTAGCCCGCCGCCATCGAAGATTGGCAAGCTGATTGCAGGGCCGAGCGCACCGAAGACCGATTGCGAATCGACGAGATTGCCAAAGCCCAGTGCCTGCAAGCCGATCAGCGCGCGCAAGTTGATCGACGGGTAGAAGCCCGCTCGCGCCTGCTCGATCTTCGCAGCCGCCGCTTCAACCCGTTCGCGCGCCGCGACAATATCGGGCCGCCTGCCAAGTAAATCGGTGGTCAGGCCTTCGGGAACACCGGCGGGCGTTGAAGGCGAAAGCGGTGGACGGGTGATCGTCAGCCCGCGATCCGGCCCCGCGCCGACAAGCGCGACAAGCTGGTTGCGGCGAATAAGTATGGTCTCTTCGGCGCCAGCGAGCGTCTGCTCCGCGCTTGCGACTTCGACATCGGCGAGGCGCAGACTGGCGCGATTGTCGAGGCCGTTGCGCTCGCGCTGCGCCACAAGGTCGCGCGTCGCCCGTCGGTTGGTTAGCACCGCTTCTGCATTGTCGCGTTCGCGGTGGGCGCGACCCAATTCGGCATAGGCGGCGGTTATCGCGACCGACAGCATCAGCCTTGCCTGCGCAGCATCAAGTGTCGCCGCACGCAATTCAGACGTCGCAGCGGCGAGCGCGGCCCGGTTCCGGCCCCAAAGGTCAAGGTCATAGCCGAAACTCAGCGAGGCCTGCCCGTAGTCGGTCCAACCGCCGGGGAGGAATTGGGAGGGTATGCCAAAACTACCGCTTTGCCGCCGCATGCCACCTTCCGCCTCAGCGCCAACCGAAGGCAGTCGCGCCGCGCCGGTGCGTTGCGCTTCGGCCTCAGCGCGGCGGATTCGCGCAACTGCCACAGCGACCTGCGGCGCATTGGCCAGTCCCTCTTCGATCAGCGCGGTCAGTTGCGGATCGCCCGCCCGCCGCCACCATTGATCGGGCGGCCAGATGCCAATGCCACGCGGCGCGAGCGTCTGGCTGGCAGCCACCGTCTCGGCGGTCTGCATTGCCGGTCTGGCCCCGGTATCGGGAACTGACGCGCAGGCCGAGAGGCCAAGAACCGCCAGCGGGAAGGCGCTCCTAACCGACATAGGCGCCGCGCCCACTCGCCAACAGCCTGCCCTCGGCATCCTCGATCCGGGTTTCCGCGACGCTTAATTGCTTACCCAGTTTCACCACCCGTCCGATCGCGCGCAGCGGTCCCGATGTCGCCGGACGATGGAAATCGACCCGCATGTCGGCGGTGGCGCGCGCCGATCCGCCCAGCGCGTTGATCGTGTAGAGTCCGGTCAGATCGATCAGCGCCGAGAGGATGCCGCCATGCGCCGAGCCGATCATCGGGTTGGAAACGATCTCATCCCGCCAGGGCATTTCGAGAGTCAGCGCGTTTTCGGTGAGCGCGGCAATCTCCAGACCCAGCCATTGGTGGAAAGGCGCAATCAACAGCATTGCGCGCAGCTGCTCGATGTCCATTAGCGCTGCCTGCTCGCTCATGCCGCGATCCCTTTTCCGTGCATCCGCACCAGAAAATCTAGGATCGCATCGCCAAAGGCATCGTTCTGATCGCCGACCACCATGTGCGTCGCATCGGCGATGTCGCTATATTCGGCGTGTGGCACCAAGTCGCGGAAATGTGCGACCGCTTCGGGCGAAACAAGGTCGCTCGATCCTCCGCGGATTAGATGGACAGGAAGCGCAAGCCGCGATGCCGCTTCGCCCAGTTCGGTGCGCCCATAGTCGCTGCTGTCTCCGCGCTCGGCATGGCGGCGCATGATGCCGTCAATAAAGGCCGGATCCCAATGCCAGTAATAGCGGCCATTGGCCTTCTGCCGTAGATAGTGGGCGAGGCCTGACGACGCTTTGCGGCTGGGTCGTTGCGGAAGATACTCGGAGATCACCCGTGCCGCCTCTTCGGGTGAAGCAAAGCCTTCGCGGGCGTGCGCCGCCATGAAGCCGACCACCCGCGCCACCCCGCCCGCTTCCATTTGCGGCGTAATGTCCACAAGGGTCAGCGAGGCGAAGCTGCCGGTGGCGACCTCACCCTCCGCCATGATCCCGGCCAATCCGCCAAGTGACGCGCCGATGAGCGCGGGCTTGCGACCCAACGACCCCGCGATGGCGATCAAATCGCCGGCAAAATCGACAATGTCATAAGCGCCATCCTCGGCCCAGGCGCTATCGCCATGGCCGCGCAGATCGAGCGCAATCGCGCGAAAGCCATTCTCGGCCAGTAGGGCAGCCACTCTCTTCCAGGCGCGCTTGGTTTGACCGCCGCCATGAGCGAGCAGCACTGGCATGCCGCGCTCGGACCCTTCGATCAGGGCGGCGATCGCATGGCCGGAATGACCGGAAAGAGTGACAGGAGGATTCGTCATGAAGACATCATACTGTAAGATATCTTACAGTAAAGGCTGTTCTAAGCCGGAAATTGCGTCTAAGGGTCTGGCCGATGACAAAGCAGCGGGCCGAACAAAGCTATGTGACCGATGCCGACGAGCTGGTGTTCCTCGTCGAGGAAGTGCCGCGCAAGCTCCGCCGCCTGTTCGACGCCTCGACCGCCAAGTTCGGCCTGACTCGCACCCAATGGCGCGCACTCGCCTATATCTTCCGCACCCCCGGCCTCACCCAGACCGAGCTTGCGAAAAGCCTCGAACTGGAGCGCGCCAGCGTCGGCCATGTCATCGACCAACTTGAAAAAGCAGAATATGTCGAGCGCCGCGCCGTTGAAGGCAATCGCCGGGTGTGGACGCTGCACCTGCTGCCCAAGGCAGTGAGCATACTCCCTTCGTTGCGCGAAGAGGCGGACACCATTTACGAGCGATTGCTCGCAGGCTTTTCAATAGAAGAGATTGCAACCGTGCGGCTTCTGCTAAGCACAATGACCGCAAATCTGGACCCCTAGTCTTAATTGGTAAGGACATCTCGCTGTAGCATCGCGGCCTCAACACGAACCGTCTGCCTTCTGCCGATTCGCGCGCAAACGTCGCTCGGTGTGACGCAAATATCCGCCGCTTGTGCGCAGATTTCCCAACTTAACACCGCGTCGGCTCCGATCACCTCACAGAAACTCGGCCTGAAGGCACCCGGTGCTTGCGTCCGTTGTCTTCTCTGCTCTTCCGTATCCGTTTCCATCCTTCCGCAAGTTATTCTATCCGCTCTTGCGATGGCCATACCAGAGACGGCGAATTTTGTTGCGCTTGATGCCTTCTGGCGAAATTCTTGGGTCAGGGGGCACCAGTAACTGCCAACGAATGGAAGCAAGTCCCATGTCCAACTCTGACAAGATCATCCGCCTGAAGACCGTCCTCGCTCGAACCGGGCTGTCCCGATCCACCATGTATCGCAAGATCGCCGAGGGAACTTTCCCGTCCCAGGTGAAGATCAGCGTGCACGGCGCGGGCTGGCGGGAATCCGCCGTCAATTGCTGGATCGATGATCCGGCCTCATATCGGAATGAGGGTGCGACACAGTGAAACCGCCGCCCCCGGTCGAGCCGATCTGCGTTAAGGTCAACGACGCAGCCCGCATGATCGGCGTCGGTCGCACCAAGCTCTACGAACTGATTGCGTCGGGCGAGATCGAGGCCATCAAGCTTGGCAAGTCGACCCGCATCATGACTGTCAGTCTGCACGAATTGATCATGCGGCAGCGCGGGCCGGAATAGGTTCGACTGCCACCCGATCTGCGGCCGGGGTACAATTGCCCAGATAATCCGCCCATTGCTTCATCAAGCTGCGGCGCTTCGCGAAGAAATCGGTTCGGCGGTAGGCGGCTTCGACCTTGTTGGGCAGCTTGTGGGCGAGGGCCTTGTCAGCAACCTCCTTGGGGAAGTCGGTGCATTCGGCGGCCCAGTCCGTGAAAGTGGACCGGAAACCGTGTACGGTGATGCTGGCAAAGCCATCGTCGCGCAGCAGCTTGGTCATGGTCATGTCGCTGATGGGCTTCTTGCCATCATTGGAAAAGACCAAGCCAATATCACTGGTTCGCTCATTCCAGCGTTTGCGCAGCAGTACCACAACCGGCACCGAAAGCGGCACGACGTGGGTTTCGCCAGCCTTCATCCGTTCGGCGGGAATGGTCCATACCGCATTTTCCAGGTCGAACTCGGTCCATACTGCAAGGCGCGTCTCGTTGGACCGCACGGCGTTGTAGATAGTGAAGCGCAGGGCATCGCGTCCGGTCGTTGGGGACGCGGCGGCAAGCTTCCGCATCAGCGCCGGGACATCGGCATAGGGCATGGCCTCCATGTGCCCGCGTTTGTCGTTCTGGCGCGGCAGGCCCTTGCGCACCGAACGCAACGAGACCTCTTCCGGCACCCAGCCTTTCACATGCGCGAAATCGAGCACCACGCCGATGCGCTGGAGCAAGCGCCGCGCTGTTTCCGGTATCTCCAGCCATATCGGCGACAGCGCCTCGACGACGCATGCGCTGTCCACTTTATCGACCGGCTTCTTGCCGATGCGCGGAAAAAGGTGGCGCTCGAAACCGGATAACCAGCGGGCATGATGCCCATCCTTCCAGCCGTCACCCAGGGTTTCATGGCAGGTGCGGGTAGCGGCTTCGAAGGTCGGAATGATCTTCCGGGCCTTGCGCCGCTCGGCAACAGGGTCGAAACCGTCACGAACCTGGCGGCGCAATTCCGCGGCCGCTGTTCTGGCATCGGCCAGCGAGACATCATGTGCCGATCCCAGCCCGTAGTCGCGGCGTTGGCCATTCAACTGCATGCGCAGCACCCAGGTGCGCGCGCCGCTGGGCTTCACGACCAAGCACAAGCCCCTCCCATCGACATGGCGACCGGGCTTCGCATTCTTCACTTTCAATACTGTCAGCGCCATCAGGTTCGAGTCCCTGTCAGGGATTCATACCGCCAAAATCAGGGGTATTTGGTCCCACAATCGTTCCCACATTTCAGCGGGAATTCAGGCGATTCAGGGCGACCGACCGCGAACACGTTACAAGATAAATTGCTGATTTTACAGAGTAGTTGGAGACGCTCTGAAATTGCCTGAGACGAAAGTTATAGCGCCTCCTCCGCTACCATCGTTCCAATGTTCAGAGTAGGTCCTCAAGGCACGCGCCATAGGCGTTGTGCGCGAACATTC
>JBMSNZ010000080.1:0-10023 GCA_049421965.1 Erythrobacter sp.
CAGGAACACCAGCAGCGGCCCGTAATCGACCGCGACATTGAGCCAGCCCGAGCCCTTCGGCTTGTTGTCAGCTGCGGACATCATGCCACTCCTGCAATGACCCGTGCGACCAGGTCAGGGTCGAACGGGCGCAAATCGTCAATCTTCTCGCCGACGCCGATAGCATGGATTGGCAATCCGTATTGTTCGGCCGCTGCCACCAGCACACCGCCGCGCGCGGTCCCGTCAAGCTTGGTCATGATCAGGCCGGTCACGCCCGCCACTTCCTTGAACACGTCGATCTGCGACAGCGCGTTCTGGCCGTTGGTGGCATCGAGTACCAGCACCACATCGTGCGGCGCTTCCGGGTTGAGCCGGCCGAGCACGCGGCGGATCTTGGCCAGTTCATCCATCAGTTCGCGCTTGTTCTGCAACCGGCCCGCAGTGTCGACGATCAGTGCATCGATGCCCTTGTCAGTCGCCGCCTTGACCGCGTCGAACACCACGCTGGCGGGATCGCCGCCTTCAGGTCCGCGTACGATCGGCACGTTGATCCGCTCCGCCCACGTCGCCAGCTGGCCGATGGCGGCGGCGCGGAAGGTGTCGCCGGCCGCCAGCATCACACCGTAATCGTCTTCCTGGAACAGATGCGCCAGTTTGGCGATCGTGGTGGTCTTGCCGCTGCCATTGACGCCAATCACGAGGATCACCTGCGGGCGCGGGAAGGCCGTGATCTCGAGCGGCTTTGCCACCGGCCGCAGGATTTCCGCGATCTCGTCAGCGACCGCCTGCTTGAGCTCTCGCTCGCTGATCTCGAGGCCGAAGCGTTTCTCTCTCAGGCGTTCGCGGATACGCGCCGCAGCCGAGGGGCCAAGGTCCGACATGATCAATGCGTCTTCCACGCTATCGAGCGTGGCATCGTCGAGCTTGGCCGTGCTGACCACGCTGGTCAGGTTTTCGCTCAGCCGCTCGGTGGTCTTGCGGAACCCCCCGAACAGCCGATCGGCCCAGGATTTCTTTGGCGTATCCGCCTCGCTCATACGAGCAGTCCTTCCGTGATTCGGGTTGGCCTTACCATGGCGATCCGGCCGGCAGGAGTGCCATGTGGCACAGCGACCCGCGCAAAATCGGGGGCGTGGCCGGTGCCATCGGCTTCAGCGAGCACGGGCAGTTCGTTGCCGATATGCGCCTCAAGCCACGCGTGCCTCACTCCCGCCAGTTCCGCGCGCAATTCTGCGGCGCGTCGGCGGATCGTGGCGGGGTCCAGCTGCGGCATCCGCGCCGCCGGGGTGCCGGGCCGCGCGGAGTAGGGGAAGACATGGCCATGCACGATGCCCAGCTCGCGAATGATCGACAGATTGGCCTGGTGGTGTTCCTCGGCCTCGGTCGGGAAGCCGGCAATCAGGTCAGCGCCAACCGCCAGATCGGGGCGCCGGTGTTTGAGCCGGCTGACGAGTGACAGTGCATCCTGGCGCAGATGGCGCCGCTTCATCCGCTTCAGGATGAGGTCATGCCCGTGCTGCAAGGAAAGATGCAGATGCGGCATCAGCCGCGGCTCGCCCGCGAAGTATTCGAGCAATTCCTCGTCGATTTCGACACCGTCGAGGGATGACATGCGCAGTCGCGACAATTCCGGGAACTCACGCAGGATCGCGCCGACCAGCTTCCCGAGCTTCGGTGAATCAGGCAGGTCATGGCCCCAACTGGTGACATCAACGCCGGTCAGCACCACTTCGCTGGCGCCTTGGTCAAGGTGCAGCTCCACCTCGTGCAGTACATCTGCAATGGCTAGCGAGCGGCTCGCGCCACGACCCTTCGGGATCACGCAGAAGGTGCAGGCATGATCGCAGCCATTCTGTACCGCGATGAAGGCGCGCGTGCGGCTGCGGGCGATCGGGGCAGGGGCGGCGGGCAGGTTCCAGGCGCGCGGATCAAGCTTGGCGACATTGGCCACCAACCCGTCGACCTCGGGCATGTCGGCAAGCTGCTCGCGCTCGACCTCGGCAGCGCAGCCTGTCACCAGCAGCCGCGCATCAGGCCGGGCGCGGCGCGCGCGCCGGATCGCCTGGCGGGTCTGCCGCACGGCTTCCGATGTCACCGCACAGCTGTTGATGACGACGAGATCGCCGGCTTCGCCCAGCATTGTGCGGATCCGCTCGCTTTCGGCGATGTTGAGCCGGCAGCCCAGCGAGATTACTTCTGGCCGGCTCATGCGGCGTCGCCCTGGGCAAAGTCCTCCCAGGTGAAGGTCCCGCGGAAACTTTCGGTGGCAGGGCCGCTCATCAGAACGCGCCCATCGGCCTGCCACGAGATGCCGAGCGAGCCACCGGGCAGCTTCACCTGTACGTCGCGATTGGTAAGTCCGCGCCGGGCAGCTGCAACCGCAGTGGCGCAGGCACCCGTGCCGC
This sequence comes from Erythrobacter sp., assembly GCA_049421965.1. Taxonomy (GTDB): domain Bacteria; phylum Pseudomonadota; class Alphaproteobacteria; order Sphingomonadales; family Sphingomonadaceae; genus Erythrobacter. Next base: position 2,388 of record JBMSNZ010000080.1, read on the forward strand.
AGGCGCGAGTGAGGCCTGCACCGCGCTCCCACACCCGCAGCCGGATGCGGCCTGGGGCTTCGACGGTTGCGACATTCACGTTCACGCGCTCGGGGAACAGCGGATCGTGCTCGATCAGCGGGCCGAGCCGGTCGAGTTCCACCGCGTCGCAATCCTTGACGAAGAACACGATGTGCGGATTGCCGACATTGACCGCGGCGGGGCCTTCGAGCCCCTCCCAGCCGACCGGCATGGCAAGCGTGTCCATCGCATAGGCAAGCGGAATTTCGCTCCAGCCAAAGCGCGGGGTTCCCATGTCGACCGTCGCCCCTCCGACGTGTGGCTGGACTTCGATGACGCCGCCGTCGGTGAGCACCCGTGCGGCCTTGCCATTGAGCAGCGCCACGGCGCGGCTGGCGTTGCCACAGGCTTCGACTTCACCGCCGTCTGAGTTGAAAATGCGCATGCGGAAATCGGCAACCGCCGCGTCTGGCGCGGTTTCCAGCAGGATCAACTGGTCGCAGCCGATGCCTTGCCGCCGGTCGGCGAGCGCGCGCACGATGGCCGCCGAAAGGGGCGGGAAGGTTGCCTGGCGTGCATCGAGCATGACAAAGTCATTCCCGAGCCCGTGCATCTTGACGAATGGAACCTGCATGCTGCCGCGGGCTCTATGCGCCGCGGGCTACGACGTCCAGCTTTTCGCGGCTGCTGACAGTCGTTTGGTCGGTGTCAGCCCTGTGCCTTGCGAGGCTCGACCTGCTCGGACCCGGCCTCCGGTTCGGACGCAGGAAGTGCCTCCGGCACAACCAGCTTGCCTTGCTCGCTCAGCCGCTGCAGCACGCGCTCGGCGGGTTCAGGGCGACCGTAGAGATAGCCCTGGCCCTTGAGCTGGCCCATCTCGCGCAGGTTCTTGAGGATCGTCTCGTTCTCGATTCCCTCCGCGGTGATCGGCATTTCGAGGCCGTTGCCAAGCGAGACGATCGCATCGACGATCTTGCTGCCATCGGCATCACTCAGCTCGCGCACGAAGCTGCGATCGATCTTGATGCGGTCGAACGGCAGCGTGCGCAATTGCGACAGGCTGGCATAGCCGGTGCCGAAGTCGTCAAGGCTGACCTTGACTCCCTGGTTGCGCAGGCTGGAGATCATGGTCTTCACCAGGGCGATATTGTCGTGCAGCGCCGTTTCGGTGATCTCGATTTCCAGCCGCTGCGGCGGGAAATTGTGTTCGACCAGCAGCTTCAGCAGCCGCTGCGAGAACCACGGGTCGCGCATCTGCACCGGCGAGATGTTCACCGACAAGGTCAGTTCCGGATCCCATTTCTTGGCATCGGCGAAAGCCTGGACAATCAATTGCTCGGATATCTCGCCGATCAGCCCGATTTCCTCGGCGATCGGAATGAAGACATCCGGATTGACGACGCCCAGTTCGGGCGAGTTCCACCGCGCCAGCATCTCGAAGCCGACCAGCTCGCCTGTCTCGAGGTCGATCTGCTGCTCGTAATAGGGCACGAATTCGCGGTTGGTTACGCCAAGGCGAATGCCGCGCTCCAACTCGTTGCGAAAGCGAAGCTCGTTCTCCATGCTCGCCTCGAACCAGAAATAGCGGTTCTTGCCGTTGCGCTTGGCCTGATACATCGCGATATCGGCATGGTGCATCAGTGCCTCGCCGTCGAGTGCGGAACTCGCACGCCCATCGGCCAGATGGTCCGACGCGATACCAATCGAGACAGTGTTGTGGATGGTGGTGCCATCGATGGTGACCGGGCTGCAGATAGCCGCGAACAGCCTCGCGGCCAGATCATCGACCCATTCCGGATGCACTGGATCATAGGCGATCGCAAAGGCGAACTCATCGCCGCCCAGGCGCGCCAGCGGAGCATCAGGCGGAAGACTTTCGCGCAGCTTGGCCGCCGTCGCGCTGAGCACCTTGTCGCCAACAGTGTGGCCGTTCATGTCGTTGATCTGCTTGAAATTGTCGAGATCGACCATGACAAAGGCGACAGCCTTGCCGTGAGCGTTGCTGCGGCGCCTTAGGACATTGGTGGCCTGCTCCATGCTCCGTCGGTTGAGGCAATCGGTCAGCGGATCGGTCTCGGCCAGCTTGCGCGCGACTGCCTCTGCCTTGCGCCGCTCGGCGATCTCGCGCGACAATTCGCGGTGGCGACGCCAGCCGAAGATGATGAGCGCGATGTTGAGCATCATCGTACTGACCAGCAGATTGTCCGGGCCGGAGCCATTGCCGAAGAGCGAGCGTACGGTCGAACTGACGACAGAGCCGCCTGTGCCGACAAACAGAATGATCGCGGCGGTCGCGATGCCCAACGCTATCAGATCGCGTTCGGTGCCCGCTGTGCGTTTGAGATTGTCTGCTTCGTCCACTTTCGCCTTGCCTCACCCTTGCGGAGCTGTCGCCCCGGCCAAGCTCAGATGTGAGCGAAGTTCGCAGAACATACTGAAGAACCGGTTAACTCAGCCGAGGGCGGCAAAGAGGCTGGCGAACCAAAGCAGTGGGCGCTAGGGGCGGGCTGCAATCACTAACCGGGGAGCCGTTCCTTGCCGCGCTACTGGCTGATGAAATCCGAGCCGTTCAAATACAGCTGGGACAATCTTGTCGCGGAGAAGGAAGGCACCTGGGACGGTGTGCGCAACTATCGCGCGCGAAACAATCTGGCGGCGATGAAGGTGGGCGAAGAGGCCTTCTTCTACCATTCACGCGAAGGGCTCGAAGTCGTGGGCGTGGTGACGGTTTCAGTCAGCGGCATTGCCGATCCGACCGATCCCGAAGGCAAATGGGCTGCGGTCAAGATCAAGCCCAAGGCAAAGCTCTGCCAGCCGGTCACGCTCGCGCAGATCAAGGCAGACCCGCGGCTCGCCAATTGCGAGCTGATCCGGCTAGGTCGGTTGTCGGTCGCCGAGTTTACCGAGGACGAGTGGAACGCGGTGCTCGATCTGGGGGGCGGGCTGGCAAAGGGCTGATCAGCGGTTTCTAAGCCCGCTTACGGTTGCCCCGCTCGCAGCAAGCTGCTCGACTTCGATCACGCAATGGATCAGGCGCAAGCCGCGCAGCGCCTGCGCTTCGGCGAGCGCTGCCTTGAACTGATCGGTTGTCTCGACACGGCGGCTCCATCCACCGAAGGCGGCACCCAGCGCGGCAAAATCGGGGTTGGCCAGATCCGTACCCGAAACCCGCGCGGGAAACTCGCGCTCCTGGTGCATGCGGATCGTGCCATAGGCGCCGTTATCGATAACGAGCACGATCATATTGCAGCCGTGCTGCACCGCCGTTGCCAGTTCCTGCCCGTTCATCAGGAAATCGCCGGCGCCCGCCAGCGCGACCACGGTGCGTTCCGGGAAACGCAGCGCTGCTGCGACCGCGGCCGGGACGCCATAGCCCATCGCGCCGCAGGTGGGCGCCAGCTGGGTCGGGAAACCGCCATAACGCCAGTAGCGATGCCACCAGCCGGAAAAATTCCCAGCCCCGTTGCAGATGATGGTGTCGGCCGGAAAAGTCTCGCGCATGAACGCGACGCATTGGCCCAGGTCGAGCGCGAACTGCGCGGGTCGCGGCGTGGCCCAGGTTTCCCATTCGGCATGGGCCGCAGCCCCCGCATCGAACGAGAGGATTGCTTCGTCCTCCCACAGTGCGGCTGCTTCGGCAAATTCATCCATCGCGCAGCAGATCGCGAGGTCGGTGTGATAGACCCGGTTCAATTCTTCCGGATCGGGATGGATGTGGACGAGCAACTGGTCGCTGCGGTCGAGCGCAGGGAAGCTATAGCCATCGGTGGTAGCCTCCCCAAGGCGCGCGCCGACTGCAATCACCAGATCGGCCTGCTTGACCCGTTCGACCAGCTTGGGATTCGGGCCATAGCCGAGGTTGCCGGCATAGACCGGTGAATCGGGCGAGATCGCGTCCTGCCGGCGGAACGCCGTGGCCACCGGAAGTCCGATCCGTTCAGCGAATTGCTGGAAATACTGGCGTGCCTTGGGGTTCCATCCGGCACCGCCAATGATTGCGACGGGGCTAGCCGAATCCGCGATCAGATCCATCAGCGCCTGCATCGCATCAGGGCACATCGCCTGCGGTGGCCGAGCCACAAAGGGACGCGGCTTGGCCGAAGTGGCATCGTTCAGCATGTCTTCGGGCAGGGCCAGGACGACCGGGCCGGGCCGGCCCGATACCGCTGTGGCAAATGCGCGCGCCACGAATTCGGGGATGCGGTCAGCGCTGTCGATCCGCGCAGCCCATTTGCAGATCGGGCCGAAGAAAGCGGGGAAATCCACTTCCTGGAAACCTTCGCGTTCGCGCATCGAGCGATCGACATCGCCCACGAACAGGATCATCGGCTGCGAATCCTGATGTGCCACATGCACGCCGATGCTCGCATTGGTGGCACCCGGTCCGCGGGTGACGAACGCGATGCCCGGGCGACCCGTCATCGTGCCGTCGGCGCAGGCCATGAAGGTGACACCCCCTTCCTGGCGGCATGTCACGAGCTCGATCTCGCTGCGCCCATGCAGGGCATCAAGCACCTGCAGGAAGCTTTCGCCGGGCACGGTGAAGATCCTGTCGGTGCCCTGTTCGATCAGGCAATCTACGAGCAGCCGGGCGGCATCGGGAGTGGTGCGAGCAGTCATGGGTAGCGCTTAGCTATGCCGCGCCTCAGAGGCAATCTGTCCACAGCTCAGGATAAACAGGGATGCTTAATGTCCCGCGCTGTGACAGCCCCGATTTCCGCCGCGCACGATGGTTATTATCGGGTTAATAGGTCGCCATGCGTAGACATCTGGTTCTTACCGACGAGCAAGCGCGGCATCCCTTCCGGGCCATGCTGCCGGCCCATATCCGCAGCAATGAATATGAGGCACCGGCCGAAGTGTTGTGGAAGCTGACTCGCGATGACGTCAGGGGGTTCGCAACAGTCTATCTGTCGACCTTCGCTGCTGCGCTGGTCTTCTTCGCCTAGAGCGGATCAGCTTCGCTTTCGGCACGGCACAGGCGCCGCGCCAGCCATGCCGACACAAGGCACATCGCTGCAACCAGCGCCAGTGTCTGCGTGATCGAGAAGCCGATCGCGCTGAGGCCGGACAGCGCCAGTGCAGCCACCACCATGAAGACCGAATTGACAATATTGTTGGCGGCCACGGTGCGGGCCGTTTCTGCCTTGGCCACTGTAGTCGTGAGGAAGGCATAAAGCGGCACCACAAACATCCCGCCGAACACCGCGATTCCCAGCAATGCCAGCAGGATCAGATCACCGGTGCCATAGGAAAGGAACTCCAGCCAGTTGACCAGATTGTCCCGGTCGAGCGGAGAATCGGGGACCGGCACCCAGCGCTCTACCTGCCACCACAACAGCATCACGAATGCCGCCATGGCGAGGACCGATGCGGGGGAATAGCGCGCGGAAACCTGGCCCTTGAGCAGGCGGTTCACGATCACCGAACCGATTGCGACCCCGACCGAGAAGATCGCGGTGAACAACGTGGCGACCGTGTTGTCCGCCACCAGCGCATTCTTCACCAGCGGCGGGAATTGTGCAGCAAGAATGGCGGCGATCGCCCAGAAGAAGCTGATCGAGACGATTGCCAGAAATAGCCGCGAGACATGCATGGTCGAACGCACGAGCTGCCATGACGAACGCAGGATATTGAGATCAACCTTAAGCCCGTGTGCTTCTGTTTCCGCTGGCGCCGGGGGAACGTAGCTCGCCGTAAACCGACCGATCACCGCGACCAGCAGGATTCCCACAACCGAGGCATGGGCGGGAAGCGAGCCACCCACGATCGTCCCGGCCAGGATCGCGATGTAGGTGCCCGCTTCGACCCAGCCGGTGCCCGAAAGCACTTCGTCGGAGTGGAGATGCTGCGGCAGGATCGCGTATTTTATCGGACCGAGGAAGGTCGAATGCACTCCCATCGCGAACAGCGCGAGGAGCATGATGGGCACATTGTGCAGCCAGATCCCGGCCGCGCCCACCAGCATGATCGCGATCTCTGCGCTTTTCACCAGGCGAATGATGCGCGCCTTGTCGCTGCTGTCGGCAAGCTGGCCCGCCAGCGCGGAAAAAAGGAAGAACGGCAGGATGAAGATGGCACCCGCCATCGCGTTGAACGCAAGTTCCTGTTCGGGGTCCTGGTAAATCTCGAAGGTGACCAGGATCACCATCGCCATCTTGTAGAAATTGTCGTTGAAGGCGTTGAGGAACTGAGTGGCGAACAGCGGAAGGAACCGGCGGCTCCGCAGCAAGGTGGTGGTGGTGCTCATGTATCCCTGCTGCCCGTTTTGCGACCTGTTCGGCATTTAACCTGTTCAGCAAGGTGGACAAGAGCGCGCTACCGCTTTTTCCGTACGTCTTGCTGGGTTAGGACCGCCGTGATGCTGACGCTGCCCAATATCCTCACTCTGTCGCGGATTGCAGCCATTCCGCTGCTGGCCTTCCTGCTGTGGTGGCCGAACTGGGCGCTGGGTTACCTGCTTGCCTTCGGGCTCTACTGCCTGATGGGGATTACCGACTATTTCGACGGCTATCTGGCACGGTCGAGCGGAGCGGTTTCGAAGCTGGGCATTTTCCTCGATCCGATCGCGGACAAGATCATGGTCGCTGCGGTCATCCTGGTGCTGACCGCGCAGGGGATACTGCGCGGTCCCTATGTCGGCGATATGCATGTCATTGCGGGCCTCATCATCCTGATGCGCGAGATCGCCGTGTCGGGCCTGCGCGAGTTCCTGGGCGGGCTGCAGGTTTCGGTGCCGGTTACGCGACTGGCCAAGTGGAAGACCACATTGCAGCTGGTGGCACTTGGCGCGCTGATCCTCGGCCGAGCGTTGCCTGGCTGGAACATCGGGATTGGCGAGATCACCGCCAATGTCCCGCATACGGTGGGGCTGACGACGCTGTGGGCCGCCGCGATCCTCACCGTTATGACCGGGTGGGATTATCTGCGCGTCGGCCTCAAACATATGGATTGACCAGTCCGCGTCTTGCGGCGCCTCAGGCACGTTCTGTCGCGTTCTGTACCGTTTCGGCGAGCCTCTGTGAAACCGGGCACGCGGCTCATGCGTAGAGCAGGTAACGAGCCCAGAGGGTCGCATTATGTCCGGTTTTCCGTTGCCTGCGGCACGGCCTGTCGTGCGCGTCAACCACTTCGAAAGCTTTTGGGGCTAGCCAGGCTCCATGAGTGCAACGCTTTCAACCCTGCTCGGCGCCTTCTTCAAGGTTGGCTGGATCGCCCTGATCTTCAACGAAGTACGCGGTGCGATCCTCGCAGTCCCGGTGCTTTACGCGATGTATCATTCGGGTGGTTCGGCGATGGCCCTTTGGGTCGGGTTCTGTTCGCTTGCCGGGATTGCCCTGTCGGTGGTCGTGCCACTGTTTGCCGCGAAGAAGATCCAGAAACTCGCCGACGAAAAGCTGTTCCGGCGCGCGCCGCAACCGGCTCTAGCCAGCACGTAACTCGTCTGCGAGCAGCCTGAATTCCTCGGAACGCGGGCTGTTCTTGCGCCAGATCAGCGCAATCTCCCGGCTTGCGCCCTTGGCCTTGAGCGGGCGGGCAACCACGTTGGTGCCATCGAGAATCCCCGCATCGAGCGCCATCTGCGGCAGCATGGTCAGGCCGATGTAGTCCTTCTCATTCTTGAGCTTGAGGCGGA
>JBMSNZ010000081.1:0-9892 GCA_049421965.1 Erythrobacter sp.
CTCTCGCGCTTTTCCAGCACCTCGCTCTCGCAATAGAGCGTATCGCCAACGAACAGGGGATGGGTCATGCGGACCTCGTCCCAGCCGAGGTTGGCAATGGCCTTGCCGCTGGTGTCCGACACGCTCATCCCGGTCATCAGCGCGATCGTCAGCGGGCTGACCACCAGTGGTTTGCCGAATTCGGTTTTCTTGGAAAATTCGTAGTCGAAATGCGCCGGATGGGTGTTCATCGTCAGCAGCGTGAACCACACGTTGTCGGCATCGGTGATCGTCCGGCCGGGCCGATGCTCGTAGATATGGCCGACTTCGAAATCCTCGAAGTAGCGGCCCTGAACTTCCCGGAACCGTCCGGGCGAGACTTCCACCACGCTGTCACGCATTCGCTGAACCCTTGCTGCGCGCGATCACCGCGCGGTAATTCTTGATAATCGGTGCCTCGAGCATCCGGCCGCGGAAGCGCAGGACCTGCCCACCGGCCGCTTCGTAAGCCGCCAGAGCTTCCTCTGCTTCGGCCACTTCACTGGCGGAGGGGCTGAACGCCGCCTCGATTGCCGATATCTGTCGCGGATGGATCGCCGCCTTGGCCGCAAAGCCCAGCGCGCGGGATTGAGCGCATTCGCGGGCCAGCCCGACCTCGTCGTCGAGTGCAATCCACGGCACATCGATCGCAGCAACCCGGGCCTCGGCACAAGCGAGCAACAATTGCTGACGCGCGGCAAGGAGCGGCTCCCACGCCAGGCTCACCCCCAGCTCTCCCGCGAAATCACCACCGCCGAACATGACCGCTGCCACCCGCGGTGCTCGCGCTATTGCCAGCGCGTATCGAAGCCCACGCGGGGTCTCGATCAAGGGGACCAGCGGCGGGCAGGCGTCGCCAAGCACGCCAGCGACAATCTCCAGATCGCGGTCACTTTCGACCATCGGGACAAACAGATAGTCGGGCAATGACTGAGCCATGCCAAGCGCGGCAAGGTCCGCCACGCCGGCAGCGGTCGCCACGCCGTTGATGCGGATCGCCCAGCCAGCCGGGGACGGCCTGACATGTGCCAGTGCGGCATCGCGGGCGCTGGCCTTGTCCGTCGCGGCTACCGCGTCTTCCAGATCGATCACTGTCAGCCCGGCACCAGACTCATGCGCCTTGGCAAAACGCTCCGGACGCGATCCGGGCACAAACAAAAGGCTGTTACAGGCGAACACGGCGCTCGATTTCCCCAAGGCCCCAACCAGGCCCGATTACAGCTTCACAATTTGTCCGGACAAATCTAAAGTCAAGGAAGAATCATGTCCATGTCCGGACAAATTTGTTAGGCGCAGGGAGGGTAACCTAATGGCACGCATCGGCACAGTGGCAGCTTTGGCAGCCGCGCTTGCAACCGGCACGGCAGGCGTTACCGGCGCGGCCGCCAGAACCCTCGACCCAGCGGTCCCGGAAGATGCCGTGGAGATTTCCAAGCGAATGCAGTGCGGCGAAATCGATGGGCAAACCGCAGTCTACCACTGGGCAGGCAACGTCTACGGTCGCGTTCCGGGCGAGCCGGACAAGCTGCTGTTCAAGGGCGAAGGGATGAACGTTCGCCGCTGCGTGACCGTGACCGACCCGGTTCGCGGCAAAGGCTATCGCATGGTCAGCCGTGAAGTCATGCTGATGCTCGATCCGAAGACCGGTGAGGTCGTGCGCGAGTGGAAGAACCCGTGGACCGGCGAGACGGTCGAAGTGATGCATATCCACAATGACCCGGTCAATGGGCGCCCCAGCTTCCCCAAGGGGGCTGACGGTTCGCCGTTCCGCATCCCCAGCCTTCGGCTCGACGGGCCATGGGCTTTCATGCCGTTCGAAGTGCCGCTGTTCTATACCAACCCGCTGGCGGGCGAGTACCAGGAATACGTCGGCAACATGTATCACGCGATGGAGATCTTCGACTTCGTCGCCCTGCGCGACGAGTTGCTCGACAGCAGGAAGCCGACCGCTTACCCGACGGTGTCCTGGGTGCGCATTTCGCAATGGGCACCGTGGATGAAGATGGGCGGCCGCCACGGGCAGATGGTCTTCAACGCGGTGGGCCGCAAACTGCCGGGCGGGTTCGAAGAGCTTCCGGCGGTGCTGAAGGATGAAATCCGCGCCAACTATCCGATCTATGTCGATGCCCCGCCGGCCGACGACACCCGCCCCAACGAAACCACCTGGACCAAGTTCAAGATGCTGACCGACGAAGCGCGCAAGGCAAAGGGCAAGGAGCCTGCCAAGCAGGGTCACTGACGTGATAACGCGGCGCCAGTTTGTCGGGACTGGCAGCGCCGCATTCATCGCCGGTGCCGCACCGCGCAAGGCATGGGGCCGGACGTCGCACGAGGTCGCGATAATCGGCGCAGGCCTTGCCGGCCTGCACGCCGCCTCGCTGCTTGAGCAAGCCGGGCTTCGGTGCACGGTTATCGAGGCCGAATCCCGGGTCGGCGGGCGGCTCCATACGCTTGACGATCTGCCGGGCCGACCCGAGGCAGGCGGAATTCAGGTCGGACAGGGATATACGATCCTGCGGCAGACTGCCGCGAGGCTGGACATTGTGCTTGACCAGTCAGCCGGGGCCGGAGCTGGCGCCGTCGGATCGGCCAGCGCACTGACCGAGGTCAGGGGCAAGGTTATCGCTCCCGCCGACTGGCCGACATCGACCGGCAATCTGCTGGGCGAGCACGAACGCGGGCTTTCACCGCTCGCCCTTGCCCGCCATTACGCGGGCGCCCTGCCGCAGTTCGATCGGCCTGAAAGCTGGCTCGACGCGGATCCGTCGCTCGACGTGAGCTACGCTGAGGCCTTGCGCCGGGCAGGTGCCAGCGCCGAGGCACAGCGACTGATCGACGCCAACATGAACGGCAACTCACTGGCCGCCATGTCCGCCATTTCACCAGCCCGAACCGCCGCTGTCTATCGCGCCGGGCCCGGGCCAACGATGGTCATCCGCGGCGGTTCGCAGCGATTGCCGGAAGCGATGGCCGGTGCCCTGGCTGGTGACGTGCAGACTGGTCACCCGGTCCGGGCCATTCGGGAAGGCCCTGATGCGGTTGAGATCGTGCTCGATCACCAGACGGTCCGCGCGCGCCAGGCGATCTGCACCATTCCTTTCGCCTCGCTCCGCAGCGTGCCGGTGATCGCCGACCTCCCGGTCGCCATGGCGCAGATGATCGGCGAACTGCCCTATACCCGAGCCAGCTTCGCATTCCTCTCCGCCCGCTCCGCATTCTGGCGCGATGACGGATTGCCCGAAACGATCTGGAGCGATGATCCGCTGATCGGACGGGTCTTTGTTGTCAGCGACGCACCACCGATGCTGAAGCTATGGACATTCGGCGAAGGCGCCGATCTGATCGACAGGATGTCGCCTGACCGGGCCAGCACGGCGATCATTCCCCGGATCGAGGCAATCCGGCCTTCTGCGCGCGGGCAGCTGCGGCTCGAACGCCTGTTCAGCTGGCAGAACCGCGCCACTGCGCGCGGGATTTATCACCATATCGGGACCGGACAGGCTGCCGCACTGGCCGCAGCGACCAGGCACTCCGGGCACCGTCTGCACTTCGCCGGCGAGCATCTCGCACAGGCGGCCACGGGCATGGAGGGCGCGCTGGAGAGCGGCGCGCGCGCAGCGATGGCTGTCCTCGCACGCTCCTGACGCGAACCCGGACGAAGAAGGGGGCGACCAACAGGCCGCCCCCCTCCAATCGATCAAGGCCTGCTGGCCAGTTCAGAAGTCGAACGTCGCCTCCACGCCGAACGAGCGGCCTCTGCGCAATGTCGCGAAGAACGCGCGCGGGGAACCGGTTTCGATCTGTGCCGGACGGCCATCGAACGTGGCCGAAGTCGGCAGACCGTTGCGGCTGCCGCTGTAGCGCAGGTCGAACCAGCGGGTCGCCAGCGGGATCGAGTCCTCGTTGGTCAGATTGCGGCCGAACAAGGCCAGAGTGAAGTTCTCGTGCCGCACCCCGACCCGGGCATTCAGCAGGAAGGTGTCCCCGGTCTTTGCCTGGTTGTGAACCTGGACAAACTTGGAGTCCTCATAACTGAAGTTGGAGTTGGCAAAGACAGACAGGCCGCCGTTGCCGATCTCCTTGTCCCAGCTCACGCTGCCGTTGACGATGTAGGGGCTGCCCAGGGGCAAGCGGTTGCCGGTAATGTCACACAGCGGCAGGGCAGCGGGCGTCGGGTTGCGGGTATCGAAATTGGGCCGCAGCCCCCCTGAGTTGAAGATAAACTGGTCGCTGTCACATCCGCTGGTGAACGATGCATCAACGTAGGATACGCCAAAATTGAACACCAGATTGTCGGCCGGAGCTGCCGTGATCTCAAGCTCCAGTCCCTTGGTTTCGGCATTGCCCGAGTTCGTCACGACCGAGGTAAGGGCGCCTGTCCCGTTCGGATTGGGAATGGCAGAAGTCAGCTGCACGTTGGTCAGTTCGTTGTAGAACCCGGCCGCGCTCACCCGCAGACGCCGGTCAAGCGCGTCGAACTTGACCCCGATTTCGCCGCCCTTGGACTTTTCCGGCAGGTAGTTGACGAAATCCTGCCCGGTCTGGGCTGTGGCGGTGACGCCGGCAGTGCCGTTGAACCCGCCCGGTTTGCGACCTGTCGCGAACACACCGTAGATCAGCGTCCCGCCCGGAGTGGTGTAGTTCACGGTAATCCGCGGATCGGTGCCCTTGAACTTGCCGCCGGGGCGACAGGTGATGGTCTGGCCCGCGGGCAGACCATCGTCGAACACATCGGTACGGCCCGATTCACCGGCACAGAAGATCCCGGCTGCCGAGGCGCTGGAACGCTCGATGATGGTCTTCACTTCCTCTGCGTAGCGGATTTCCCCGGTCACGTTCAGCGAATCGGTCACATCCCACTCGACCATGCCGAACACGGCCTTGTCCTCGATGGTCGAGAAGTTGCTGTTGTTGGTGCCGAGCGCCTGCCCGTCTGTGCCGCTGGCAAAGGTGATGTCGACCGACTGGAACTTCTGCTTGAAGTAGTAACCGCCGACCATCACGCGGACTGGATTGTCCTGCGGAGTGGAGATCCGCGCTTCGATGCTGATGTCTTTCTGATCATCGCGGTTGGTGTTGGCAAATGCCGGTTCGACGCCCGCTGTCACCGGAGGGGGCGGCCCGAAGAAGATGAAGGCGTTGCTGTGGTCGGAATCGGTACCGAACAGGTTCTTGTTGTCGCGCCATCCGCCTGAGGCGGTGAAAACCCAGCCCGAGCCACCAACGTCCCAGTCGAACACGCTGGTCACCAGAAGCTGCTCGTTCTCGATTCCATCAAACGCCGTGCCATCTCGCGTACCAAGCGCCGGGCTGACCGCGATCGGATCTGTGTTGAGCTGGATATTCCCCGGCTGCGGCCTGATCACGCCGCAGAAATACTGGTTCTGGTTGTCGTTGTTGCCGGGCACAAATGCGGTGTTGGCATTACGATAAAAATTCGATCGGAACCCGGGCAGGCAGTTGTTGGCGGCAGACCCCTGCAGGAAGATTGCCAGCGGGCCGTCGTCATCCTTCTGCCAGCTGGCACGGGTGCGCCACTTGATGTCGCTGCTCGGTTCGATCTGGAGAGTGAGATAGGCCGACTGGGTTTCCTCATCGCCGACCTTGCTGCCGGTCAGCTGGTTCCGGTACTCGCCGCCATAGGTGTAGTACCGGCCACCGGCACGGAATCCGATCACATCGCCCAACAGTGGCCCGCTGATCGATCCGGCGACCTCGTATTCGCTGTTCTCGGCCGCACGAAGGCGACCCGCGACCGAAAATTCGTCGGAAGGATCCTTGGTGATGTAGTTGATTGCCCCGGCATAAGTGTTGCGGCCATAAAGTGCCGATTGCGGACCCTTGATGATCTCGACCCGTTCGATCGACTGAGGATCGAACCCCTGAATGTCGCCCTGGAAATACACCCCGTCGACAAAATAGGCCGCACCGGTTTCCACCCCGGCCTGAACCCCGGCCAGCACGTTTGACTGGCCGCGAATGACAGGTCGGTCGGTCGAACGACCAAAGGCCTGACTGAAGCTGATACCGGTCGATTGCTTGGCGAAATCGTCGATGGAATTCAGGCCAAGCTCATTGATCTTGTCCGACGTCACCACGGAAACGGCGACCGGTGCATCCTGGAGAGTCTCCGTCGTCTTGCGGGCGGTAACAACAATGTCGGGAATGACGCCCTGATCTCCACTTGAACCCGCGTCCTGCGCCACTGCAATTGCAGGCGTCAGGATAGTGGCCGCCAGCAATCCGGCGCGCACCAAGCTCTTCATAATCATTCCTCCCGTCGTTGGCCGCCTCGGCCTTGCCTCCACTGGCTGTATCATTATTTGTCCGGACAACTTTGTCCAGACAGCTTTTTCGCCCATTCCGATCAGGCGCTCGACTGTGGCTTCAAGGCAACGGCTTGACGTTGCCCAGGAAGGCAGTGGCAAACAACATGACATAGACGATCCACACCCAGATCCGCGTCCGGTCCATCGTGCGGCGCAGCGGCACTTCGGTCTCGTCACTCGAACCCTGGTGGATCAGCGCCACCAGCTGCGGCCCAACCGGCTTGAAGGCGATGTCGATCATGATCGCAGCCGCAAAAATCAGGCCGAACATCAGTGCTTTCCATGCCAGCCAGACAGGCGCTATGGGATCGCCGGTCAGCAGCGATGCCGCGCCCAGCCACAAGTAGAATGCGGTCAGCGCAATCTTGAGCCAGAACTCGATCTTGCGGTCTCGGGCCGCCCGCGGGGTCTGATCGTGCAGGTGGGCATCCCAAACCAGCCATAGCCAGATCGCGCCCACCGCCCAGCTCGTCCAGACGAGCCAGGCTGGCGCAGCCCACCACTGCCCGGTCGCGCTCAAGGTGATCGAAACCGGCACCATCAGCGCCCACGCCGTGCGCGGGACCATGTCGAGGTTGACCAGCATCTGCAGCTGCACCAGCCTGACCGGCAGGTCGTATTTCTCTCGCCGCCTAAATTCCTGCCCAAGCATGAACACGCCGGCATCGGCCCCCAGCCAGAACACGAACAGCAGCAAGTGGAAATAGACCAGCAGCTGATATCCGGTCACCGAAAACGCTTCCATCGTTCACCTCCATCCCGGCCCAGACTGCGACCGATTCGCAACACTGGGCTGGCTTTCCGCACTCTTCCCAGCGGTCCTCTCGCTTCGCTATCTCTTGGAAACAAAAGGAAATTCCAAGCCATGCAGCCCCTGCGCAACAGACTGGCTGTTTTGTGGACTAGCCAGACGCATTGTTACACGATAATTTGTCCGGACAAATAGGCGATCGCGGCGCCATCCACTCGACAGGGAGCAAGCAAGATGCGTCAACTACCAGCACTTCATACCCATACTGCGCGCATGGCATTGGTTGCAGGCATGGCCGGATGCGCCGTATTCGCATCGCCGGCACTGGCCCAGGATGGTGGCGAGGAAGCGAGCCAGCGCGGGGTCAACGAAATCATCGTCACAGCCCAACGCCGCCAGGAAAGCGTGCAAGACGTTCCAATTGCGATCAGCGCTTTCAACCAGGCAGAGCTGGAAACGCGCGGGGTTGCCTCGGCGCTCGAAGTGACTCAGTTCGTGCCGAACCTCGTCGGCCTCAACAACACCGGGCTAGGCACTGCCAACAGCTATTACCTGCGCGGCGTCGGCAACACGGAATCGATTGCGACATTCGATCCGCCGATCGGGACCTACATCGACGATATCTACATCTCGCGTCAGAACGCCAACAACCTGTCGTTCTTCGACGTCGAACGGGTCGAGGTCCTGCGTGGTCCGCAGGGCACCCTGTTCGGGCGCAACACCACCGGCGGCGCGGTCAGCGTGTTCCTGGCCGAGCCGGGCAACGAGTTCGGCGGGTTCGCGGAGGTTGGATACGGCAGCTATGACCGAAAGATGGCGCGCGTATCGGTCGATGTGCCGCTGGCCGATACCTTCGCGATCAAGGTCTCAGGCTATATTCAGAACGACGACGGCTACGCCAAGAACAGCGTGACCGGCGAACGCACCAACGAGAACGACGGCTGGGGCGTGCGGCTGGGCCTGCGCGGCGAGTTGAGCGACAACGCGCGGTGGACCGGGTCTTACATCCACACTTATGCCGATTCCGCCAACCTTCTCAATTTCGATTGCGATCCGGCCAACCCAACCAATTGCAGTGGCCGGTTCGTTGCCACCGGCATGACCGAGGGCGGCAGCTTCACCCGGGCAAGCGGCACCCGCCTGTTCACCGGTGACAAGAACGATTTCGGCCTCGGCAACGAAGCCACCATGAATTTCGTCTCGTCGAACTTCGAACTCGATCTCAGCGACGACTGGACGGTCAATTTCATCACCGGCTTCGTTGACCTGACTCAGGAATTCGCGCTCGACTTCGCGGACGGTCGCGGCCTGCCCAGCCTGTCCAACCCGGTGCCGCCGGTAATCGGTTACCGGTTTGGCGGGTTCACCATCGCCAACCAGGGTGAACACACCCAGTTCACGCAGGAAGTGAAACTCACCGGCAGCCTGGCTGACGGGCTGATCGATGTGGTCGGCGGGGTGTATTACTTCCACGAAAACAACACGACCGACTTCGGCGATATCTTCACCCTGCCCTTCGCGCCACCGCCCGAAGGTTTCCCCTTGGTGCTGGCCGACCGCACGCTCAAGAACAAGGCGGAAGCCTGGGCCGGGTACATCCAGGCTGACTTGAACATCACCGATCAACTTACGCTGACCGCCGGCATCCGCTACACCGACGAGGAGAAGACCTTCTCCATCCGCGACAACCGGGCCAGCTGTAACGATGGCACGGTCGAGGCTGGTTGCCTGGTCAACGCGAACCTGATCGCGACCAACGGGCGGGCGATCCCTCAGCAGCAGGGCACCAGCCTGTGGACCCCCCGGTTCGCGGTCAACTTCAAGGCGACCGACGACATCTTGCTGTTCGCTTCTGCGACCCGCGGTTTCAAGTCGGGTGGCTGGAACGCGCGCGGCACAACAGCCAATGAGCTGCTGCCGTTCGGCCCTGAAACCGCATGGAGTTACGAAGCCGGAGCCAAGACGCAGTTCTGGGACAACCGGGTCCGGCTGAATGTGACCGGGTTCTGGCTCGATGTGGGCGGGTTGCAGACCCCGTCGGCATTTATCCGTGCAAATGGGGCGCTGGCGTTCATCACCCGTAACTTTGCCGATTACCGCAACAAGGGGCTTGAAGTCGAACTGACCACAGTGCCGGTTGACGGCCTGAACCTGTTCGCGGCAGTCGGCTATCAGGATGACAAGTACCTGATCGACCGCAACGCCCCCCCGCTCGATCCGTTCGGAGTACAGTCGGTTGCTGCGCAACAGGCCGCCTGTCTGTCGCAGCTGGCGGCAGGTCGCATTCCGAATGCGACCGTCGCGGCGGACAATGCCGCGTCGTGCGGCGTGGGCATCGTCGCCCCTGACGGTTCGATCGCTGAGCCAGTGCGCACGCCCGACTGGACGGTTTCGCTCGGCATGAGCTACGATCTGGACCTGGGCGGCGCGACACTGGTTCCGGCGGTCAACGCCAACTGGCGCAGCAAGAGCGAGGTCGGCACCAGCGAGGTGACGCTGTTCGATGGCGACATTCGCGGCCTGTCGGGCACGTTGTACCCCACCAACACGCTCGGCCAGGGCAATCCGATCAGCCCGTCGACCGGATCGTTCAGCGATGCGCGCTGGATCATCAACGCGTCCCTCACGCTCAAGCTGGAAAGCGGCATTTCGCTGGTGGCGGAATGCAAGAACTGCTTCGACGAGGAAGCGGTTGAATCCTCGCTGGCCAACTACAGCTACCTCAACCCACCCCGTAGCTGGATGCTGCGGGCGAAGTTCGACTTCTGATGCGGACCGGGGCCGCGGGGGGGGG
>JBMSNZ010000082.1:0-9809 GCA_049421965.1 Erythrobacter sp.
AAAGGGCGACGTCCTAGACCGCTAGACGAAGGGGCCACGCTCGAAGCGAGAGCGCGCCAATAGGGGGGAGCGCGATTCCGGTCAACCCCACATTTTTCAATCGGCGAGTGCAGCATCCTCAAGGTGCAGTTCCGCTTGCGGACGTGGGCCCCAATCGTCGATCTTGACCCGCCCGGCCAAATGGAAGCGGCGACCATGCGAGCGGTGCAGCAGTGTCTGTGCAAGCTCGGTTTCGCCAGCCCGAAACGCGATCGCCTTGAACGAGCGGCCGTCATCGCCGGCCGCGATCAGGCGCAGGTGATCCTGCCCGACGATGTCGGCCTTGACGATGCGCACCGGGCCCACCGCCACGCGCGGCCCGGGCCAGCCGACCCCGAACGGCCCGGCACGATCGAGTGTCTCGACCAATTCAGGCGTGAGCCCGCCGGGAGCAACCGCGAGGTCGAGCTGGATCGCCTGGTTCTCCTGTGCGCGGCTGATGTCACGCGCCAGGCGTGCTTCGAGGAATTCGCCAAGCTGTTCGAGCTGTGCGCGCTCGATTGTCAGCCCGGCAGCCATCGCATGGCCGCCGCCCGCCAGCAGCAAGCCGGCCTCGCGCGCCGCAATGATTGCGGCGCCGAGGTCAACCCCCTGGATCGACCGGCCGGAGCCCTTGCCCGTGCCGCTCGCGTCGTCGAGTGCGATAACGATGCTGGGCTTGCCGGTCTTTTCCTTGATCCGGCCGGCCACGATGCCGATCACACCGGGATGCCATCCCTTGCCCGAAAGCACCATCACCGAGCGGTTGTGCTGGGCGGCAAGCTGCGCTTCGGCGGCTTGCTGCACCTCGGCTTCGATCGCGCGGCGCTCTTCGTTGAGCTGCGACAGCTGTTCGGCGATCGCGCGGGCTTCTTCCGGATCGCTGGTGGTGAGCAGGCGCACGCCCAGCGTCGATTCACCCACACGCCCGCCGGCATTGATGCGCGGGCCAAGCGCAAAGCCGAGGTCGCTGCATTGCGGGGCGCGCTTGAGGCGGCTTGCATCGATCAGCGCGGCCATGCCGATCCGCTCGCGGCGCGCCATCACCTTGAGCCCCTGCGCGACGAAGGCCCGGTTGAGCCCGTGCAGCGAAGCGACATCGGCCACAGTGCCGAGCGCCACGAGATCGAGCAGCGCCATCAGCTTCGGTTCTGCCCGTGCTTCGAAATAGCCCCGGTCGCGCAGGGTGCGTATCAGCGCGATCGCCAAGAGAAAGGCCACGCCCACGGCGGCAAGGTGTCCATGGGCAGCCGCATCGTCGGATTCGTCGAGCCGGTTCGGATTGACCAGTGCGGATGCCAGCGGAAGCTCGGGTGCGCATTTGTGATGGTCGACCACGATCACGTCGACCCCGGCATCGTGCGCCTGCTTCAGCGCCTCATGCGCCATGGCCCCGCAATCAACCGTCACGATCAGGCTTGATCCCGCGTCAGCCAGCCTGAGCAATGCCTCGCCGCTGGGGCCGTAGCCTTCGAGCAGGCGGTCGGGGATATAGTAGTCCGCCTGTGCGCCGAGATCGCGCAGCAGGCTGGTGAGCAGAGCGGCACTGGTTGCCCCGTCGACATCGTAATCGCCGTAAATCGTGATCGCCTCACCGCCGAGTACGGCCTGGGCAAGCCGCTCAGCAGCCTGATCCATGTCGCGGAACACGCTCGGGTCGGGCAGGAACTCGCGCAAAGTCGGCGCCAAGTGCCGCGACAGGTCCTCACGCCGGACCCCGCGCGTCAGCAATAGCTGAGTCAGGATATCATCCTCGAGCCCGGCAACCCCCGTGCCAAGCTCCATGTTTCCGCCACGCCAGCACCAGGCACGGCCCGAAAGCGACGAGGTTATGCCGAGGACATGGGAAAGCGAACGCGAGGCCATCCCGCGACCCTAAAGCAGCTTGGCGCAAGCGAGAAGACCATGCGATTGACTTTCGACAAGTCTGGCCGTCTGTTGGCGCGATGTACGAGCCTTGCCTGCTGATCGTCTGGCACAGCCGCACCGGAGCGTCCGAAGCCCTGGCTCGGGCGGTGGCCGAAGGTGCAGCCGGAGCCGGGCGCTTGCTTGCCGCGGCGCAGACCGGGCCGGAAGATCTGCTGGCGGCTGAAGGATATGTCTTCGTCTGCCCGGAAAACCTCGGAACGATGACCGGCCAGATGAAAGAGATGTTCGACCGCTGCTATTACCCGGTGCTTGGCCGCATCGAAGGGCGGCCCTATGCGACTATCATTGCCGCCGGCTCCGATGGGGAGGGGGCCCAGCGGCAGCTTGACCGGATTGTTACTGGCTGGCGCTTGCGGCGGATTACCGAACCCGCGATCGTCAGGCTCGATGCGCAAACCCCCGAAGCGATCCTGACGCCGAAACTCGTGCCGGCTGAAAGGACTCGCGAAGCCAAGATGCTCGGGAGCGCTTTTGCAGAGGGTTTAACTCAGGGAATATACTGAGTTATTGAGGTAATTAGTCCAAATTGGTGGGAAACAGGACTCGACGGCAACGGAATTCCGCGTCAAGGATAAGCCGGGTGCGCAAAACATTGGGGGCGGGGGCTGGTCGTTCAGGTGACGCAAAGCCGGGACATCGAGAGTCAGCAGGGAGAGACCGGGCTTTTCCTGCTCTTCCCGCGCGGCGGTCGCCCCGATCGCGCTTCGATCTATCGGTTCGTTGCGGCCCATCCAGGCATTTCGATATCGCTGGATCCCAGCCTGCGTCCGTCCCTGCGCCTCATCGGCGGGATCGAGGCCCATTCCGAAGGTGCGGCGAGCGGCGCCATGGCGGCGACGAAGGATTGCAACTGGCTCGAGCTGTTGCGCGATGGCCTGACTTTCGATCTGGCCGGGCTTACACTGGGCGAGCCGCTGGCGACCCCGGAAGTCGAATATCGCTTCGATAGCCGCGACGATCTGAGCCTTGCACGGTTCGAGGCGCTTTGCCTTTCGCCCGGTGCGCATCTTGCAGGCGGGGAAGCGAGCTTGCCGGTACTGCGTGGCATGCTGCGGCTCGCGCGTGAACTGGTGCAGCATTTCGAACAGATCGAAGCGGTGGCCTGGTCTCCGGCGCACAGCATCATAGGCCGGCGGTTTTTCGAATCCTCGACCACGGCTTGGCTCGATGGCGGCGCCTTCCCCGCGCTTGGCCTCACCTCCTTTCGCGAGACCATCGATGGCGGCCTGCAAAGTGTCGGCCTCGACTTCCTGATCGGGCAGGAGTTGCGGATCGAGCCTTCGCTTGCGAGCGACAAGGTGGCGGCAACGCGGCTCGGCATCCGGCTGATCAACCAGCTTGTTCTCGCCGGCCCGGTCGCGCGGGCAGAGCAGATCATCGGGCCCTCCGGCCAGCCGCTCCAGCTTGAGCCGTCTGCCAACGGCAAGTTCATCCGCGTCTGGGGCAACTGATCCGGATGCAGGACGGGCGAGTGGCGCAGGCCCATTGCTATCGTCACTCGCGGCCCTGGCTGTCGTTCCGCGCGATCAACCGCAAGGACCGTCCCGGCTACGATCCCTCGCTCCAGCGGCATCACCTGCTGCCGCGGCAGCACCTGTCGCGTCGCTGCTTCGGGCGGATGTTCGAAAGCATCGGTCTGCGGCGGGCGGCGTTCGACAATTTCCGAGCCAATGGCCTGCTCCTGCCGGCAACAGAGGAGGGCGCGATCCGGCTGGGCCTGCCGCTGCACCGCGGGCCGCATCGCGATTACAGCGCGATGGTGATCGAACGGGTCGGCACCATCGAACGCGGGTGGTCAGAGTCACACGCGAGGGACGCCTAAGCCGCGATGGAAGATGCTCTGCTGCAGCTGGCGCTGCTGCAGGCGCAGCTGCGCCTGCAATTGCTCGCCGAACGCGACCGGCTGGTGCTCAACCGGCGCGATCCGCTCGGTAGCGGCTTCGACTTCAGCGAGCTCGACGCCATGGCCGAGGTGCTGTGGAATGCGACCTGACCCTAGCTGTTCCAGGGCTTGAAGACAGACTTCGCGGCGAGTTCCGCCTTGCCGGCGTGGTATTCGCGCTCGAGCCGCGCCACCAGGTCCTCGACTGTGCCGACCTGTTTGATCGCGCCGACGCCCTGGCCTGAGCCCCAGATGTCCTTCCAGGCCTTGGCCTTGGTGTTGCCGCCCGACCCGAAGTTCATCTTCGAAGGATCGCTTTGCGGCAGGTTTTCCGGATCGAGCCCGGCGGCCTCGATCGAGGAACGCAGGTAATTGCCATGCACCCCGGTGAAGAGGTTGGTGTAGACGATCCCTTCTGCGCTGCCTTCCACTATCGCGTCCTTGTAGCGCTGGTCGGCATTGGCTTCCTTGGTGGCGATGAACGCGCTGCCGGCATAGGCGAAATCGGCACGCAGGGCCTGCGCGGCGAGGATCGAATAGCCATTGGCGATCGAGCCCGAGAGCGCGACCAGCCCGTCGAACCATTCGCGGATTTCCTGCATCAGGGCGAAGGGCGACAAGGCACCGGCATGCCCGCCGGCGCCGGCCGCGACCGGAATCAGCCCGTCCGCACCCTTTTCGATCGCCTTTTGCGCAAAGCGGTTGTTGATCACGTCATGCAGCGTGATCCCGCCCCAGTTGCGCACTGCCTGGTAGACTTCCTCGCGCGCGCCCAGCGAGGTGATGATCATCGGCACCTGCCACTTCTCGCAAGTGGCCATGTCGGCATCGACACGGTCATTGGTCTTGTGGATGATCTGGTTCACGGCAAAGGGTGCCGCCGGGCGATCGGGGTTCTCGCGGTTATGCTTGGCCAATTCTTCGGTGATCTGGTGCAGCCATTCGTCGAGCAGTGACTGCGGCCTGGCATTGAGCGCGGGAAAGCTGCCGATGATCCCCGCCTTGCACTGCGCAATCACCAGTTCGGGGCCCGATACAATGAACAGTGGCGAGCCGATCAGCGGCAGGCGCAGGCGGTCAAAAGGGGCGGGCAGGGCCATGTGAAACTCCGTGCAGAATTCAGGATTACCGGGCCGCTTAAGCAGCGCTTGGGGCCGCTGTCGAGGCCCCGATTTTGCTAGGGATGCGCAGTGCCCGATGCCGTAGCGTTAGGCCGGCAGAAGGTGCTCGATGCCGTAAAAGCGCGCCGCCGTGCCGGCATAGAGCGCACGCTTTTCAGCCTCGCTGGCACCGCGCGTGATCCGCTTGAAGGCGTTCCACAGCACCGTGTAATCCGCTCCCCACCAGTCGACCGGGTAATTGCTTTCGAACATCGCGCGTTCGGGCCCGAAGGCATCGATGCAGGTCTCGATATAGGTGCGCCACATCGCGGCCAGATCTTCCGAGCCAAACCCGGCGCCGGGGCCCTTCTCGGGCAGGCCGCAAAACGCCATCGCCAGCCCGCCCAGCTTGACCACCACGTTTTCGCACCTGGCCAGTTCGCGGATGTTGTGGCGCCATGTGTCGAACCGTTCGTGCAGCGTGCCCTGATAGCTGGCGATGTTGAGCGGGGTGCCGCAATGGTCGAGGCAGATCGGCTGATCGGGGAAGGCCCGGGCCAGGTCGATCACATCGGGCAGTTGCGGTTCGAGCAGCCAGGCATCGAAGGTCAGCCCCATCCGGCCGAGCTGGGCAAAGCCCGCGCGGAAGGTGCTGTCGAGATAGAGGCCCGGCGGCGCATGGAACGGCGCGCCCAGCACTTGCGGATCGGCGTCCCACGCAGCCTGGTGGCGGATGCCGCGGAACCTGCCGGGTGCTGCCGCCTGGAGCCGCTCGAGCACCGCTGCCGCGCCATCGCCCAGCCGAAGATCGGCATGGCCAACGATCGCGGCGCAGGCGCGCAGCGGCCCGTAAAGGCCGCAGGCCGATTGCGCGGCAACGCCATTCACGAATTCCACTTCGCCCACCACTTTCATGGCATCGCCATAGGCAGGGTTATAGAAGGCGCCGCATTCAAGGAAGACGGTGCCGATGATGTTGTGCCCGCTGGTCAGATGCACGCGCAATTCGTCGAAGGTGTAATAGGCGTTGGGAATGATCGCATCGATGAAGCGGTGCCGCGGTTCGGGAAATGCGGCGATCAGCGGCCGCAGGTCCCACAGGTGATGATGCGGGTCGATGATCGGCAGGTCGGGTTCCAGAATTGCTTCGGTCATTTATGCTGGTCCTTTCGCACGAGGAAGCGCGCCACGCACCGCATGCACCACAGTACAGGAGCGGAAAAGCGCAAGGGCATCGGGCCGCCTCATCCGGGCAAATGTTGGGAAGGCGGGCGCGTGAAGAAGGTGCATCGCATCGACCTTAACGCGGTTTGGGCGTGTAGGAAATCTTGCCGCTCCATGGTGTGGCTGTCCTTGCGCGAATTGCGCCGCAAGCTATGCCATGGTGTGAACCAGAAATGGGGGAATTTCATGCGTTACGCGGCAATGGCATTGGCACTGCTGGCTATCACGGCACCCACAGTGGCCGAAGCGCGCAAGGCGGAAGTTGCGGACCTGCTGAAACTTGCCGATGTGAGCGAGCCCGATATCTCCCCTGATGGCAGCGCGGTGGTTTATACCGTCACCGCAGTGGATCCCGAAGCCGACGAGCAGGTCAGCCATATCTGGCTCGCGGCGTGGGACGGTTCCGGCAAGCGCCAGCTGACCAGCCGCACCGGCGAAAGCGAAAGCACGCCGCGCTTCAGCCCCGACGGCAAGGTGATCGCGTTCATCTCCTCACGCGCCAGCAAGGACGAAGCGGATAGCGAAGCCCGGCTGTGGTTCCTGCCGCGTGCCGGCGGCGAAGCCTATCCACTGCCGGGCATCACCGGTTCGGTCACCGATTATGCCTTCTCGCCCGATGGCACCAGGCTGGTGCTGGTGGTGAAGGACCCCAAGCCGAAGCGCGAAGGCGAGGCCAAGGACCGGCCCGAGCCGATCGTGATCGACCGTTATCGCTTCAAGCGCGACGGGACCGGTTATCTCGACAATCGCCGCGAACGGCTGTGGCTGTATGACATTGCCAGCGGCAAGGCACAGCGGCTGGCCGACGGCGACTATGACGAGGCGCTGCCGGCCTTTTCACCCGACGGCAAGCAGATCGCCTTTGTCTCGCGCCGCTTTGCTGAGGCCGAGCGTTCGCCCGATTTCAACCTGTTCGTCGCTGACGCCGCCAAGCCCGGCGCCGCTCCCCGGCAGGTGACCCGCTATCCCGGCGCCGACAACGATCCCGGGATCGGTTCGTACCCGGCCTGGAGCCCTGACGGTTCGCAGATCGCCTATGTCCGCACCGGCGACCCGCAGCTGATCTGGTATGCCGTGAATGCGCTGGCGGTGGTTCCGGCGACCGGCGGTGAAGAGCGGGTGGTGACGCCTGCGCTAGACCGCAATGTCTCGCAGCCGTTCTGGTCGAACGATGGGCGCGCGATCAATTTCGTGATCGAGGACAATGGTGTTCTGCGGATCGACCGCGTGGCGACAGGCAGCGGCGCGGTGAGCACTGTGGCAGGCGGCGAGCGCGTGATCATGGCGCCGACCGTCTCGAACGCCGGACGGATCGCGGTAGTCTCGTCCGATCCTGACAATGCGGCAGAAATCTTCGCGGTGGAGCAGGGCAAACTCCGCGCGCTGACCGATCACAATGCGGCACTGATGGCCGAGATCGACAAGGGCAAGGTGGTGCGCACCAGCTTCAAGAGCCGCGACGGGACCGAGGTGCGCGGCTTCCTGATGACGCCGCCCGATCATGTCGCCGGAACCACTGTTCCCGCGATCCTGTTCATCCATGGCGGGCCAACGGCGCAGTTCGAGATGGATTTCGACATGATGCGCCAGGTGATGGCGGCGCGCGGCTATGCAGTGATCTACGCCAATCCGCGCGGCAGCACCGGGCGTGGCCAGGCCTTCGCGGCTGCGATCGATGCGGCCTGGGGCGCGGTCGATGTCGAGGATGTGCTGGCGGCGGTGGACGATGCGATGGCACGCGGCGTGGCCGATCCTGACCGGCTAGGGATCGGCGGCTGGTCCTATGGCGGGATCCTGACGAACTACACCATCGCCAGCGACCGGCGGTTCAAGGCGGCGGTGAGCGGCGCCTCGATCAGCAATGTCTATGCCGGCTACGGCACTGACCACTATGTCTACGAATACGATGTCGAGCTGGGCTACCCCTGGGAGAACCGCGAGGTGTGGGACCGGGTGAGCTATCCCTTCTTCCACAATGACCGGATCCTGACGCCGACCCTGTTCATGGTGGGCGAGGAGGATGTGAACGTGCCGACGCTGGCCAGCGAACAGATGTACCAGGCGCTGCGTTCGCGCGGGGTCGATACGCAGCTGGTGATCTACCCCGGCGAATCGCACGGGATCGAGCGGCCAAGCTTCATCACCGACCGGATGGAACGCTGGCTGGGCTGGTACGACGCGCGCGTGAAATAGCTCCGCGGCGGCGGCTCAGGCGGTGCTCACGCTGTCGCGGCGGGCATTGTTGGCCGCGCTGAGCACCGCGCGGACGCTGGCCGTGGCGATGTCCTCGTCGATCCCGCAACCCCATACCGTGCGCCCGTCAGGCGCGCGGCATTCGAGATAGGCGGCCGCGCGCGCATCGGTACCGGTGCCGAGCGCGTGTTCGGTGTAGTCGACCACTTCGAGTTCGAGCCCGAAGGTATCGCGGATCGTGCTCATCACCGAGGAGATCAGGCCGTTGCCGCGGCCGCTGACGCTCTGTTCCTTGCCTTCGACCGCGATCTTGCCCGAAAAGATCCGCGTGCCATCTGCCGCGCGGCTTTCCTCGTAATCGACCAGCTGGAAATGCTTGGGGTGGATCTTGACGTGATAGGCCTTGCGGAAGGCGTCCCAGATATCGGCCGCACCCAGCTCGCGCCCGAGTTCGTCAGCCAGCTGCTGCACGTGTTTCGAGAAATCCGCCTGCATCTTCTTGGGCAGTTTCAGGCCCTGGTCCTGCTCCAGCACCCAGGCGAAGCCGCCCTTGCCGGACTGTGAATTGACCCGGATCACCGCTTCGTAAGTGCGGCCAAGATCGGCCGGATCGATCGGCAGGTAAGGCACGCGCCACAGCTCGTCATTCTGTTTTGCGTGCGCTTCGAAGCCCTTCTTGATCGCATCCTGATGGCTGCCCGAGAAGGCAGTGAACACCAGTTCGCCGCCATAGGGGTGGCGCTGGTGCACCGGCAGTTCATTGCAATACTCGACTGTCTCGATGATCCGGTCGATGTCCGAGAAATCGAGGCCGGGATCGACCCCCTGCGTGTACATGTTGAGCGCCACGGTAACGAGGCAGCAATTGCCGGTCCGCTCGCCATTGCCGAACAGGCAGCCTTCGACCCGGTCGGCGCCGGCCATCAGGCCCAGCTCGGCCGCCGCGACCCCGGTGCCGCGATCGTTATGGGTGTGGAGGCTGATCACCGCGCTTTGGCGATTGGGCAGGTTGCGGCAGAAATACTCGATCTGGTCGGCATAGATATTGGGCGTCGCCGCCTCGACCGTAGCCGGCAGGTTGAGGATGATCGGATGCTCGGGCGTGGGCTGGAGCACGTCCATCACCGCTTCGCAGACCGCGATGCTGAAATCGAGCTCGGCGGTCGAGAAGGTTTCCGGGCTGTACTGGAAATGCCACTTCGTGTCTGGGCGCCTGGCTGCTTCGTCGCGCATCACCTTGGCACCGGCCACAGCGATGGCGCGCACTTCGTCCTTCGACATGCGGAACACGATGTCACGCCAGGCCGGCGACACCGCGTTATAGAGATGCACGATCGCCGCGCGCGCGCCCGCCAGGCTTTCGAAGCTGGTGCGGATCAGGTCTTCGCGGCTCTGCGTGAGCACCTGCACTGTCACATCGTCGGGGATGCGCCCGGACCGGACAAGGCCGCTGATGAAATCGA
>JBMSNZ010000083.1:0-9496 GCA_049421965.1 Erythrobacter sp.
GGCCCGCGCAAGCCGCAGATGCCATTCGC
This sequence comes from Erythrobacter sp., assembly GCA_049421965.1. Lineage (GTDB taxonomy): Bacteria > Pseudomonadota > Alphaproteobacteria > Sphingomonadales > Sphingomonadaceae > Erythrobacter. Next base: position 30 of record JBMSNZ010000083.1, read on the forward strand.
TGCAGCTCATTCCTCGGTCCGGATCAGCACTGTCTCGCCCACCAGCAGGAACAGCAGGAACGGCGCCCAGGCGGCCAGGAGCGGCGGATAGCCACCGAAATTGCCCATCGCCAGCGAGGCATTCTCGATCACGAAATAGGCGAAGCCCAGCGCCATGCCAATGATCGCACGCAGAAAAAGCTGGCCCGATCGCGCCAGCCCGAAAGCGGCAACCGCGCCCAGCAGTGGCATCAGGAAAGCCGCCATCGGTCCTGACAACTTGTGCCACCATTTCGCGCGCAGCTCGGCGGTACGGCGACCGACTGCCTCATAGGCCGCGATCGAATCCGAAAGTTGCCAGAATGGCTGGGTGTCCGGATCGATGGTATCGAGCTCGATCTTGTCGGGGGTCAATGCGCGCCCGACGACGATATTTTGCAGACGTTCTGTTTCGGCGGTGCCGACATCGAAGCGGACCACATCCTCCAGCTGCCAGCCGGGGCCGGCATAGCGAGCTTGCGGTGCGCGAAGCTGCTGCAGGATCATGCCGCTGTCGCTACGCGCATACCAGGTCACATCGCGCATCACTATGTCACGCCCTGTGCCGGTCAAACTTGCGGCGGTGAGGACATTGGCTCCGTCGGTGAGGTAAACATTGGCACGGACCCCCGTTTCCTGGGGGATCGAGCCGTATTCTGCAGCCTCCCACGCCTTCAGCGTGGCAGTGGAGCGGGTCACCACGCGTTCGTTGAAGGCAAAGCTTATCGCCGCTACCAGCAAGGCCGTGAGCAGCAATGGCGCGAGCACCTGATGCGCAGACAGCCCTGCCGCTTTCATTGCCACCACCTCGCTGTTCTGATTGAGCGTGACGAGCGTGATGATCGTCGCCAGCAGCACCGAATACGGCAGGAAGCGCGCCACGAGTTGGGGTATCCGCAGCATGGCATAGGTCAGCAGTTCGCCCTGACCGTTGCCCGGCGCCGCAAGGATCTTGCCGCTGGTCGACAACAGATCGAGCATCATCAGCACCAGCACCAGCATCACCAGCACAGCCACAATGCGCACGACGAACATGCGCGCGAGGTAGAGTGTAAGCGTGCGGGACGGGAAGAATTCCAATTGCATTTCGGAGGGCTTCCTATTCCGCCGGCAGCGGCTCAAGCGCCGCCACCTGGCGCGAATGACGCCGCTTGAACAGCTTGCGCAGGCGTTTGCCCAGCTTGCTGGAGGCGGTCTCCAGCGCGCCTATGGCCTGCCCGCCCGGGACGTGCGCCACGCGGTGGTACATCCACAGTATCAAGACCGCGAACACCACGAAAGGCCCCCACAGCGCCACGATCGGATCGATCCGGCCCAGTGCCGCAACATCGGCACCGTACTGGTTCACCTTGTGGTACGAGACCACCATGATGATCGAAACGAACACCCCCAGCGCGCTGGTCGAGCGTTTGGGCGGTATGGCCAGCGATACCGCAAGCAGTGGCATCAGCAACATCATGACAACTTCGACGAGGCGGAAGTTGAAGCTGGCCTGGCTGGCATCGCGCTTGGTTTCCGGCGCACGGTCGCTCCAGCCAATGCGCAGCAGTTCGGGCAGGATATATTCGCGCTCGGCATCGCCGCGTTGGCGGAACTCTTCAATCCGCGGCAGGTCGATCGGTAGGTCGTGGCGGGTGAAGCTGAGTACACGCGGGGTGTTGCCCCCGGTATCCTGCACGATTGTGCCATCGGTGAGCCGCAGGATGATGGTATCGGGGCTGTCGCTGGTGGCGAGGAACGAGCCTTCTCGCGCCGAAATTGACAGCACTTCACCCTTGGAATTAGCGACACGGGCGAAGATGCCTTGCAACTGGCGGCCTTCGTCCTCGCTTGCCTCGATCCGCAGCGCCATACGATCCTTGAGCGTGGTGAACTCGCCAACCTTGATCGAGGCGCCGAGCGCGCCTGAACGCAGCTCGTATTCCATCTGCTCGTAGTAATAGCGGCTGAGCGGCTGGACATAGAACACCAGTGCGATGTTCACCGCGACCAGCACCAGCGTGATGAGATAAGGCACGCGCAGCAGGCGCCCGTATCCAAGGCCAACCGCGCGCAGCACGTCTAGCTCGCTCGAGACCGCCAGCCGCCGGAAAGCCAGCAGAACGCCCAGCAGCAGGCCCAGCGGTATCGCCAGGCTGGCATATTCGGGAATGAGCGCGCCCAGCATTTTGAACACGACCGACACCGGGCCACCTTCGACCGCCACGAAGTCGAACAGCCGCAGCATCTTGTCGAGCATGAGTAGCGATGCCGCGAGCGCAAACACGCCCAGCATTGGGAACACCACGAGGCGCAGAATGTAACGGTCGATGCTGGGCAGGAAGTTGAACACGTGGACGCCGGTATCGCTCGCAACAAACGGTAGGTGCCTACCTAGCGGCAAATTTGGCGGGCGTCATGCCTTCAAGCGGTTGCAACGCAAGAAAGGCAGGGTCGTGGAGGCTGCGATCAGGCCTTTTCCAGCGTGCATTGCAGCGGATGCTGGTTCTGCCGGGCGAAATCCATCACCTGGTTCACCTTGGTTTCGGCCACTTCGTACGGGAAGATTCCGCAAACGCCCACACCCTTCTGGTGTACATGCAGCATTACGCGCGTGGCCTGCTCCAGATCCATGCTGAAGAAGCGCTTCAGCACCATCACCACGAATTCCATCGGAGTGTAATCGTCGTTCAGCATCAGCACCTTGTACTGGCTGGGTTTCTTCGGGCGGGTCTTGGTCTTGGTAGCAATGTCCACTTCGTTCGCATTACCCGGATCGCCGCCATCTTCCCCGGCAGCTTTAGCTGCCAAGGCTGTGCTGGGCGCGCCGGCGGGGCGGAAAGGGGGAGCGCAATGGACCATGTGAAACCGCAATATCGTATCGCTCGCCTCGATCGCAAGTCCGGATGTGCCGGCCTGTAACGCACCGGGGTTAACGCATCACCCTGCAATTGGTTCAGGCGCTGCCGAGCAAAAGAAAGAGGGCCGACCGAACCTTTGGTCCAGCCGGCCCCGGGTATCTGCCGGGCAGGGAGAGGAGAGAGAGCCCAGCAAGAATTTCGTTTGAGTGACCTCAGGCTCAGGCGGCCTGCTTGATCTTCTCGGCAGCGAGGCTCATTCGGCTCGAAATCGGCGCGAAAGCGTCGTTGTAGAGCTTCACCAGAGCTTCGGTGTTCTTCGAGCCAAACGAGACGGCGGCGTCGAAATTGCGGCGGGCCAGTTCACCCTGCAGTTGGAACAGTTCGGTCGGCGACTTCACGGCGGCGAGCTTCTTGAAGTCGGCCGTGACGGTTTCGACAACGGTCTTGGTCGCTTCGACCTGGCCGCGGCCGAGGTCCTGCATGCCGGCGAAGAGGATCTTGCCCGAAGCCACCACAGCTTCGACATTGCCCTTGTTGAACTCGGTCACTTCCGAAGCCAGCTCGCCGGTCTTGGCGAAAGCGGTCTTGGCGCGGGTCTGGGCTTCCGCAAAAGCTTCCTTGGCGGTGGCAGTGAAATCGGTGGTCTTGGCAGCGGCCATGATCTTGTCCTTCATGTCTACGATCGGCTTCAAGGGAGCAGCGACCTTCGCGGCAACCTTAACAGTCTTCTTGTTCGACGCTGCCGGCTTGGCAGCAACCTTCTTCGCAACCGGCTTCTTCGGCGCCTTCTTGATCGCCTTCTTCGGAGCAGCGGTCTTGGCAATCGCCTTCTTGGCGGCAACCTTCTTGGCCGGCGCCTTCACGGTCGCGACCTTGGCAGCGGTCGCTTCACTTGCATTCTTCGCGGCCGCCTCGGCATAGGCCTTTTCGGTGGCGGCATCGATCTTGGCTTTGGCTTCGTCGGCCATGGTAACCTCGCTTTATGTTGCAATGCACAAAATAGCCATTGCAGCTGCGAAGTCAAGCGGAATTTGTGCAGCGCACAAAAAGTCAGAAACCAAATGTAAAACAGGAAGTTAGCGTGATTTCACGTATCGACCTGGCGCATCCTCGATTACGGAATCACCCTTTCCACCGGGAGCACGTTTGCCCGTGGCAGGCACGCGTTTGCTGTCCTGCTGTTCGAGCCAGGCCAGCCAATGCGGCCACCAACTGCCTGGATGTTCGGTCGCGCCGGCAACGAATTCCTTGAGCGATGATGCCCCGCTGTCGCCAGTCCAATATTGATACTTCCCGGCCGACGGCGGATTGACCACGCCCGCGATATGGCCCGATCCGGCAAGCAGGAAGGTGAGGGGGCCGCGGAAATGCTCGGTGATCCGCCATACGCTTTCGGCCGGGGCAATATGGTCCTCGCGCCCGGCCTGGACATAACTGGGCGTGGATACCAGCGTCAGATCGATGGGGGTGCCGTCAGCAGAGAGCGCGTCAGGCACGACCAGGCGATTGTCGCGATAGAGGTCGCGCAGGTAATCGGTATGCCATTTGCTGGGCAGGTTGGTGACGTCGCCGTTCCAGTGGAGCAGGTCGAACGCCGGGTAATCCTCGCCCAGAAGGTAATTGTTCACGACATAATTCCAGATCAGGTCCTTGCCGCGCAGCGAATTGAAAGTGGCGGCAAGATAGCGCCCGTCGAGATAGCCGTCGCGCGACAGTCCCTTGATCATCTCAAGCTGGCTGTCGTCGATGAAATGCTTGAGGTCGCCAGCCTTCTCGAAATCCACCTGGGCTGTGAAAAAAGTCGCGCTCTTGACCTTTTCAGCTTCGCCGCGCCGCGCCAACACCGCCAGTGTGGCGGCCAGTGTCGTGCCGGCGACGCAATAGCCGATGGCATGGACTGCTGCCACGCCGAGCCGCGCCCTGACCGTCTCGAGCGCGTCGATCTGGGCGCGGATGTAATCATCCCACACCACGTCCTTCATGCTCGCATCGGCCGACTTCCAGCTGGCGACGAATACCGTGATACCCTGATCCACCGCCCATTTGATGAAGCTTTTCTTGGGCGTGAGGTCGAGAATGTAAAAGCGGTTGATCCAGGGCGGGAAGATGAGCAGCGGCACTGCCAGCACCTGCCCGGTCGTGGGGCTGTACTGGACCAGCTGGTAGAGTGGTGTCTCGTGGACAACCTTGCCCGGCGTAGCGGCCAGGTTGACTCCCAATTCGAATGCCTCGGCATCGGTATGCGTCAGCTGCCCGCGCTTCAGGTCATTGATTAGGTGGCGCATGCCCTTGAGCAGGTTCTGCCCCTTCGTCTCGACCGTTCGCTTGAGCACCACCGGATTGGTCAGAATAAAATTGTCCGGGCTCATCGCTTCGACCAGTGCTGTGGTGGCGAATTCCAGCTGCTGGCGCTTCTCCGGGGCAATGCCTTTGACACTTTTTGCCGCCCCAATGAAGTATTCCGCCATCATCAGGTAGGTCTGGTGCAGTAGGGCAAACGCCGGATGCGCACGCCATTCGTCCGCTGCGAAGCGTCGGTCCTGGCGCGGGAGCGCGTTGGCATCAGGTGCATCCCTTCCGCCAGCTCCGCCGAGGAAACTGCCCAGCACGCCCTGCCAGATCGCCATGGTATCCCCGGCGACCTTCTGCACCGCATCGAGCGGTGCCTGAGGTAATTGCCGCGCCATCCCTTGCGCCAGTGTCAGCCATTGGGCTGGATCGAACGGATTTGCACCTTCGGCACCGCTTGAGGTGCGTTCAGCCATGAATTCGAACCACATGGCCTGGATCTCGCGGGCGACATCGGCAAAGGCCTGAACGTCCGGCCCAGGCAGGCCCAGCTTTGACCAGTCGCCAACAGCGCTATTCGGAACAAACTGACCCAGCATCTCGCGCATCGCTTCGCCCTGCATGTCGAAGAAGGCGCGAAACGGCTCATCCTGTTGACCGGTGGGATTGTCGCCGCTGCTGGCCATGGCGGGAATGTTCCTCCTTTAACGATGCTGCATTGCACGATAGCGATAAAGTCATATCAGTTCGATTGCTATTCGCTTAGATACGATTGCACAGGGCCGGGCAATCGCGCCTGGCCAGAGGAAAGGCTCTAGATGAATACCGACTTCTACCGCATGAAGCGCTTGCCGCCCTATGTTATCGCAGAGGTGAATGCGATGCGGGCCGCTGCGCGCGCGGCAGGAGAGGATATTATCGACCTGGGCATGGGCAATCCCGACTTGCCGCCGCCGCAGCATGTGATCGACAAGCTGTGCGAGGTTGCGCAGAAGCCCGATGCGCATGGCTATTCGCAGTCGAAAGGCATTCCCGGACTGCGCCGAGCGCAGGCCAGTTATTACGCACGCCGCTTCGGGGTCGAGCTCGATCCTGAACGCGAAGTGGTAGTAACCATGGGCTCAAAGGAAGGGCTTGCCAGCCTTGCCACGGCTATCACGGCGCCGGGTGACGTGGTGCTGGCGCCCAATCCATCCTATCCGATCCACACCTTCGGCTTCATCATCGCGGGGGCAACGATCCGTTCGGTTCCAACGACGCCCAATGAAGACTATTTTCGCAGCCTTGAGCGGGCAATGGCCTTCACAGTGCCGCGCCCGAGCATGCTCGTCGTGAACTATCCTTCCAACCCGACGGCCGAAGTGGTCGACCTGGCCTTCTACGAGCGACTGGTTGCATGGGCCCGCGAGAACAAGGTCTGGATTCTGTCCGACCTGGCCTATTCCGAGCTCTATTTCGACGGCAATCCCACTCCCTCGATCATGCAGGTCAAGGGCTCAAAGGACGTCGCTATTGAATTTACCAGCATGTCGAAGACCTATTCGATGGCGGGTTGGCGCATGGGCTTTGCCGTCGGTAACCAGCAGCTGATTGCGGCGATGACGCGGGTCAAGAGTTACCTCGACTATGGTGCGTTCACGCCGATCCAGGCGGCTGCCTGCGCGGCGCTTAATGGCCCGCAGGACATCGTCGAAGCCAACCGCCAGCTCTATCACAAGCGACGGGATGTGATGGTCGAGGCTTTTGGAAGAGCAGGGTGGGATATCCCGCCGCCGCGCGCGTCGATGTTTGCCTGGGCACCGTTGCCGCCGGCGCTGCGCCACATGGGTAGCCTCGAGTTCTCGAAGCAATTGCTCACGCATGCCAAGGTCGCAGTCGCGCCCGGGGTAGGTTATGGCGAGGAGGGTGAAGGCTTCGTACGGATTGCCATGGTCGAAAACGAGCAGCGCCTGCGGCAAGCGGCGCGGAACATTCGTCGGTATCTGGCTAGCGTTGGTGTGAACAGTTCGGCCGCCTGACCAGATTGATTGACAAACTGTATGCGACGCATTTCGTCTATCGAAGTGCTTGCTGACAATTTGCGGTAGCCAGATCGGCGTCGTTGCCTGGCAGCAGCGCAATGGCAGCCAATGCAGGTCTGAAGCTTACTAGGCGTCAGCTGGCCATGTCGGAACGAATCTACCATTACCTATCGATCGACGTCGCATCCGCTAGCTGGACAGGATGCTCTACATGGGCCAACCTGTGCTGATGACAGCAGCCAGCAAGCGGACAAGTGATTGATGCAAGAAAACGAGCGTGTTTCGATCGAATTGGGTGATGACGGCGTGGCGCAGGTCCGCTTCAATCGTCCTGACAAGCTCAACGCGCTCGACCACGCGATGTTCGACGCCATTATTGCTGCCGGAAGCAGGCTTCACAACATGAAGGGACTCCGCGTGGTGGTGTTGGCGGGCGAGGGCCGGGCCTTTTGCGCCGGGCTCGACCTCTCGAACTTTGCCCGGACGCCCAGCCCCGACGAAGCGCCGCTCACCGAACGGACCTACGGCAATGCCAACCGGCCCCAACAGGCGGCACTCCTGTGGCGCAAGCTGCCGGTACCGGTTGTTGCCGCAGTACATGGGGTGTGCTTCGGGGGGGGGCTGCAGATCGCTAGCGGTGCCGACATTCGCATCGTTCACCCGGAAACTCGAATGTCGATCATGGAGCTGAAGTGGGGGCTGGTGCCCGACATGGGCGGATATGCGCTGTGGCGTGGGCTAGTGCGCGACGATGTGCTGCGCGAACTCGTCTATACCAACCGCGAGTTCAGTGGAGCCGAGGCCCAGTCGCTGGGACTGGCGACATATGTCGACGAGGATCCGGTGGCGCGGGCCACGGCAATCGCAAGTGAAATCGCCAATCGCAATCCGCATGCGATCCGCGCGGCCAAGCGGCTTCACGCTAACATGCAGGAGCGCGGCACTGATGCGATCCTGCTCGAAGAGAGCATCGAGCAGCATGCTATCATGCGCTCGAAGAACCAGGTCGAAGCGGTGATGGCAGGGATGGAGAAACGAAGGCCGCGTTTCCAGGATCTCTGAGCTGACGCCGTCCCCGGTGGAGTCAGCCGAAGATCGCCACCAGCTGCATCCCCTCCATCACCTGCTTTCCGGAGCTGTTCCACAGGCGCAGGCGCTCTGACGAATAGCCATCATCGGCATGCTGACTGGAATTTTCGGACAACCACCAACCACCAAGCGTAGCCGGCGCGGTATCGAGCAGATTGAAGCTCCAGTTGATCGAACTGATCGGGCCCTGGCGTTTCATTGCGCGCATCGCGCCCGGGGGCAGAACATCTCCCATCAGAACCAAGGTGCTGACCGGATCGAGGCCATCGCCGCCGGTCAGCCTTGCCCAGCGCCGCACCACCGGTGCGCCAGGCCCCGACCTTTGCTGTGCACGGCGCAGCTCGAAATTGCGGGTGATGAAGCTTGGCCCCTTGTCCGCGCCCACAGTCTCGCATTCTTCAGCGGCAGGCGGAAAGTCGGCAATCGGTTCCGCCTGATGCACGGCGTTGGCCGGGCGCGGTTCGGCGAACAGCCAGAAAGCCGTGAGCGCTAGCTGGCCCTCCCAGTGGATTTCGCTGCGCACCTGGGTGACATTGCGGCCCTGGCGGACGATCTGGGCGCTCAGTTCAAAAGTGTCACCAACCGGTGCGACAAATCCGATCTGCGCCGCGCGGAGCGGCGGCAACCCGGCAAAGGCACGAATGGCCTGCGTATAGGCGATCAGCGCGGACGCTCCGCCGTAAAGCGTACGGCCCTGCATCCAGTATTCGGCATCGGGCAGGACTACCCGGCCCGGCTTTCCGCTGATCGGTTCGATTAGACTTATTGCGCTCATCTGCGCGTTCCTGTCGCGTTTGCGCGGTTGCGTCCAGTATGACGTTACGGAAGGTATCAATGCGATTGCCATGGCGGCGATGAATCGCTAGGGCGCCGCTTCCTCGTGCGAGAGTGCGGGGCGAGGCCCGATGGCGGAGTGGTTACGCAGAGGACTGCAAATCCTTGCACGCCGGTTCGATTCCGGCTCGGGCCTCCAACTCCTTACGGAGCATGATGGCATTGCGGGCTGGCCGCAGTGGCACTATGGGCCGGAAACGAGAGTGCCGCTTTAGCTCAGTTGGTAGAGCACATCATTCGTAATGATGGGGTCACGTGTTCGAGTCACGTAAGCGGCACCACCCACTCCCAAAATCACCTGACTTCCAAGGCATTCGCGCGATGGGGCCTGTGTAGCCCGCATTTCCGCGGGCTTTGGCGGGCCCATCATTTCAGG
>JBMSNZ010000084.1:0-9339 GCA_049421965.1 Erythrobacter sp.
CCGCGGCGAGCCGTGCGATCGGCACGCGGTAGGGCGAGGCTGAAACATAATCGAGCCCCACCCCTTCGCAGAACGCGATACTGGCCGGGTCACCGCCATGTTCGCCGCAAATGCCCAGTTTGATGTCGGGCCGTGTGGCACGGCCGCGCTCGGCGGCGAGCTCGACCAGCTGGCCCACCCCCTCGATATCGAGGCTGACGAAGGGGTCGCGCGGGAAGATGCCCTTTTCGACATAGGGCGCCAGGAAACGCGCCGAATCGTCGCGTGACACACCCAGCGTGGTTTGCGTCAGGTCGTTGGTACCGAAGCTGAAGAACGCGCCTTCATGCGCGATCTCGCCCGCCATCAGCGCGGCGCGCGGCAGCTCGATCATCGTCCCCACCAGGTAATCGACCGGGCAACCAGTCTCTGCGAACACCTGTTTCGCGACACGATCGACCAGCGCCTTGAGCAGTTCGAGCTCGCGCCTTGTCGCCACCAGCGGGATCATGATCTCCGGCACCGGCGTTTCGCCTGAGCCGCGCGCCACTTCGCAGGCAGCCTCGAAGATCGCGCGCGCCTGCATCTCGTAGATTTCAGGGAAGGTAATCCCGAGGCGGCAACCGCGATGGCCCAGCATCGGGTTGAATTCGTGCAGTTCCGCCGCGCGCCGCTTCAGGTGATCGACCCCCAGCCCGGTGGCATCGGCCAGCTCGGCGAAATCGGCATCCTCGTGCGGCAGGAATTCGTGCAGCGGCGGATCGAGCAGACGGATCGTGCAGGGTAGCCCCGCCATCACCTGGAAGATATCCCGGAAATCGGCCCGCTGTTCGGGGAGTAGTTCGGCGAGCGCTGCCCGCCGCGTCTTCTCGTCATCGGCCAGGATCATCTGGCGCACCGCGCGAATCCGCCGTGCGTCGAAGAACATGTGCTCGGTACGGCACAGGCCGATCCCTTCGGCGCCGAACTGGCGCGCCATGCGGCAATCGGCCGGGGTTTCGGCATTGGTGCGCACTTTCATCCGGCGGTGGCGGTCAGCCCATTCCATCAGAATGCCGAAATCGCCCGCCAGCTCAGGTTCGACGGTGGGCACCTCACCCGCCATCACCTGGCCATTGCTGCCGTCGATGGTGATGACATCGCCTTCCCTGAGCTCGCGGCTGCCGATCCGCAGCGTCTTGCTCGCGCGGTCGATCGATACGGCCGAGGCGCCCGACACACAGGGCCGCCCCATGCCGCGGGCAACCACCGCCGCATGGCTGGTCATGCCACCGCGTGCGGTCAGGATGCCCTGCGCCGCATGCATGCCATGGATGTCCTCGGGGCTGGTCTCGACCCGCACCAGGATCACCTTTTCGCTGCGCGCGGCATATTGCTCGGCGGTATCGGCATCGAGCACGATCTTGCCGCTGGCCGCACCCGGCGAGGCCGGCAGGCCGCTGGTCAACACATCGCGCGGCGCGGCGGGATCGAGCGTGGGATGCAGCAGCTGGTCAAGCGCCATGGGATCAACCCGCAGGATTGCGGTGCGCTCGTCGATCAGGCCCTCGCCCACCATGTCGACCGCCATCTTCAGCGCGGCCTTGGCGGTGCGTTTGCCGCTGCGCGTCTGCAGCATCCACAGCTTGCCGCGTTCCACCGTGAATTCGATGTCCTGCATGTCCTGGTAGTGGCGCTCTAGCAGGTCGAACACGCGGGCGAGTTCGGCATAGGCTTCGGGCATCGCCTCTTCCATGCTGAGCGGCCTGGCATTGGCAGCCTCGCGCGCGGCGCGGGTGAGATACTGCGGGGTGCGGATGCCCGCCACCACGTCCTCGCCCTGTGCGTTGATCAGATACTCGCCATAGTAGGCACGCTCGCCGGTGGCTGGGTCGCGGGTGAAGGCAACGCCGGTGGCGCTGGTGTCGCCCATATTGCCGAACACCATCGCCTGCACGTTCACGGCGGTGCCCCAATCGGCCGGGATGTCGTTGAGCCGGCGGTAGACCTTGGCGCGGTCGCTCTCCCAGCTGTCGAACACCGCACGGATCGCGCCCCACAGCTGTTCCGATACATCCTGCGGGAAGGCCTCGCCGCGCTCCTGCGCCACGATTTCCTTGAACTCGGCCGCCAGCGCGCGCCAGTCATCCGCCTCCATCTCGGTGTCGGCATAATAGCCCTTGTCTTCCTTGGCGATCTCCAGCGCTTCCTCGAACAGGCCGTGATCGAGCCCCAGCACCACGTCGGAATACATCTGGATGAAGCGGCGATAGCTGTCCCAGGCAAAGCGTTCGTCGCCCGAAGTCGCGGCCAGCCCCTCGCCCGTCGCATCGTTGAGCCCTAGGTTGAGCACGGTGTCCATCATGCCGGGCATCGATACCCGCGCACCCGAACGCACCGAAACCAGCAGCGGATCGCCCGCATCGCCGAACGCCTTGCCCACCGTCGCCTCGATATGGGCCAGCGCCGCGCGCACCTGCGCACGCAGATCGTCTGTGAATTCAGCGCCTTCCTGGAGATACTTCACGCATTCTTCGGTCGTGATGGTGAAGCCCGGGGGAACCGGCAACCCGATGCTGGCCATTTCCGCCAGGTTCGCGCCCTTGCCGCCCACCACGGTCTTGTCTTTCTGGCGCGGGTCCGAATGGTCCGCTGATCCGCCGAACGTGAAGACGCTCTTCAATGCCCTGTCCCTTCGCTAACCGGCCACGCACCGCATGCACCACTGTTCAGAGAGAGAAACCTCACCCCTCGATACGGCTGAAATCTGCCACGCGGTGCACCGCATCGCGGAAGCGAAGCAGCATGTCGAGCCTTGCAGCGCGTTTGTTTTCTTCTGGCGCATTTACCGTCACTTCATCGAAGAACCGGTCGATCGGCGCCCGCAAGGTCGCTAGAAGACGCATGGCGAAATCGAAATCCTCGGATTCGATAGCGCCGCGCACCTTGCCTTCGACGCCTTCAAGCGCATCGATCAGGGCCTTTTCGGCTTCTTCGAGCTTGTAGGAAAGCTCTTTCGCGTGGCGCTCGGCCATCTTGGCCGCGATCACCGGTGCCAGGTCCGGATCGTCCACCCCGGCCAGCGGGTCTTCCTCGCCGGTGCGGGCGATCTCGCCCTCGATGCCGTGCCAGTCTTCCTTCTTGAGGATATTGGCGGCGCGCTTGTAGCCTGCGAGCAGGTTCGCCCCATGAAGCCCTGCAGTGCCTTGACCCGCGCCAGCAGGCGGACGAGGTCGTCCTCGCCGCCCAGCGCGAACACCGCGTCGATCAGATCGTGGCGAACGCCCGCCTCGCGCTGTTGGACCTTGAGGCGATCGGCGAAGAATTCGAGGAGCTCACCCTTGGCCACGCCAAAGCGCAAGCAATTGACCTCGATCGTGCGAATAACGCCGAGTGCAGCGCGACGCAGCGCGAATGGATCCTTTGACCCGGTCGGCTTCTCATCGATCGCAAAAAAGCTCTGCAGCGTATCCAGCTTGTCCGCAAGGCTTACCGCCACCGTCACCGGCGCGGTCGGCACTTCATCGCCCTGCCCCACCGGCTTGTAATGGTCGCGGATCGCGTCAGCCACCGCATCGGGCAGGCCCTCGGCGCGAGCGTAATATCCGCCCATCAGCCCCTGCAGTTCGGGGAATTCGCCCACCATTTCTGTGACCAGATCGGCCTTGCACAGCCGCGCCGCCTGCTCTGCGAGATCGGCATCGGCCTTCACGATCCCCTCTTCGCACAGCCAGCGCGCCAGCCTGGCGACGCGCTCGACCTTGTCGGCCACGGTGCCCAGCTTCTCGTGGAAGGTGATGCGCTCAAGCTTTGCCGCGTGATCGGCCAGCCTGGTCTTCTGGTCCTGCTCCCAGAAGAAGCGCGCGTCTGACAGGCGCGCGGCGAGCACCTTGCGGTTGCCGTCGACCACCACCGCTGGATTGTCCGGCGCGATATTGGCGGTGCAGATGAAGGTGTTGGCGAGCTTGCCCGCGGCATCCTCGCACACGAAATACTTCTGGTTGACCCGTGCGGTCAGCTGGATCACCTCGGGCGGCACGTCGAGATAGCTCTCGTCGAAGCGGCCGAGCAGCGGCACCGGCCATTCGGTGAGCCCGGCGTTCTCGATCACGAGCCCCTCGTCCTCGACCAGCGCAAGCCCGGCAGCTTTGGCGGCCGCACGCGCGCCGGTGCGGATCAGTTCCTGCCGTTCCTGGTGGTCGACGATCACGTGGCAGGCGCGCAGCTTCTCGGCATAGTCATGCGCCGAACCGATCGTGATCGACCCCTGGTGGTGAAACCGGTGGCCCATGGTAGCGTAGCCCGAGCGGATGCCGTCAACCTCGCATTCCACCAGGGCATCGCCCAGCAACGCGACAATGCCCTGCAGCGGGCGCACCCAGCGCAAGCTTTCGGTGGAGAGCGAAGCCGCGCCCCAGCGCATCGACTTGGGCCAGCCGAATTGGTGGATGATGGCGGGGATGGCTTCAGCCAGAACCTCGCTGGTCGCACGACCGGGCTTCTCGATCACCGCGAACCAGGTGTTGCGCCCCTTGAGATCGCGCAGGGTCAGCTGATCACGGGTCACGCCGTTCTTGCGGCAGAAGCCGTCGATTGCGGCGTCAGGCGCGCCTTCGGGCGGGCCCTTGGCTTCCTCGCTGACCGCCTCGGTCGCCTCGGGCAGGCCGCGCGCGATCAGCGCCAGCCTGCGCGGAGTGGACCATACGGTCAGTTCGCCCACCGCCACGCCGGCGTCTGCCATTTTCGTTTGGAACAGCATAGCGAGATGCGCCCGCGCACCTTCCTGCATCCGCGCGGGGATTTCTTCGGACAGCAGTTCGAGCAGGAAGTCCGCGCTCACAGGCTCCACTCCGGATACTTTTCCTGCCATTCGGGCGTCATCTTCGCGGCATAGGCCTCGCACGACGAGCGCGCGAGGTCGCGCACTCGGCCCATGTAGCTGGCCCGCTCCTGCACGCTGATCACACCGCGCGCCTGCAGCAGGTTGAAGATGTGGCTGGCCTCGACCGCCTGTTCATAGGCCGCGATGGGCACACCGGCGGCGAGCGCGTTGCGGCACTCGGCCTCGGCCTTGCCGAACAGGTCGAACAGGGCATCGGTATCGGCCACCTCGAAGTTCCACTTCGACATCTGCCGCTCGTTCTCGAGGAAGACGTCACCGTAACTTGTACCACCTGTATTGAAGGCCAGGTCATACACATTGTCGACGCCCTGGATATACATCGCCAGGCGTTCGAGGCCGTACGTCAGTTCGCCTGCCACGGGTTTGCAGTCGAAGCCGCCCATCTGCTGGAAATAGGTGAACTGGGTCACTTCCATCCCGTCGCACCAAACTTCCCAGCCAAGGCCCCAGGCGCCCAGTGTGGGGCTTTCCCAGTCGTCCTCGACAAAGCGGATGTCGTGCTTCAGCGGATCGATCCCGATCACCGCCAGGCTTTGCAGGTAGAGCTCCTGCAGGTCGGGCGGGCTCGGCTTCATGATCACCTGGTACTGGTAATAATGCTGCAGCCGGTTGGGGTTCTCGCCATAGCGCCCGTCGGTCGGGCGGCGGCTCGGCTGGACAAAGGCCGCATTCCACGGTTCCGGCCCCAGCGCGCGCAGCGTAGTGGCGGTGTGGAAAGTGCCCGCGCCCATGCGCATGTCATAGGGCTGCAGAATCACGCAGCCCTGCGCGCTCCAGTAATCGTGGAGCGCCAGGATCATGTCCTGGAACGAGGCCCGTGGATCACGTTTAGGCGGATCGAAACTCATGGGCAGCGCCCATGGCGCAGGCCCCGCCCACCGTCAATGCCGCAGCGCGGCACTTGTCCCCATGTCGACATTTCACGACAAAAAGTCAGGTAGTGTTGACATTGTCAGCGAATCGCGACATATAGTCACGCATACCTGACATAATGACAGGCAAACGAGACATATGAACAACCGACTGAAAGTATTGCGCGCCGAACGCGACTGGAGCCAGGCCGAGCTGGCCGGACGGCTCGATGTCTCGCGCCAGGCGATCAACGCGATCGAAACCGGCAAACATGATCCGTCCTTGCCACTGGCGTTCCGGATCGCCCGCCTGTTCAACCTGCCAATCGAGGAGATTTTCGATGACCGCCAATCCTGACCTCCTGCCCGGCCCGGGTGAGGCCCGCACGCGCCAGCGCAGCCGGCGGATGACGATCTTCTACAGCGCAAGCGCGGTGCTGGGCTTTGCGCTCGGCTTCGGGCTCGCCAATGTCGAGCAGGGCGAAGGCAATTTCCTGACCGGAGACATCGCGGCGCTCACGCTCGATCCGGCGATTGCCGTGATCGTGGCGCTGGGCTTTTTTGTCGGCCTGATGGTGCTGCCGGTCTGGGGCTTCACCCAGATCGACGAACACCAGGCCCGCAACAATCTGATCTCGATGGCAGCAGGCTGCCAAATTGTACTTGCCGGATATCCGGTCTGGGCGGTGCTGGCGATGGGTGGGCTGCTGCCCCTGCCCGGCGCATTCGGCATCTGGCTGCTGGCCTTCTTGGCCATGGCCGTCACCTTCGGTGTCCTGAAGCTGCGCGGCTAGAATTTTTCACAAACCGTTCATTCAAACCCCTGCATTCCGCCAAGAATTGAGGACCCTCTCCATGCGAATCTTCCATAAGCTTACCCTGGCGCTTGCCACCAGCACCGCAGCTATCGCTGCTCCAGCCTATGCCGACGCAACTCAAAGCGTAACCACTGAGGCCGCTGCTCCCGCCACCGCTGCGACGCCGGCACCGGCCCGCCCGGCGCTATGGAAGGTCGCAGACGAGGATACCACCATCTATCTGTTCGGTACGGTCCATGCGCTGCCGAAGGATGTGCAATGGTCGAGCCCGGTGCTGGATAATGCGCTTGCCTCGTCGCAAAGCGTTGTCACCGAGATCAAGATGAACCCGGAAATGGCCGCCGAGATGCAGCAGTTGGTGATCGACAAGGGCATCCTGCCCAGCGGCACTACCTTGCGCAGCCTGCTCAATCCCGAACAGAGCGCGGCTTTCGAGGCGGCCATGGGCAAGCTCGGCATTCCGGCCGAGGCGTTCGACCGGTTCGAGCCATGGTATGCCGGCATGATGGTGACGATGCTGCCACTGCTGCAGCAGGGCTATTCGCCCGAAGACGGCGTTGAAAAGGTGATCCTGACCAAGGCCGGAAGCAAGGAGCAGCTCGCGCTCGAGACGATCGCGTTCCAGATCGGCATTTTTGACGGATTGCCCCAAGACGCGCAGATCGCGTTCCTGACCCAGGCGGCCAGCGGAATCGACCTAATCAAGCCGATGCTCGACAAGATGGTGGCCGAATGGGCTGAAGGCGATGCCGAGGCGCTGGCGCAGCTGATGAACGAAGGCCTGACAGACCCGGCGCTGGCCGATGCCTTGCTTTACGCGCGCAATCGCACCTGGGCCGAGTGGATCGATACCAGGCTCGACGCGCCGGGCACCGTGTTCGTTGCGGTGGGCGCGGGGCATCTCGCGGGCGCGCAAAGCGTGCAGGATGCCCTGACCGCGCGCGGGATCGCCACCGTGCGGGTGCAGTGACGCTGCGGCTGCCAGCAACCCTGCTGGTGCTGGTTTCGGCGCTGGCTTTGGGCGCATGCGAGGGGGAGGCTCCGGGTCGACTGGACTCCCCCACCCCCTCGCCGCTGCTTTACACGATCTCCGCCCCCGATGGCGCGACCGAGGGCTGGCTGTTCGGCACGATCCACACACTGCCCGATGGCGTCGAGTGGCGCACCCCGGCGCTGGAACAGGCAATCGACGAGGCCGACCTGCTGGTGGTCGAGATCGCGGCGCTGGATGACGCGGCGGATATCGCGCACACTTTCGCGGCGCTTGCCAGTTCGCCCGGACAGCCCGAGATTGGCGCGCGCGTTCCTGCCTCGCAGCGGCAGGAGCTTTTGGCACTGGTGGAACGCAGCGGCCATGATCCGGCCGATTTCGCGGAGACCGAAACCTGGGCTGCGGCTTTGATGCTGGCGCAAAACAGCGACAATGGCTCCGCCAGCAATGGCGCCGACCGCGCGCTGCTGCGCGACTTCGCCAATCGCGAAATACGCGAACTCGAAGGCACTGCGCGCCAATTGGGCATCTTTGATCGACTACCGGAACGCGACCAACGCGATCTGCTCACTGGCGTGATCGCCGAGGCGAAGGAACGCAAATCCGACCCGGAGCGGTTGCGCCGCGCCTGGCTGGCCGGCGATGAAGCCACCTTGATCGATGCTACTACAAGCGGAATTCTGGCTGACCGCGAATTGCGCGCAGCGCTGCTGACCAACCGCAACCGCGACTGGGCCGGACAGCTCGAGCGCATGCTGCGGCAACCAGAGCAACCCATGGTTGCGGTGGGCGCGGCGCATCTGGTTGGCCCGGAGGGGCTGGCTGAACTCTTGCGGCAGGCCGGCTACAGGGTCGCGCGGGTGCAATAGCCGGAGTGGCGGCCTGCCAATCCGCGCTTGCCTTTGGCCGCTTTGGCCCCTAAAGAGCCGCGCTTCGGCGCCGTGGTCATCCCTGGAGGCGTGGCGCGCGAAATGGCAAACTCAATGCAATTCGAAAGGTAAGCGACATGAGCGAAGCTCTGACCCTGCCGGCCGAAGCGCGCGAACGGGCTGGCAAGGGAGCCTCCCGTGCATTGCGTCGCGATGGCCGTGTTCCCGCCGTTATCTATGGCGGCAAGGAAGAACCTGTAATGATCCACGTCGAGGCGAAGGAACTGGCGCGCCAGCTGGGCACCGGCCACTTCATGAACTCGATCGTGATGCTCGAGCTGGGCGGCAAGACCGTGCGCGCCCTGCCCAAGGATGTCGCTTTCCATCCGGTCACCGATCGCCCGACCCATGTCGATTTCCTGCGCCTGTCGAAGGACGCCAAGGTCGACGCGCTGGTTCCGGTGGTGTTCGCGAATGAAGATGCGAGCCCCGGCCTCAAGCGCGGCGGCGTGCTCAACATCGTGCGCCACGAGCTCGAACTGGTGTGCGACGCAGACAAGATCCCCGGCGAAATCGTGATCGACGTCACCGGCAAGGATGTCGGCGATTCGATCCACATCAGCGAAGTGACGCTTCCTGCGGGCAGCGCCAGCGCGATCACCGACCGCGATTTCACCATCGCCACGCTGGTCGCCCCCTCGGCGCTCAAGCGCTCTGACGCGGCTGCTGCCGCCGAAGGCGAAGGCGAAGCCAGCGAATAAACGCTGCTCGCGATTTGGCGTAATCATCAAGGCGCCGGGTTCCGCAAGGGGCCCGGCGTTCTTGTTGGACCTCAAGCGCCGGCGTTCGCATCCACTCACCTGGCGACCAGCCTAACCGGCCGTCGCGCGGTCGCGTTCTGACTGCCGTGACCAGAAACCAAACGGCGAGCCCGCGGGCGAGCCGCCAC
>JBMSNZ010000085.1:0-9272 GCA_049421965.1 Erythrobacter sp.
TCAAGGGCGAGAACGCCTATGGCTATGCCAAGACCGAAAGCGGGGTGCATCGCCTGGTCCGGATCAGCCCCTATGACAGTTCGGCACGGCGCCATACCTCGTTCAGTTCGGTGTGGGTCTATCCAGTGATCGACGACAATATCGACATCGAGATCAATCCGGCTGACCTCAAGATCGACACCTACCGTGCCAGCGGGGCGGGGGGACAGCACGTCAACACCACCGACTCCGCGGTGCGCATCACCCACCAGCCAAGCGGCATCGTGGTGGCCAGCCAGGTCGACCGCAGCCAGCACAAGAACCGCGACATCGCGATGAACATGCTCAAGGCACGGCTCTATGAAGAGGAGATGCGCAAGCGCGAGGAAGCGGCCAGTGCCGAACATTCCTCGAAAAGCGATATCGGGTGGGGTCACCAGATCCGCTCCTATGTGCTGCAGCCGTACCAGATGGTGAAAGACCTGCGTACCGGGGTGGTCTCGACCTCGCCCGGCGATGTGCTCGACGGTGCGATCGACCCGTTCATTTCGGCCGCGCTGGCGCAGCGGGTCACCGGCGAAAAGGTCGAGGTGGACGACGTCGAATGACCCTGCGTGGCGCGATCCTGCTGGCGGTGGGGCTGGCTGCGGTTGCGGCGTGCGGGCCGCTGGCCGACAGCGCGGACCGGCCTGACACCGCGCGCGAGTTCCCGCGTGCGGTGCGCCCGGTTTCCGATCTCGGCGCCAGCGAATTCTCGAACGAGGATGACCGCGACGAGCGCGGCGAAGCGCAGAAGGTGATGGACCTTGCCGAAGTCGCCCCGGGCATGACCGTGGCGGATATCGGGGCGGGCGAGGGCTATTACACCGTGCGTCTTGCCGAGCGTGTGGGCGAAGCCGGGCGTGTGCTGGCGCAGGACATCGACCGCGAGGCGCTGGGCCGGCTCGGGCAAAGGGTCGAGCCGCAAAGGCTCGACAATGTCTCGATCAAGCTGGGGCGCGAGGACGACCCGCAATTGCCCGCCGACAGTTTCGACCGGATCTTCCTGGTCCATATGTATCACGAAGTGTCCGAACCTTATGCCTTCCTGTGGCGGCTGTGGCCGGCCTTGGCCGAAGGCGGAGAGGTGGTGGTAGTCGATACCGACCGGCCGACCGACCAGCACGGCATCCCGCCGCTGCTGCTGATCTGCGAATTCAAGGCAGTCGGCTTCCGGCTCGTCGAGTTCATCGAGAAGCCCGATATTCGCGGTTATTTTGCGCGGTTCGAGCGCAACAGCAGGCTGCCCGAACCGTCGGAAATCCGCGCATGCGCGCTCAACCGTTGAACGGAGCGGAGGGCTTTTCCCCAGTCTCGCCAAAAAAGCCTCAACAAGTCCGGCGGAATTGGTCTACAGCAGGTGCAAGTTCAGGCCGCGAACGAAAACGGCGCGGCGCATGGGGAGCGTTTCATTGTTCAAAGGTTTGAGCCCGATCGTCTATGGCGGGCGTGAAGTCTGGCCGCTGATCGAAGGCGGCAAGGGTGTTTCGGCTACCAATCACGCCAGTTCGGGTGCCTGGGCCGCCGCCGGCGGGATCGGCACTGTCAGCGCGGTCAATGCCGACAGCTACGATGCCGACGGCAATGTCATCCGCCAGGTCTATCCGCAGGCAACCCGCAAGGAACGGTTCGAGCAACTGGTCCGCTACGGCATCGATGGAGCGACCGAACAGGTCCGCCGCGCCCACGAGATCGCTGGCGGCAAGGGCGCGATCAACATCAATGTGTTGTGGGAAATGGGCGGTGCGCAGCAAGTGCTCGAAGGAGTGCTGGAAAACTGCAAAGGGCTGATCACGGGCGTCACGTGCGGCGCAGGCATGCCCTACAAGCTGGCCGAGATCGCCGCGCGCTTCAATGTCAGCTACCTGCCGATCATCAGCTCGGCGAGGGCTTTCCGGGCGCTGTGGAAGCGCAGCTATTCGAAAGTGCCCGAACTCATGGCCGCTGTGGTCTATGAGGATCCGTGGCTAGCGGGCGGGCACAACGGCCTGTCCAATGCGGAAGACCCGGAAAAGCCGGAGGATCCCTATCCGCGGGTCAAGGCGCTGCGCGAGACGATGCGGGCCGAAGGCGTGTCCGAAGATACCGCCATCGTCATGGCTGGCGGTGTGTGGTTCCTGCGCGAGTGGAATGACTGGATCGACAATCCCGAGCTCGGCAAGATCGCCTTCCAGTTCGGCACGCGGCCGCTGCTGACCCAGGAAAGCCCGATTCCGCAGGTGTGGAAAGACATGCTTCGCACGGTCGAGCCAGGCGATGTGCTGCTACACAAGTTCAGCCCCACCGGTTTCTATTCGAGCGCGGTCAAGACGCCGTTCCTGTATGATCTGATGCATCGCTCCGAACGGCAGATCCCGATCTTCAAGCGCGACGAGGCAGAAGGCACCGTGCCGCTGAGCGACCACGGCAAGGCCAAGTATTTCTGGGTGCATCCGGGCGACCAGCGCAAGGCGCAGGCGTGGATCGCGGAAGGCTTTACCGAGCCGCTCAAGACCCCGGACAACACGGTTGTGTTCGTGACTCCGGAAAGTGCCGAGCAGATCCGCGCCGACCAGCAGGGCTGCATGGGCTGCCTGTCGCACTGCCAGTTTTCGAGCTGGAAGGATCACGACGACTTTACGACCGGCAGGCTGGCCGATCCACGCAGTTTCTGCATCCAGAAGACACTGCAGGACATTGCGCATGGCGGCGATCCGGACAACAACCTCGCCTTTGCCGGGCACGCGGCTTACCGCTTCAAGCAGGACCCGTTCTATTCGAACAACTTCACCCCGACGGTGAAGGAACTGGTCGAACGCATCCTGACCGGCGACTGAGCCTGCGCGCTGATCCTAGCGCCAGAGCTGCAGCTGCTTGATCTCGTCAGGCAGCTGCGGGTCATTGTCAGGCCGGGTCAGCGTTCGTTCGACCAGCTTCCACTTCTTGCCGATCCGGCCGCGCTGCCACAGATCGGTGACCCAGCTGTCGCCCGACCATTCGCGCGCACCCACGCGCAGTTCGATCGTCAGGCGCGTGGCGAACACCGCGATGCGCCCGTGGCGGCGCACCCAGATCTCGTTGAAGCGATAGGATTGGCAGCGCAGCCGCGTGGTCGCCGCTTCGAGCCAGCTGGCGCGATCCAGCAGGACCGAGCGATCGGACCCGAGCAGAAAGATGAAATCGCGCGCCGCCAGGGCCTTCATCGCCGGCTTGTCGCGCTGCACCCAGGCGCGCATCCACTGGTGCTCGAGCAGTTCGATCCGGGAAGCAAATTCGTCCATGCGGCGGGTGTCTTATCAAACCAATACGCCTTGGCAACCGCCAAAGTGCCGGAATCGCGTCAGAAACCGACCAGCACCTGATCGGGCGGGCGGTGTCCGTCCATCCAGAAGCGGATGTTGGCGATCACCTTCTCGCCCGAAGCCTCGCGCCCTTCGGCGGTGGCGCTGCCGATATGCGGCAAGGTCATGACATTGGGGA
Organism: Erythrobacter sp.; assembly: GCA_049421965.1. Classification (GTDB taxonomy): domain Bacteria; phylum Pseudomonadota; class Alphaproteobacteria; order Sphingomonadales; family Sphingomonadaceae; genus Erythrobacter. The sequence continues at coordinate 3,478 of JBMSNZ010000085.1, forward strand.
TTTCGAGCAGTCGCGGGTCGACATGCGGTTCGTTGGGATACACGTCGAGCCCGGCGCCGGCGAGATGCCCGCTCTGGAGCGCTGCAATGAGCGCTTCCTGGTCGATCAGTTCGCCGCGTGCGGTGTTGATGATCGACGAGCCCGGCTTCATCAGCGCGATACGGCGGCCGTCGATCAACCCCCGGGTCTCGTCGGTGAGCGGGCAATGCAGCGTGAGGATATCGGCTTCGGCAACCAGCGCATCGATATCCGCGACGAAGCGGGCGCCCAGCATCCGCTCGATCGCTTCGGGCAGGCGTTTGCGATTGGTGTAGGCTATCTCGAGCCCGAACGCGCGGGCGCGGTGGGCCACGGCCTGCCCGATCCGCCCCATGCCCACGATACCCAAGACCTTGCCGCCGAGTTTGCGACCGAGCAGGCCCGAAGGCGCCCAGCCGGACCACTGGCCGCTGCGCACCAGGCCCACGCCTTCGCGGATCCGGCGCGGCACGCCGATGATACCTGACATGGCGATATCGGCAGTATCGTCGGTGAACACGCCGGGCGTGTTGGTGACGATGATCTTGCGACCCGCGGCGGCTTCGAGATCGATATGCTCGATCCCTGCGCCGAAGCTGGCGATCAGTGTCAGCCGGTCGCCGGCCTGCGCGATCATCTCGCCATCGATCCGGTCAGTCACGGTCGGCACCAGCACATCGGCCTGTTGCATCGCGGCGACCAGCTGTTCGCGCGTGAATGGCACATCGGCTTCATTGAGCTGCACGTCGAACAGTTCGCGCATGCGCTGTTCCACCGCAGGCATCAGGTGACGGGTGACAATCACCCGCGGGGTATGGTCGATCGGCTTGCGCGGCTTGGAGGGATCGCTTGGCATATGCATGGCGCTACGGCGGAAGGGCGGGCGTGGTCAAGCAATGTTCCACAGCCGCTTGAAGCAAACGGCATTGGCGGGGTATGCGCTGCGTCATGCGCTGGATCATTGCCTATCTCTCCTTGCTCGCCGCCGTTCTGCTTCCCGTGCCTGTTGCCGCGCAGGAGCGCGAAGTGCCCTATTGGGCATCGATGCGCGCGCCTGAGGTGAACATGCGGGTCGGGCCTAGCCAGGATTATCCGATCGAGTGGGTCTACAAGCGGCAGGGCCTGCCGGTGAAGGTGCTGCGGGTGCGCGAAGGCTGGCGCCTGATCAGCGATCCTGATGGTACGCAGGGCTGGGTGGTGGCCCGCCTGCTCAATCCGGAACGCGGCGCGCTGGTGATTGGCGAGGGGTTGGCAGCTATACGCGCGGAGCCGAGCGACACCGCCCAGTTGAAGTGGAACGCACAGCCGGGCGTGGTCGGCAAGCTGGGCCGATGTGAAGCGGGCTGGTGCAAGTTCGATGTTGGCGGGCGCTCAGGCTGGATCCGCGAAAATCGCCTGTGGGGCGTGGGCGAACCATGATCGTTCAAAAGGAAAGGGCGGCCCGTGGCGGACCGCCCCTCCGTTTGACCCGCAGGTGCAGGTCAGTTTGCTGCGCGGGCAACCTTGGACACGCCGCCGTCGGGATCGGTCGAAGTCCAGGTGCCGTCATCGCCAATCGCCTGCTTGTAGCAGACCTCGGCTGCCTCTTCTCCTTCGGGGTCGGCGCAGAATGTATCGCCTTCCGAGGTATAGGTGCCGGTAACGGGATCGACTCCCTCGGCCGTTAGCGTGAAGGTGCCGTCCTCGGCCAGGGCCCAAACCGAAGCGGCACCATCCGGCCCTTCGACATTGTAGGTGCCTGCCACTGGCCCCCCGTCAACGGCGGTGGGTGCGGCTGACGCGGTCTCTTCGGCGGCAGGCGCGGGCGCCTCTTCGGCCGGCTTGGCACAAGCGGCAAGTGCCAGGATGCTGGTAAGCAGGATGATTTTTTGCATGAACTTGTCCCTTTAACGGTGGTAGTTACGCTTGGTCAGGCAGCAGGGGCGGGGCGAACGGTCACCACCTCGCCATCGTCGGCGGTCGAGGTCCAGCTGCCATCGGCTCCGATTTCGCTGTTGGTCCAGCACCGCGTCGGCTGTTCCGGATCGTCGCCTTCCGGATCGAAGCAGATCTTGCCGTCGGTTTCGGCAACAGTTCCACCTGCGGTCTGATCGCCCAGCGTAGCGGTGAAAGTCCCTTCTGCGGTGGTGGTGACGGAACCCACCGACCCATCGGCATAGGTGACTTCAAAGGTTCCCGGCGCTTCGTTTGCTGCCGGTGCGGCGGCTTCTTCCTCTGCAGCGGGCGCCGCTTCCTCGGCCGCAGGTTCGGCGCAAGCGGCAAGTGTCAGGATGCTGGCAACGATTACGAGTTTTTTCATAGCGTGATTCTCCCTCATCACGCGACCCCGCGCGAGGGATAGCACATTCTGCGCCAGGCAAGAAATTCGCAGCTAGTCTGCGAGTTCGACTGCAATTGCAGTGGCTTCGCCGCCGCCGATGCACAGGCTGGCAACGCCGCGCCGCTTGCCGCGCTGCTTCAGCGCGTTGAGCAGGGTCACGATGATTCGCGTGCCGCTGGCACCAATCGGATGGCCCAGTGCGGTGGCGCCGCCATTCACGTTGATCTTTTCGTGCGGGATGCCGATGTCGCGCATCGCGAACATCGCGACGCAGGCGAAGGCCTCGTTCACTTCCCACAGATCGACATCGTCAACGCTCCACCCGGCCCGATCGAGCACCTTCTGGATCGCCCCAACCGGAGCCACGGTGAAATCCTTGGGCTCCTGCGCATGAGCGGCCATGGCCACGATCCGCGCCACCGGCTGCTGGCCGTTATCGGCCGCAAGGCTCGCGCGGGTCAGCACCATGGCCGCCGCGCCGTCCGAAATCGAGCTCGAGGTCGCAGCAGTGATCGTTCCGTCCTTGGCAAAGGCAGGCTTTAGCGTCGGGATCTTCTCGGGCTTGCCCTTGCCGGGCTGCTCGTCCTGTTCCACCGTCACTTCGCCAGCACGGGTGGCCACTGTCACGGCCACTACCTCGCCGTCAAAGGCGCCGCTGGCGATGGCTTCGTTGGCGCGGCGTAGCGATTCGATCGAATAATTGTCCATCTCCTCGCGCGTCAGCTGATAGGCATTGGCGGTGTCCTGCGCGAAGGTGCCCATCGCGCGACCAGCATCATAGGCATCCTCGAGCCCGTCGAGGAACATGTGGTCATAGGCGGTATCGTGGCCGATCCGCGCGCCCGAACGGTGCTTCTTGAGCAGATAGGGCGCGTTGGTCATGCTCTCCATGCCCCCCGCGATCACATAGTCGACTGTGCCGCTTGCCAGCGCCTCGGCCCCCATGATGACAGTCTGCATGCCGCTGCCACAGACCTTGTTGACCGTGGTCGCCTGCACCGATTTGGGCAGTCCGGCCTTCAGCGTCGCCTGGCGTGCCGGGGCCTGACCGAGGCCGGCAGGCAGGACGCAGCCGATATAGGCGCGGTCGAACTTGTCGCCCGGCACGCCTGAACGATCGACCGCGGCCTTTACTGCCGTCGCGCCCAGATCGGTCGCGGAAACATCGGCCAGCGCGCCCTGCATGCCGCCCATCGGGGTGCGGGCATAGGACAGGATCACGACGGGATCGGCGGCGGAAAACTGGGGCATGTCGGGTTCCTCGGGCAGGCGGGGTTATCGGACACGCCGTTTAATGCTGCGCTGCGGCAAAGGCAAACCCGCAAGCGCGCGGCATACGTATTAGCTTGTCATGCGCGCGTGGTTCGGCAAAGCTGATGGCAAATCGCAACGCAATTACCTTGCCAGTCGCTAGGAGAAACCATGGCTGATGACCGCCGCGCCGAGCAAGAGCGCATCCTGAAGCTGCAGCGCTCTGCCTTCAATTCTTCCCGCCCCGAACCGATGAGCATGCGCAAGGACCGGATCAAGCGCGCCATGGCGCTGGTGAAGGACCATGGCGAGAACCTTGCCAAGGCGATGAGCGCCGATTTCGGCAGCCGCAGCATGCACCAGTCGATGCTGACCGATATCGCGGCGACAGTCAGCGCCGGCAAGCATTCGCTCAAGCATATGGACCAGTGGGCGATGACCGAGCGACGCAAGGTTCAGTTCCCGCTCGGATTGCTCGGGGCCAAGGCCGAACTGCGTTACGAACCCAAGGGCGTGGTGGGCATCCTCAGTCCATGGAATTTCCCCGTGCAGCTGGCGTTCGGCCCGCTGATGCAGGTCTTTGCCGCGGGCAACCGCGCGATGATCAAGCCGAGCGAATTCACCGAGCGTACCTCGCTGCTGATGAAGGAACTGGTTGACGAATATTTCACGCCGGACGAACTGGCGGTGATCACCGGTGGGCCGGAAGTGGCCGGCGTGTTCTCCTCGCTGCCGTTCGACCATCTGGTGTTCACCGGTTCGACCGCGACCGGGCGCCGCGTGATGGAAGCGGCGTCGGCGAACCTCGTGCCGGTCACGCTGGAACTGGGCGGCAAATCGCCGGTGTTCATGGGCCGCAGCGCCGATTTCGCGCGTGCGGGCGAGCGGATCGCGCTGGGCAAGATGATGAACGCCGGGCAGATCTGCCTTGCGCCCGATTACATGTATGTGCCGCAGGACAAGGAAGAGGAAGCGATCGCGGGTGTCGCGCAAGGGGTACGCAACATGTATCCCACGCTGCTCGAGAATGACGACTATGCCTCGGTAGTCAGCGACCGGCATTTCGAGCGGTTGCAGGGCCTGGTCGAGGATGCCCGCGCCAAGGGCGCCGAAGTGATCGAGGTTAACCCCGGCAACGAGGATTTCTCCAACGCCAACATCCGCAAGATGCCGCTCAACATCCTGCGCGGCGTGAACGATGATATGAAGGTGATGCAGGAAGAGATCTTCGGGCCGGTGCTGCCGGTGAAGACCTACAAGGCGATCGACGAGGCGATCGAGTACGTCAACGAGCACGACCGCCCGCTTGGCCTCTATTACTTCGGTGAGGACAAGGGCGAGCAGGAGCGCGTGCTGACCCGCACGATTTCGGGCGGGGTCACCACCAATGACGTGATCTTCCACGTTTCGATGGAAGACCTGCCGTTCGGCGGTGTCGGACCCTCGGGCATGGGCAGCTATCATGCGATCGAGGGCTTCCGCGAGTTCAGCCATGCCCGCGCGGTCTATCACCAGCCGAAGATCGACATCGCCAAGCTGGGCGGGTTCAAGCCGCCTTTCGGCAAGGCGACCGAAAAGGCCATCGCGACGCTGATGAAGTGATGCGCGCGCTGCTTGCTGCTGCCGCGCTGGCGCTCGCTGCCGCGCCGGCGCTGGCCGGCGAGGAGCCGGCGTCCTGGCGCGCGGTCGATGCCGCGGCCGGGCAGATCCGCGATCTCGCCCAGCTCGAACAGCTTGCGCGCGACTTCCCGGATAGCGGTTCGGTGCGGCTACGGCTGCTCAACGCGCAGCTCGATGGCGGCAAATACCGAAGACTGGCCGTGATAACAGACCGGCAGGCTCTTGGTGCGTGTCTCACCGATCATCGGCGTATCCGGCAGCGGCCAGTCGCTACGCCCCACCGCATCCCAGAATCCGCCCGAGCCTTCGAACACTTCACCCGGCCCGGTAAATCCTTCACGGGCCAGCATGGCCGCAAACACTGCGTTGCGGGAACCATTCGCGCCCGCGCAACCCTTCCAGCTCGACAGGCTGCCGCGGCGCGCCTGCGACAGCGCCAGATTCGGCGTCAGCGCCAGCGACAGCGCATGGCCCGTCGCTTCGTCATCGAGCTTCATCAGTTTGGCCGCACCGAGCGCGCAACCGAGCACAGTGTATACCGGCTGGTCCCAGCCGCCGCTATTGACGTCAACATGTTTGCAGAAGC
>JBMSNZ010000086.1:0-9003 GCA_049421965.1 Erythrobacter sp.
CGCCGCTCTCGTAGTGAACCATTGGCGGCAGCCCCATGGCATCACGAAACAGCGTATGCGCCATCGCCACATCTATCGCGGGCCAGCCATATCCAATCGCCAGATCATAGGGTTGCATTGCCTGGGCAATTCGGGCCAGTCGACGCGGGCCGAATGCACCCTGCAGCGGCGGAAAATCGGGCAGCGTCCTGATCCCCTTCGGGGGCGACATCATAGGCGCGCTTCCAATGGTCTTGCCTTGCGCCCAGGCCAGATCATGCTGCCAGCCTGGTCCGAGCGCTGCGGCGATCATGTCCACAATCGCAAGGGTTCGCTCTGCAGATGCAGCTGGAATGCAGTGCAGCAGGCGCTTTCTTCCTGGCGAGGCTCCGTTCATCCAGCACGCGCCAGCAAGGCCTCGATCGCTGCGATCGCCTCGGGCTCGATCAGCGAGGGCGCGTGGCCCATGCGCGGCACAGTCACCGCCTGCATCTGCGGATGGCGTGCCTTCATAGCGGCAAGGGTTTTTTCGGACAGCAGGTCCGACATCGCACCCCGCACGACCAGCAGCGGCACAGCTGCCATGGTATCGAAGGCCGGCCATAGGTCGGCTGGCGCGGCGCCCCCCGGCACTTTGAACGGCTCTGCAATCGCCATGTCGTAATCGAACACGATCCGCCCGTTCTGCCCCAAAACCATGGTCCGCTTGGCCATTTCTAGCCAGGTCTCAATGGTGAAATCGGGGAACCACTTGCCGTGCTCATCCTGTAGCGCGCGAGCCGCATGCATCCAGGTCGGGAAGCTGCGCCCCTGGCCGACATAGCCGCCGATCCGCGCGATTCCGGCGGGATCCAGCTCGGGGCCAATGTCGTTGATGATGGCGGCAGCCAGACAGCTCGCATCGCGCATCGCCAACAGCATCGTCATCAATCCGCCCATCGAGGTGCCGATCGAAACGAAGCGGGAGATGCCCAGCTCGGCCAGCAAGGCCTCGACATCGCCTACATATGTCAGCGGCGAATAGGTGGCCGGGTCCTTGGCATATTCGCTCATCCCGCGCCCGCGCATTTCAGGCACGATCACTCGCCAGCGCGGCGCCAAATGGTCCGCTAGGCCGGCGAAATCGCGCGCATTTCGAGTCAACCCGTGCAGGCAGACGACCGGCGGCCGGTCGGCAGAACCTTCGTAGTCACGAAAATGCAGTTTGAGCCCGTCGGGGCTGGTCCAGTACCGGTCAGTATAAGTCGCGCTCATGGTGGGGCAGGACTTGGGCAAATCGGCGCGGAAATCAAGTCGGGAAGCAGCGCCCCCGGCGCCCTTGCCCTATTTGCGCCAAACCCCCACTAAGGGCCCATGACCACCACCCCGCCTGCCGCACCCTATCGCCCCGATCCCGCCATCGAGCCGATCGCGGACTGGCTCGGCTCACCGGTCAGCTCCGCCGATTTCCCGCGCCACCAACTACGCTATCGGAACGACCGCTGGGATGCCGCCGTAGGCCTCGATCACCTGACCGATGTTGAATGGGCCCGCCACTTTGGCGGTTTTGCGCCCCTGCCCGGCAATCTGTCACAGCCGCTAGCGCTCAAGTACCATGGCCACCAGTTTCGAGTATACAATCCCGAGATCGGTGACGGGCGCGGCTTCCTCTTCGCGCAAATGCGCGATGTCACCGGGCGTCTGCTCGATCTCGGCACCAAGGGCTCGGGGCAGACACCCTATAGCCGCAGTGGAGATGGCAGGCTGACGCTGAAAGGCGCCGTGCGCGAGATTCTCGCTACGGAAATGCTCGAGGCGCTGGGGGTTAACACCTCCAAGACCTTTTCGGTGGTCGAGACGGGCGAGGAGCTCTGGCGCAATGATGAACCTTCGCCCACCCGTTCGGCGGTGCTGGTCCGACTGAGCCACGGCCATATCCGGATCGGCACGTTCCAGCGGCTTGCCGCACTTGAGGAACGTGAACATATTGCCTCGCTGGTCGATTACTGCCTTGGACAGTTTCCCGGCCCGCTCCCGCCCGAAGACGCACCCGGACGCGAAGAGCCCGCCGTCATCCTGCTGCATCAGGTGGTTGAGCGGTTGGCTGATCTGGCCGCCAGCTGGATGGTGGCGGGCTTCGTCCATGGCGTGCTCAATACCGACAACATGAACATCTCGGGCGAAAGCTTTGACTATGGCCCATGGCGCTGGCTGCCTAGCTGGGACCCCGGCTTCACGGCAGCCTATTTCGATCATGGTGGGCTCTATGCCTTTGGCCGCCAACCCGAGGCGTTACACTGGAACTGCGCCCAGCTGGCGGTGGCGCTGCGGCCCTTGGCGGAAAGCGAGCCTCTTATCGCCGCACTCAACCGGTTCGGGCCTTGCTACATGATGGCTGTGGCGCGGCGCTGGTGCTGGCGACTTGGCGTCCAATCGCGTGGCGAAGTGGACGACGCAGCGCTAGTGGCCGCTTGCGAGAAGACATTGCGCGAAAGCGGGGCGCAACCCGACGCTTTCTTCCATGCACACCGCGGCGGGCGCGGAGCAGGCGGCGAGCTTGGCGATTTGCTTGAAGCCTACTCACCGGTCGAGATAACCCACGACTACTGGTCACAATCCGAACCCCAAACCATGTTGATCGAAGAGGTGGAAGCGATCTGGGCCGCAATCGACCAGCATGACGACTGGGCTCCGCTGCGGGCCAAGGTTGCGGCGATCCGCCGCATGGGGGAAGCGCATGGGCCTTCACCGGCCCCCGCCGGACACGCTGCCAGCAGCGCCGAATCGCTTCCCATTTTCGCAATTGGCGACTAACCGCCATCCGCGGGAGGAAATCATTCAACTGTCGTGACCGACCAGACCTTCATATCCTTCGAACCTGCCACTGGAGCTGAACTTTGGCGTGGCCAGGCCAGCGACATTGATGCCTGTGTGACGGCCGCAAGGCGTGCTTGGCCCGAATGGGCTGCGCGGCCGCTGGCCACCAGGATCGAACTGATGCGGCGCTATGCCAACGAGGTGCGCGCCGCAGCCGATGAACTGGCGCAATTGATCGCGCGCGAAACCGGCAAGCCGCTGTGGGAAGCGCGCACAGAAGTCGATTCTGTGGTCAACAAGGTCGACATTTCCGTAAACGCCTATGCCGAGCGCACAGGCAAGAAGATGCTCGACAGCGCGTTGCAAGGCACTGCCGCGGTACGCCACAAGCCGCATGGCGTGCTGGTGGTGCTGGGGCCCTATAACTTCCCGGCACACCTGCCCAACGGGCATATCGTGCCAGCGCTGATCGCTGGGAACACAGTGGTGTTCAAGCCGAGCGAAAAGACCCCAGCGGTGGGCGAATTGCTGGTGCGCTGCTTCCATCGTGCAGGGATTCCCGAACATGCTGTCCAGCTGGCGATCGGCGGGATCGATGAAGGCAAGGCGCTGGTCGGGCACAAGGCGATCGATGGTGTGCTGTTTACCGGCTCGGTGCAGGGCGGAATCGCGATCAATCGCGCGCTGGCGACCAATCCGGCCAAGATCGTGGCGCTGGAAATGGGTGGCAACAACCCGATTGTGGTGATTGATACCCCGCTGCTGTCAGATGCAGCTGTGCTGATCGTGCAATCGGCCTTCACCTCGGCAGGCCAGCGCTGCACTGCGGCGCGGCGCCTGATCGTGCTTGAGCACCTCTATGAACCACTGATGCAGGAATTGCTCAAGCTCACCCGCAGGATCATCGTAGGTGAACCCTTTGCCGATCCCGCGCCGTTCATGGGGCCAGTGATCGACAATACCACTGCCGAAGCGCTGATGGGAAGCTTCGTCCACTTGATCAGCCATGGTGGCAAGCCGCTGCTGCATATGCGCCGGCCAAGCGAAGATCTGCCGTTCCTGACACCAGGGATCATCGACACCACCGAGATGGCCGAGCGGCCCGACGTCGAATTGTTCGGGCCGATCCTCCAGGTCATCCGGGTCAACGATTTTGACGCCGCGATTGCCGAGGCGAACAACACCCGCTTCGGCCTGTCAGCTTCGCTGATTGGCGGCAGCCCGCAGGATTATGACCGGTTCTGGGCCAATGTTCGTGCTGGCGTGATCAACTGGAACAGGCCGACCAACGGGGCATCCTCGGCCGCACCGTTCGGCGGCGTTGGCCTTTCGGGCAACCACCGCCCCTCGGCCTATTATGCGGCAGACTACTGCGCCTATCCCGTTGCCAGCACCGAGATGACACAGCCTCGCGCCACGATCGGGGTCGGACTGGCTCAGGGCTAAGCAGGGACAGATCGGAAGCGCCCCTGCGCCATCGAGCACAGGAGCGCTTCCCGCGGCATGGTGGCTGCCGCGCAAGGGCCACAGGTGGGAGCGGCCCAAGGGGATGATGTGTTAAAGCCCTACCGGCAGCGGCTGTTGCTGCGGTCAATCTCGCGGCCGAGCAGCGCACCGCCCACCGCACCGAGCAATGTACCCAGCGCTTTATCCCCGCGACCGGCGACTTCGTTGCCGATTAGTCCACCCACGCCCGCGCCGATCAGCAGGCCAGTGGTGCCGTTTTCCTTGCGGCAATAATAGCGCCCGTCGCGCCCACGCCAGATGCGGGTGTCGCGGTAAATCGGTTCACCGTAGTAACGGTCACGGCGCCCATAGTGGTGATCGTCGTCGTCATAGTCGTCCCAGTCGTCATAGCGCTTCTTGCGCTTGTGCTCGGCCGAGAGCTGATCGAAAACGCTGTCGCTACGATAGTCGCTCCAGCCTTGGGCATGCATCGGCAAGGGTTCAGCAGCAGTAGCGGGCAGCGCGACGGCAAGGGCTGTTCCTGTGGCAGCGGCGAGAGCGGCTTGCTTGACGGTTGCGAAGGTCATGGTTTCGTCCTTTCCCTTTCGAGGGCCGGCTGCGGCCCGGTTGCACGATTCGACCTGCGTTCAGGTTTAAGCTCCGAATTCTGAACGTGATGCAACACGCCTGTCAGCTTCGCGTTCATGCGACGAAGCGAGTGTCCGGCCGCGACGAATGGCGGCTTGCTCTGCCTGGGGAGCGCGCCTAGGGCGCAGCAGGCATGAACAGCCCTGCCCCCAATGATCAGCCATCGGGACTGCCCGAAGCCATCGGCGCCTATCTGATTTGGAGCATGCTGCCGCTCTACCTCTTGCTGGTGCAGAGCGTGCCGCCTTTCGAATTCGTCGGCTGGCGGATCATCTGGACCCTGCCGGTCTGCCTTATCTTCATTGCCATCCGGCGGCAGTTCCCGGCTTTGCGCGAGGCGCTCGCCAGCCCGCAGCGCATGGTTCTGCTGGCGCTGAGCGCGCTGCTGATCGGCATCAACTGGTTCGTCTATGTCTGGGCGATCCAGCGCGGCAATGTCTATGCTGCGAGCCTCGGCTATTACCTCAACCCGCTCGTGAACGTGCTGCTTGCCACGGTGTTCCTGAAAGAGCGCCTGTCGCGGCTTCAGTGGCTCGCGGTGACCATCGCCACGGTGGCGGTGGCGCTGTTGCTGGGCGGGGCGCTCACCACGCTATGGATCAGTGTCACGCTCGCGGTCTCTTTTGCGCTCTATGGGCTGGTGCGAAAGCATGTCGCGGTCGGCTCGCTGCCCGGGCTGACGATCGAGAGCGCGATCCTGCTGCCATTGGCCGTAGCAATCGCAGCCTGGTATGCGGCGAGCCCGGCCGGTTCGTCCTTCGGACATGACCTATGGCTCAGCTTAGCCATCATGCTGGGTGGCGTCGTCACAGCGGTGCCATTGCTGCTGTTCGCCATCGCAGCGCGCCGGATGGATTATTCGACGATCGGCTTCCTTCAATACATCACGCCCACCTTGGTGTTCGTGCTTGGGCTGACGGTGTTCCGCGAGGAGCTGCGCCCGGTGCAACTGGGCAGCTTCGTGCTGATCTGGATCGCGATCGCGATCTTTGTATGGGATCTCTTGATGCGCCGCCGCGCCGCCGCAATTGCCGCTGCCTAGCCCGCCAGGCGCCAGCCGAGTACCTGTCCAGCGTGGAACGGCACAACTTCGCTGCCGCCAGCGGGCAGCGTATCGGGCACTGTCACTTCGGCCCGCTCCACAGTGATCTCTTCCTCATTCACCGGCAGGCCATAAAATGCCGGGCCGTGCAGCGAGGCAAAGCCTTCGAAAAGATCGAGCGCACCTTCCGCGTCGAACACCTCAAGATAGCTTTCCAATGCAAAAGGGGCATTGAAGATGCCTGCACAGCCGCAAGCCGATTCCTTGGTGTGACGTTCATGCGGGGCGCTGTCGGTGCCCAGGAAGAACTTTGGATTGCCGCTGGTCGCTGCCCTTCGCAGCGCCACGCGATGGGTTTCCCGTTTGGCCACGGGCAGGCAATAGTTGTGCGGCTGGATCCCGCCCACCAGCATCGCGTTGCGATTGATATGGAGATGTTGCGGCGTGATCGTGGCCGCCACATTCGGCCCGGCTCCCAACACGAAATCGACCGCTTCGCTGGTGGTGATATGTTCGAACACCACCTTGAGCCTGGGAAAGTCGCGGGTGATCCGCTGCAGATGGCGCGCGATGAATTCGGCCTCACGGTCAAACACATCGATCTCATGATCGGTCACCTCGCCATGCACGCAAAGGACAATCCCTTCGGCTTCCATCCGCGCCAGCACCGGGTCGATCCGCGCCACATCGGTCACGCCACTGGCCGAATTGGTGGTAGCGCCAGCCGGATAGAGCTTGGCCGCAGTGAACACGCCTGCAGCCGCGCCGCGCGCAAGATCGTCAGGGTCGGTGTTGTCGGTGAGGTAGCAGGTCATCAGCGGCATGAAGCGGATGCCAGCCGGCACAGCACCAAGGATCCGCTCGCGATATGCTGCCGCCCGCTCCGTGTCGGTCACCGGCGGGGTGAGATTGGGCATCACGATCGCGCGGGCAAACTGGCGCGCGGTATAGGGGACCACGTCGCGCATCATTGCGCCGTCGCGGAAATGCAGGTGCCAATCATCGGGGCGGCGGATAGTGAGCTTGTCGGTCATCACCTGCGGCTCTAGTCGCGGCTGCGCCCTCTTTCCAGTGCCGATCGCAGCGCCTAGATGCGGCCGCATGAAAACCGGATTCCTTACTTGCCCGGGCACCATGCCGGGTTCGCCGCAGCGCCGCGATGACGCGTTCGAACACGATTACCAGGTCGACGCGATCCGCCCGGAAATCGAGGCGCGGGGCGGTTCGCTGGTGGAGATCGACTGGCGCGCGCCGCTCGACGCTTTTGGGGGGTGCGAACTGGTGCTGGTGGGCACCCCTTGGGACTATTGGGATTTCGAGCAGGAATTTCTCGCCAAGCTCGATGCGCTCGAAGCCGCGGGTATCCTGGTGTGTAATCCGCCCGCACTGGTACGCTGGAATTCGCGCAAGACCTATCTGCGCGATCTGGCCGAGCGCGGCGCGGCGACCATCCCGACGCTGTGGGTCGAGCACCCGACGGCCAGCGATCTTGATCAGGCCTTCGACGCCTTCGGCTGCGACCGAATCGTCGCCAAGCGCCAGGTCGGTGCCGGCGCCGAAGGCCAATCGATCCATCGCCAGGGCGAAGTGCCGCAGGGTTGGACGATGCCGCATCCGGCGATGATCCAGCCTTTTCTTCCGCAGATCGCCAGCGAAGGCGAAATGTCGTTCCTGTTCATCGACGGCGCCTTTTCGCACGCGCTGGTCAAGCGTCCGGCAGCAGGCGATTATCGCGTTCAGTCGCTCTATGGCGGGACCGAGGAAGCGATCACGCCCGCCGCTACCGATCTCGCCGCTGCGCAGGCCATAGTCGAGGCGATCCCCTTCGATACGCCGCTCTATGCGCGGATCGACATGGTGCGCGGCGCGGATGGCCAGCTGCTCCTCATGGAAGCCGAGCTGATCGAGCCCTATCTCTATCCCCTGCAGGGGCCCGAACTCGGCCCCAGGATGGCTGAAGCCATTGCTGAAAGGATTGCCCGCCGATGAGCGCTACCCACCTCGTTTCGCGGGCAATTGTGCGCCTTGCGCCGCAAGATCCGGCAGAGGATTGTACAAGCTTCCTGCAAGGACTTGTTACCAACGATACAAGCGGGCCGCTACCGGCCTATGCCGCGCTGCTCAGCGCTCAAGGCAAGGTGCTGTTCGACTTCCTGGTCTGGCGCGATGACGCGGACCTGCTGCTGGATTGCGAGGCCGAAGCGGCCGACGAACTGGTCAAGCGGCTGTCGCTCTATCGCCTGCGCCGCAAGATCGCGATTTCGCGCGACGATACGCTCGCGGTGCACTGGAGCGCGGCACCCATCGGCAACGCCATCCCGGATCCGCGCCTCGCCGAACTCGGCTGGCGCTGGCTTGCCGCTGCGGGCGACCAGGACGAAGCGGCCGATGCAGCCTGGCTTGCGCACCGGCTTGCGCTTGGCGTGCCAGAGACGCGCGCCGAACTGGGCGATCTGCTGTGGCTGGAAACCAATGCTGCCGAACTGAACGGGGTCAGCTTCACCAAGGGTTGCTATGTCGGGCAGGAGAACACCGCGCGGATGAACTGGCGGCAGAAGGTCAACCGGCGGCTGGTGGTGGTGCCACTCGCACAGTCGGACGAAGCTAGGCGCAAGGCCGCCTATCCCGAGCTGGGCCTGGCGGTCGATCACATGCGGGTCGAGAACATCGATCCTGCAAGTGTGCCCGGCTGGTTGAAGCCTGCGCTCACTAGGGCGGATTGATCGCCGCGATCGACCGCTCAAGCATAAGCTGCGCCCGGTCGCGGGCGGCGTCCGTGAGCGGCGCGATCGCCTCCTGCAGCTCGTCGCCCGCGCCCGGGAACGTCGAGTCGGCGTGCGGGTAGTCGGAGCCCCACACGATGCGGTCGGTGCCCACGAGCGGGGCCGTGAAGCTCGTCTCCAGGTCCACCTCGGAGTAGCCGAAGGTGTGGGCCGGCTTGCCGGAAGGCGTGAGGCTCGTGACGTTGCCGTTGTCGTCGATCCGGCCGCCGGGGAAGGCGTTCCGGTCGGTCCAGTCCATGAACGGCGTGTCGACCTGATCAGTCTCGTAGAGCCGCACGTCGAGTTGCGGGGCGGTGGGCGCGGGGGGCC
>JBMSNZ010000087.1:0-8957 GCA_049421965.1 Erythrobacter sp.
GTCGTTTCCTTGGTCCCGAGCGCGTCCGGATCGGGCGCACCCGCTTCGACGCATCATGGGAGCGCGTATCGGGCCGTGAGCTTTCGCAACGCGACCTTGGTGCCACGATCGGCGCCCCCCCGGAAACGCGCGACGAGCTGCTGTTCGCGGTGAACCGCTGGGTCAACCGCGAGATCCGCTATCGCGACGACCGCGTGCAGTTCGGCAGCAATGATTATTGGGCCGATGCCCGCGCCACGCTGCGCACCCGCCGCGGTGATTGCGAGGATTATGCGATTCTCAAGATGCAGCTGCTCGCGGCTGCCGGCGTGCCGTACGAAGACATGATGCTGACGCTGGCGCGCGATACGCTGCGCCGCAGCGACCATGCCGTGCTGCTGGTGCGGCAGGATCGCGACTGGGTGATGCTCGACATGGCGAATGACCGGATTGCGCCTGCCGCGAGCGACTATGGCTATCGCCCGGTGATGAGCTTCGCTGCTGGCGAAAGCTATCTGCACGGCACTGCGGTAAGCCCGCAGCAGGCGCCGCGGCAGCTGCGCTTCGCCCGCGCCAACTGATTCCCCAACGATGGTGGACGCTGCTCCGGGACGTTCCCGGGTGCGGCGTTCGATTGCTCAGCGTTCGGTCAGCGCCTGGCTCAGCCCGCGCGTGATCGGCTTCATCAGATAACTCAGCACGCTCTTGCTGCCGGTGATGATCTCGACATCGCAGATCATGCCCGGCACGATCGGCAGGCGCTGCCCGCCGCGCGAGAGATAGGACCGATCGGTCTCGACCAGCACCGTGTAATAGGTCTCGCGCTCGACTTCGTCATAGACGCTGTCCGCGCTTACCTGCAGCACTTCGCCGGTAAGGCCGCCATAGGTCGAGAAATCATAGGCGGTGACTTTCACATTGGCCTTGTCACCCACCTTGATGAAGGCGATGTCCTTGGGCGCAACGCGCGCTTCCACCAGCAGCTTCTCGCCAACCGGCACGACCTGCATGATCTGCTCGCCGGCATTGACGAAGCCGCCGACCGTGGTGATCTGGACGTTGTTGACGATGCCGTCTGCGGGTGAGCGCAGTTCGTTGCGGTTGCGCCGGGCAGCCGCGCCGCGAATGGTCTGTTCGTTCACCGCGATGCGGGTGGCGAGTTCCGATCGTTCGTTGAGCGCCTGCTGGCGGAATTCGCTGCGGGATGTCGCCAGGTCCGACTGGGCCTGGTTTATCGCGGCCTGCGCCCGGGCCACGCCCTGGCGCGCTGCGGCCAGCCGGCCGCGCGTGTCCACCAGGTCGCGCTGCGCGGTAATCAGTTCGGTCCGCGGCACGATGCCCTTGGCCGCCAGCGGCTCAATCATGTTGACCTGGTCCTGTGCCAGCCGCACGCTGTTTTCGAGCGCGGCCACCGTTGCCTGCGCTTCGCCCAGATCGCGGCGGCGCTGCTCGACTGCCGCACCCAGCGCCGCTTCGCGGCTGCGCGCGGTGGCAACGCGCACCTGCTGGAGCTGACGCTCTTCCGCACAAGCCGTGCCTTCCTCGCACCCGATCGCGGTGCCGGTCGCTTCGCCCTGCAGGCGCGCCGCGCGTGCCGCCAGCCGCTCGTTCTCGGTCTGGAGCTTGCCCAGTTCGGAATCCGCAATATCGTCATCCAGCCGCACCAGCAGCTGGCCCTTCTTCACGCTTTGCCCGGCGCGAACGAGGATCTCCTCGACCACGGCAGGTTCGGCCGGCTGCACCATCTGCGCGCGCGACGACGGGATGACCTTGCCCATGCCGCGCGTGACCTCTTCGGTCTGCGCCAGGCTGGCCCACAGCAGCAGCACGAAGAACGTGGCGGCACAGGCAGTGATGAGCTTCCGATTGGGATCGAGATCGGAAAAGGCTTCAGCCCACTTCTTCAACTGGTTCACTGTGCGGCCCTGCCTGCCTCCGCATTGGCACTGTTTACGGCCGCTTCGCCCTGCTGGGCGCGCGCCGCGACATAGGCTCCGGGCGATGCCACCGGATCGGGGATCGACAGGCGCCACGTCTTGGTGGTGTCGATCCGGCCGCCCACGTCAGCCGGCGCATGGCGGTCAGTCACGTGCGGAACAACCGTGAGGCCCGGAGTGAGTTCGGGTTCGACCGGGGCCAGCTCTTCCTCGAGCAGGCCGCGCAGGCGATCGTAATCGAGCGCGGGCACCGCCTCATAGCCATTCCAGCGGTCGCCGAACGCGGTCGGCGAACCGGGCCGCCCGGGGAAACGATAGAAGATATGCGTGCCGATCTTGGTTATCTTGGCCAGCGTGAAGGCCCAGCGCGGCACCACGTAATCGGCGTGGTAATGCGTGGCGGTGCCGACCGAAGGCTCGATCGAACCGGCCAGCATGGTCTCTGCCACGCGCTTCGATTCGTTCCATTGCCGCGCCATCGGCGCCCTCAGCAGCGCGCCGTCGCACGTGAAGCTGAATTGGCAAACGGGCCGGTAAACACCTTCGTACACCACACCACAGACCGAGTTGGGATAAGCCGGGTGGCGCAGGCGATTGAGCACCACTTGCGCCACGGCGCGCTTGCCCTGCTCGGGTTCGTTGGCCGCTTCGTAATAGATTGCCTGAGTGAGGCAGGTGAGCGCGCTGCGATACTGCGCGCTGCTCTTGGGGATCGCACTGAAGCCGGCCACCTTGCCAAGCGGCAGATTGGCGGTGGGGATCAGGGCATTGCGCTGCTGCGCGCTGGCCCCTTCGATCAGCAGTTCGGCCTGCGCGCCCTGGTCAAGGTTCTTGAGCCGGGCGACTTCGCTCGAACGCATCGCGATGCCGCTTTCCGCGCGCGAGGGATCGGGGCTACCGATCACCAGCGCCAGCGAGACGCCGATGAAGGTGAGGACGCCGACCGCCAGCGCCAGCCGGCCGCGGGTCGCCCCGCCGCTGTCGCGCCAGGCCTGCGCCATCGAAGCGAGCTGCAGCGTCATTGCATCCCCCCCTGCGCACTGGCGCGGGCGAGAATCTCGGCCTTGCTGCCGTCAGCCACCACGCGCCCCTTGTCGAGCACGATGATGCGGTCGCACAGGTCGAACAGCGCCGGGCGATGGGTCGAGATCAGCAGGGTCTGTTCGGGTGCCAGCGACTGCTTGAGCCGTTCGACGAACTGCCGCTCGGTCTGCGAATCCATCGCGCCGGTCGGCTCGTCGAGGAACAGCAGTTCGCACGGCGTCACGAATGCGCGCGCCAGCGCGAGGAAGCTGCGCTGCCCGCCCGAGAGGCGACGTCCGCCCTCGCCCACGGCGCGGTCATAGCCGCTGTCATCCCGCGCGAGGAATTCGTCCGCGCCGCTCATGCGCATGGCTTCGAACAGGCGCTCGTCACCCGCTTCAGGGGCGCCCAGCGCAAGATTGTCCTTGATCGATCCGGTAAACAAAGTCGCGTCCTGTCCCACAAAGCGGAATTGCGAGCGCAAGTCCTGCGGGCGGAACTGCCGCGAGTCGATGCCGTTTACCAAGAAAGCGCCGTCCGTGGGCTGATAAAGTCCGCAAATTAACCTTCCGAGCGTGGACTTTCCCGAAGCGACACGCCCGATCAGGCAAATCCTTTCACCGGGCTTGATGGTGAGGTTCAGCCGGTCAAGTGCAGGCACCGCTGCGTCGGGATAGCCGAAGCTGCAATCCTCCAGCTTGAGCGTGGCGTTGCGCATCGTGGCGGGCAGCATCGAAGCGCCCTGCTTGCGTTCGTCGGGCACCTCGAACAGCCGCTCGATCGATTCCAGCGTCTCGCGCGCCTGGCGCCCGCGGGTGAGCAGGAACGCCACCTGCCCGGCCGGCGCGAGCGAGCGCGACGACAGCATCACGATGGCGATGATCGCGCCCATGGTGATCTTGCCCGCATCGAACAGATAATAGCCGCCGATCACCAGCGCGATCGACGACACCTGCTGGCAGGTCTGCGCCAGGCCCACCGCCACCGAATTGATCTTCTTGAGCCGCTGCTGCGAAAGGCTGCCGATATCGGCCAGATTGTACCACCGGCCCATCATCGCCCGCTCGCCGGTCATCGACTTGAGCGTTTCCATGCCGGCCACGGATTCGACCAGCAGCGTCTGCTGCAGGCCATGATCGGCCTGCGCATCGCGCGCGGCATCGGTCACCTTGCGCTGGAGGAAGAAGCCCGCCGTGCCCATCACCGCTAGCACCACGATCGGCACCAGCGCCAGCCAGCCGGCGATATAGGCGATCACGCCCACGAACACGACGAGGAAGAAAACGTCGACGATCAGCACGATCGTGGTCGAGGCGAAGAAATCGCGCACCACCGCATATTCGCTGACCCGCGCCGCGAGCGCCCCCGTATTGCCCTGGCGCGCCGACAGCGGCAGGCCGAGCACCCGCCCGAAGATCTTCTGCGACAGCTTGATGTCGAGCCGCCGCGCGATCTCGTCGATCACATTGGTCCGCGCGGTGCGCAGCGCGTATTCCATCGCGAAGGCGAACAGCACGCCCACCGCCAGCACCCACAGGGTCGAGACCGCGCGGTTCGGAATCACCCGGTCATAGACATTCATTGAGAACAGCGGCAGCGCCAGCGCCAGCAGGTTGAGGATCAGCGATGCCAGGAGCACCGCGCGGAACGCCTTGCGCTCCTTGCGCAGCTCACCCCAGAACCAGTGATGCCGCGCCTTCTGATGCCACGGCGCTTCCTGCGTGCGCAGGCTGTCGGGATCGCCATAGACGGTGAGGAACTGGCCGGCATATTCGGCCTCCACTTCCTCGCGGCCCAGCCAGCGCGCCTCGACCTGGTCAGGGTGCCACACTAGCAGCTGGCCCTCGCGCCCTTCATGGATCACTGCCGCACCGCCATCGGTGGTGCTGATCAGCGCGGGATAGACCCCGTCGCGCGTTGGCAGCTTCTTGAAATCATGCCGGTCGGGATCAAGCCCGGCCAGCTCGACCGCGGCCATTGCCTGGTGGAACGGCAGCCGGCCCGCTGCATCGCGCGCCAGCGAATCAAACAGTAACGGGGAAAAGGCCACGCCATAACGGCGGGCCAGTTCCCCGATACATTTTATGAGCGGGTCATTCGCCTGCAGCGCGCTTGTGTTCCTGTTCTGCAGCACGAAAACCTCGCATTCGTTTCAACCAAACCTAGTTGGCGTAACGGCGATAGTCGGTTTCCGCGTCCTTCGAAGGACCATAGTCAAACCGCTCGCGCTCGTTCTTGCCCGCACCTGCGCCCGGGGCGATATTCATCGCCGTCAGGAACCGGTTGGTCGCCGCCAGCACCTGGTATTGCGCAAAAAGCTGAGAAAAGCGTGAAGTTTCCAGCCGCACCTGCGTGTTATAGCGGGTGTTCTGCGCATCCAGCACGTCAAGCAGCGAGCGCCGCCCCACGTTGAACTGGCTGCGGTAGCTCAGCAGCAGGTCGTCGGTCACTTCGGACTGGCGCGCCAGCGCCTTGACGATGTTCTGCTGCGCTTCAAGCGCGGTCCAGGCATTGGCCGCATCTTCTTCCGCCCGGCGAGTCATCTCGTGCAGGCGATAGCGTGCCTGCGACGCGCGGTGCACCATTTCCTGGTACTTGCCGCGGGTCAGGCCGCCATCGAAGATGTTCCAGCGCATGTAGACCCGCGCCTGCACATCGTTGGTGTCACCCGAGAAGCCGTCAATGTCCTCGCCGATGCGGCCGCGCAGATCCACGCCCACAGTCGGGAAGAAGTCGCCCTTGGCGGCCGTCACCAGGCCATGTGCCGCATCGACATCGGCCTGTGCTTCGCGGACCAGCGGATTGTCCGTGCGGGCCATGCCGATCGCCATTTCGCGCGACGGCGGCAATGCCGACATCAGATCCGGCGGAACGCTGGGCTGGTAAACCGTGATCCCGGCCAACCGGCGCAGCGAATTGTTCGCCTCTTCGAGCGCCTGCTTGGCCTCTTCCTCGCGCACGACCGCCGACTGGAGCCGCTCTTCTGCCTGCTGCAGGTCAGCAACCGAGATCGATTCCTGTTCGACGCCCGCACCCAGGTCACGCACCAGCGCTTCGTGGAACTTGCGGTTGTCTTCGCTCGCCGCGACTACCCGCTGCTGCAGGAGCACGTCGAGATACTGGCGTGCGGTCTGCAGGGCGATGAACTCCGAACGCTCGACCACGCGCAGCGAAGCACCATCGACACGGGCCGCCTGGCGCAGCAATTCGCCCCGGCGACGGCCGAAATCGAACAGCGTCCAGTCAACCACGCCCTGCGCTTCGAGCGGATAGAGCTCCTGGTCGGCGATGCCGAGATTGCGCCGCGTGTTGTTCTCCAGCCGGCGCACACCAGCCGAAGCCTCGAGATCGATCTTCGGGTAGTACAGCGATTGCGCCTGTTCGCGTTCGAACTGGATCGCCTCGGTGTTGTACTGCGCCTGCATGATCTCGGGGTTGGACATGATCGCGGTCTGGATCGCGTCCTGCATCGAGACGGTGCCATCGTCAGACTGCGCGATGGCAGCCGGTGCGGCACTGGCCAGCAGAATGGCAGTGGCGAAGCTCGTGAGTGTTGCTTTTTTCATCTCGCCCTCCCCTTAGCGGACCATGATTTCGACGCGGCGGTTCTGCAGCTCGCGCACACCGTCTTCGGTGGGCACGCGCGGCTCTTCCTCACCCCGGAACTCGACGCTGACGGTAGCGCTCGGCAGTGCCGGACGCAGCATTCCGGCCACGTTTTCAGCACGCTGCTGCGACAGCTTCTGGTTGTAGGCGTTGGAGCCCGACTTGTCGGCATGGCCGACCACGGTCAGGTTGTTCCAGCCGCAGGCCCCGGCATTGGCGGCGATGAAATCGACCACCTGCTGGGCTTCGGCCGCCGGCGGAACCGGATCGTTCCATTCGAAGAAGATCAGCGCCGGATTGTCGCACTGCGGCGGCGGCGGAGGCGGCGGCGGCGGCGGTGGCGGCGGCGGCGGTGCCGGCACGCGGCCCATCATGTTATAGGCAAAGACGCACTTGCCGATCGAGACCGGGTCCTTCGTCTTCGACTTGAGATAGCCAAGCGCGATGCCGCACTGGGCCTTCGCCTCGTTGGCCCACACATGGCGCGAATCGTCGGCATTGATGATCGCCGGATCCTTCGAAGCGGCCAGCGCGGCATCGAACCGCATCTGGATCTCGCCGCGCAGGCTGTCGATATCCATTGCCATCAGCGCATCGGCATCGCTGCCCTGCGCCAGCGCCGCCTGATGCGTGGCCATGGCCACCACCAGCGAAGCGCCTGTCGCCATCACCCTAGTCAAACGCATAACATACCCCCTGGTCAAATGACCTCAAATCAAGCGTGCATCGTCGCCAGTGCTGCTGCATCTTCGTGCATGTCAGCCGCGATACCGCCTCCAATCGAAAATGCGCCCGTCTCGATCATGGATGCCAAGGCATCGTGACCAAGATAACCGTTTTCGTTAGCCAAACCAACGAATTCGTTAGCGGGGCCAGCAAATTGGTCAATCAGGTTGTCGACCGCCTGGCTAGCCATCAGATCTTCGACGATCCCGGCCAGCTTCGGCATCACGCCAGCTTCCGCCAGGCCGCTGGCGCCAGCCAGATCGACCACGCTGCCAGCATCGGGCGTCAGCGCGAACAGCGCTTCCATCATCGTGCTGCCAGCATCGAGCCCGCCAGCAAACGGGGTCGACTGGTTGAATGCCGGACCGTCCGACAGGAAGTCGTTGGCCGCGGCCACTTCGAACGCGCTCGCTTCGAACGAGGCCAGTTCGCCGATCCCGCCGAATTCGAACGAAGCGTTATGGCCATGGTAACCATACTCGCTCACAGCCGTTTCGAACTGGACCTGCGGCAGCCATGCGTCGGCCGAGAAGGCCTGCATTTCGAAGGACTGATAGCCGCCCATCTGGAAACTTTCGGCGCCGCCGAAGGCAAAGCCGTCGAACGACATTGTCGAAAGGTTATCGAAGGTGCTGCCCATTTCACCGAAATTAACCATCATCGCGCCGAAGGCGGCGGTGGCGGTGAAGGCGGTGTTGAAGCTGCGCAGGCTCAGCTGCTCGCTCAGCGTATCGTTGTCGTTGACGAAGAAATTGGTCTTCCCCCCGTTGCCACCGCCCTTGCCGCCGCCGGTGGTGCCGGTGTCGCCATAGAGCACGGTTTCGGTGCTGAACGAGGACAACGTCTGGGTCGAGCCGGACGAGGTACCCGCCGCGAGCGGAGCGAGCAGCGAGCTGCCGTCCTGGTCAACCGAGACCTCGATCGTGCCGGTGGCCGTGTCGCCGTCTTCGTCGGTCGCCGTGACGTTGAAGTTCATCCGGATATCGGTGCCGGCGTTGAAGCTGCCGATCGAGAAGATCCCGAGATCGAGATCATCGGCAGTCCAAGACCCGCCTGCCTCGTCGAGAACGGTCACCGCCACCGCGTTGAAGGTGTTGGAGCCAGTGTCGATCGAGTACTGGTCCTTCTCCTGCAGGCCGGCGATCGTAACCCAGGTTTCCCCTCCCACATTATGGAAGGTCACCGTGATCCCGCCGCTGGTGAAGGTCTGCCCGTTGGTTGCACCGGTCAGGTCGAACGTCACGGTCGGCGTAAGCGGAGTCGCGTCGTTGAACTTGGTAACCGTCACTTCGGTGATGACGACCGTGTCGCCATCCGAGAAGCCGCCTGCCGGGTTGCTATCCGGAGCCTGGCCGCTCGCAAGCGTCGAGTCGATCGCATAGACATTGATCGCGGCGGTTTCGGGCTGGTTGCCCTGCACCTGCGGGATCGTCTGTCGGAAGAAGCTCGTATCCTCCTGGCTGCCCCAGTTGAGCTGGGTCGGCGTCAGCGGAGCGGTTGCGTCGGTCGTGATCCCGTTAAGGAAGTCGATGCGGACCGTTTCACCCGCGCCGATCGACTGGTTGCCGATACCGATCGAGTCGGCGTCGGTGTTCACGGTCGACTGCGTTCCGTCAGCCTTCACCGCCGACAGCAACACGTCGGTTGCGGTCGCAGCACCTGAGTCGAGGCCCACCACGCGGTAGT
>JBMSNZ010000088.1:0-8804 GCA_049421965.1 Erythrobacter sp.
CCCGTGCGGCCAGGGCCATGAGCCGGGCCGATTTCGCCTCGATCGAGCGCAGGGCGGATACGGCGCGCGACATGATCGGCCCGTGCCGCCGCGAATAGCAGCGCTTCGGCCTCCGCACCCCAGCCCTCGCCGGGCGGATCGAGTAGCAGGGCGCGGATGGCTTCGGCGCCAGGGGTTCCCCCAGGCTCTCGAGTAAGGTCAACGCTTATGCCGCGTGCTTCGAGCGCCGCTGCAAGCAGCCGGGCCTGGGTCGACTTGCCTGCCCCTTCCCCGCCTTCGAAGGCAATGAACCGGCCTCGGTTCACGTAAACAATCCCAGCACGCCGTTGATGAGCCGGTCGAACGGGCCAGCAACACCGACATTTTCACCGGCCAGCAGTGGCACACGCGAAGGCGGCATCCCGTCTACGGTGATCTCGAGGTCGGCAACATGCTGGCCCTTGGTGATCGGAGCCCTGAGCGGCCCATCGTAACGGATAGCCAATGCCACCGCCCGTGCGCTGCCGCGCGGCATGGGCGCGGCGATATCGCCGGCTGCGACCAGTGGCAGGCTGCGGCTGCTGCCAGTCTGGATGCGGGCGGAGCCCACTTGCGCCCCCGCTTCAAACAGCGGGCGGCTGTCAAAGGCGCGGAAACCCCATTCGATATAGGCGCGTGCGGCACGATCGCGAACCCAACCGCGATCGGCACCGGCAACCACCACCATCAGCCTTCGCCCTTGTCGCCGCGCCGAGCCCAGCACACCATAACCCGCTTCATTGGTAAAACCCGTCTTGATCCCGTCGCCGCCGCGCACCGCGCCGGTCATCGGATCGTGATTGGCCTGGGTGATGCCTTTGTAGGTCAGGCGGCGATGCCCGAAATAGCGCGAATACAGCTCAGGATGACGGCGGACCAAGGCACTGCCCAGTGTCACAAGGTCGCGTGCGGTGACAAAGGTCGCCCCTTCGTCAGGCAAGCCATTGGGGGTGCCGAAATGGCTGTCCGCCATGCCGATCTCCGCCGCCTTGGCGTTCATCATTTCAGTCCAGGCCGGTAGCGAGCCAGCAGCGCCTTCGGCCAGCGATACCGCCGCGTCATTCGCCGAGACAGTGTTGATCCCGAGCAGCAAGTCTGACACCGACAGCTCGTCGCCAGCGCTCAGGAACATGGTCGAACCATTGTTGCCCCACACAGCGAAGGCAGCAGGCGAAAAGCGGAAGCGCTGCTCAAACCGGAGCTTGCCCTGTTCGATCAGTTCGAACGCAAGGAACGCCGTCATCACCTTGGTGATCGAGGCGGGCATGAAGCGCCGGTCGGCATGTCGCTGGTGCAGCACCTGGCCGCTCGAGAGGTCGACCAGCAGTGCGATCGGCGCTTCTTCCGCCACAGGTGGGCGATACTGCATCGGGCGCTGCGCTTGCGCCCAAACAGGCGTGCCAGCAACTCCAAGCAGGACCACCGCCACGAGGGTGAACAGCCGCAATTCGTACTCCTTTTCCGACCCGGCGAGCTATAGCGGCGCGCATGCTCCATGGCGAGCGCCGGAGGACGAAGTTTCCCCCTTTCGCATGTGCCGGATCAGCGCACGATCTCGTCTGCGAGAAGACCCACGCTCATCGCGTAATAGTTCGAGCAATTATACTCGAGGATCGCGCGGTAGTTCGAAGTCAGGAGCCAGGCAGGCGTGCCCTCACCGTCAGGCTGAAACAAGGTGGCCAGCACCCTGTCGCCCAACGGCCGCTGCGGCTGCACGCCGAGCGCACGCCATTCCGCCACTGTCTTCCACCGGCTATGGCGTACATGCACCCGCGGGCACACCGGGGAAACCAGCCGCGTTTGAACCGCGCCCCAGTCGAAGCCTTGGGGCACCATCGCCCGCACACCCCAGGGCTGTCCTCGTCGCCAACCGGCATAGCGCAGGTAATTGCCGATTGAGGCGAAGGTATCGGCCCGGTTGCTGAAGATGTTGGCGCGCCCGTCACCATCGCCGTCTCGGGCAAGCTTGAGGTAGATGCTCGGCAGGAATTGCGGATTACCGAACGCGCCGGCCCAGCTGCCGACCAGGTCCTCGCGCCCGTAGCCTTTGTCTGCGACCTTGAGGAGCGCCACGAACTCACCCGCAAAGAGTTCACGGCGACGGCCTTCCCACGCGAGCGTGGCAAGCGAACGGGCAAGGTCAAAATTGCCCTTTACCCGGCCGTAGCTGGTCTCGTGACCGAAGATCGCGACGATCACCGATCCGGGCACACCATATTGGTCTTCCACCGCGCGCAAGGTAGTCAAATGTTCGGCGTAGACCTCGCGGCCACCGGCGATCCGCGCTTCGTTCACATGGGTTGCGATATATTCGCCAACTGGGGGAAAACCGCTGCGTGAAGGTGTGCCAGGTTGTGCCCGGTCGAGGCGGATCACCCGCTCATTGGGGGTTAGCCCTTGTGTCATCCGCTGGATCGTCGCCTCGCTGACGCCTTCGGCTCGCGCGCGCGCAATCAGGAGTTGGAGATAGGCATCGAACGACAGCTGCCCCAGTTCGACCGGCGCGCTGACGCTTTCCTGTACCCGCAATGGTGCCGCGGCAACCACCGCCAACACGGCCAATCCTAAAGCAAAACCAACACGGAACAGCGCCATGGCGAGTTAGTGCCATGCGGCTCCTGAATGGTCCATGTGCGCGACCGCGTTTTTCCCTCGCTCCGTCCCGCGCGACATGCCGGATTGCGGGTGACAAGCGCGCCGCGCCGCGCTAGCGAGCGTGGCATACGGACAGGTGGCCGAGTGGCTTAAGGCAGCGGTCTTGAAAACCGCCGTGGGTGCAAGCTCACCGTGGGTTCGAATCCCACCCTGTCCGCCAATACCTCCAGACTTCCTCACCGCCCGCGCCGGACGATCTCATCGATCTGTTCGCGCAGCTTCGGGTCCCACTCTGCGCGCAGTTCGAGGATCTTCGCCAACAGGGCCTCGTTTTCATGCGCGGGCACATCGACCTGGTAGAGATCGGCGAGCTCGCGCATCGAGCTGCGGTCCATTTCCTCGAAGGCATCGACCATGGCTTGCGCAGACTGGCGATCATGCCCCAGCGCTTCGAGCGCTGAACGGCCGATCCGCAGTGAACCGTCATAGGTTTCGCGGATGATGTCGCGGCAGCCCAGCGCCCACAGTTTGTAGACATGGTCGCGATCGATCGCCCGCGCCACGATATGGACGTGCGGATAGGCCTTGGCGACATAGCCAACCAGCTTGTCGATCTGGTCCTTCTCGTCGAGCGCCACGATCAGCAGCCGCGCCTTGGCGATCCCTGCACTGGCGAGCAGGTCGGGCCTCGTCGCATCGCCGAAATAGCTGCGTATCCCGAACTTTTTGAGCAGTTCGATATGGCGCGAATCGTAATCGATCACGGTTGCCTTGTAGCCAGCCGCATCAAGAATGCGGTCCACGATTCCGCCGACCCGCCCGCGCCCGGCCAGAATGATGTCATTATCCTCCTCGATCGCGTCGGCCTCGCGTTCGCCGCCCAGTGCATAGCGGGGCACGATCACGCGATCGTGCAGAATGAACAGCAGCGGCGTGACCAGCATCGAGAAAGCCACAACCAGCATCAACAGGCTGGCGTTTTCCGGCGACAGGACCGCGTTGCCGAGCGCAAAGGAGATGAGCACAAAGCCGAACTCGCCCGCCTGCGCCAGCCCGAGCGAGAACAGCCAGCGATCCTGCCCATGGAGCTGGAACGCCTTGCCGATCGCGAACAGCACTGCGGCCTTGGTGGCGATCAGAACCGCGGTCCAGAACAGCACCGAACCGAACTGGCCCATCGCGAGTGCGAAATCGATACTGGCGCCAACGGTGATAAAGAACAGGCCCAGCAGCAGCCCCTTAAACGGGTTGATGTCGGCTTCGAGCTCGTGGCGATATTCGCTGTTTGCCAGAACCACGCCGGCGATAAAGGCACCAAGCGCAGGCGACAGGCCAACCAGCAGCATCAGCAGGGCTATCCCGACGACGAACATCAGCGCGGCGGCAGTGAACAGTTCGCGCAGGCCCGAGGTTGCGATCATCCGGAAGATCGGGCGCGTCGCATAGATCCCGACCAGCACCACCAGCCCGACCGAACCCAGCGTTACCAGCCCAGACAGCCAGCCCGGCAAATGCGCCACCAGGCTGAGCGCCGCGTGACTGCTGGCCGCGCCCATGCCGCTCGCTGCCGCCAGTTCGGGTATCGCCAGCAGCGGCAGGATCGCGAGGATCGGGATCACCGCCACATCCTGCACCAGCAGGACCGAGAAGCTCGCTTCGCCGCCCTGCGTCTTGAGCAGACCCTTCTCCTCGAGCGTCTGCAGCACGATCGCGGTGGACGACAGCGCCAGGATCATGCCGATCGCCAATGCGCTGCGCCAGTCGTCGCCCCTCAGCAGCGAGATGCCGGCGATCAGGATGCTGGTGATCAGCACCTGCCCGCCGCCCAGCCCGATCAGCCGCCGCCGCATATCCCACAGGCGCTTGGGCTCAAGTTCCAACCCGATGATGAACAGCATCATCACCACGCCGAATTCGGCGAAATGCTGGAGCTGGACCACATCGACGCCGAGCACGCCGAGCAGGGGGCTGAGCGCCATCCCGGCCAGGAGATAGCCGAGCACCGAACCGAGCCCCAAGCGGGTGGCAATGGGGACCGAAACGACCCCTGCTATCAGGAGGATGAAAGCGAGGAGGAGAAATTCGGTCATTGTTCCTCCTCAGCCCGCCCGATCAGATATGCAATGCCCGGCTGTAAGCGCCAAGCACGCTTTCGTGCATCATTTCGGATAGCGTCGGGTGCGGGAACACTGCCTGCATCAGTTCCGCCTCGGTCGTCTCGAGCTGCTTGCCCACCACATAGCCCTGGATCAGCTCGGTCACTTCGGCGCCGATCATGTGAGCGCCCAGCAGTTCGCCGGTCCTGGCGTCGAACACGGTCTTGATGAAGCCTTCGGCCTCGCCCAGGGCAATCGCCTTGCCGTTGCCGATGAAGGGGAAGTTGCCGACCTTGACCTCGTAACCGGCATCCTTCGCCTTGGCTTCGGTCATGCCGACGCTGGCAACCTGCGGGTGGCAATAGGTGCAACCAGGGATGTTGTTGCGGTCAAGCGGGTGCGGGTGGACATCCTTGTTGCCCAGTTCCTGCGCGATCGCTTCGGCCGCCGTCACGCCTTCGTGGCTGCCCTTGGGCGCCAGCCAGGGGCCAGGGGTGCAATCGCCGATCGCCCACAGCCCCTTGGCCTTGGTGCGGCCATAGGGATCGGTCTGGATGAAGCCGCGATCAAGCTCGACCAGATGCTCAAGCCCGATGTTCTCGGTGTTCGGCACAATGCCGATCGCGACGATGCAATGGCTGAACTCGCGCTCGGCAACCGTGCCCGCCTTGTCCTTGATCTTTGCCTTCACGCCGCTGGCCGTGGCCTTGATATCCTCGACCCCTGCCCCGGTCATGATTGCCATGCCTTGCTTGGTCAGCGCCTTCTCGAGGAAAGCGGAAACCTCGGCATCTTCCACCGGAACGATCCGGTCAAGCATCTCGACCACGGTAACTTGTGCGCCCATGTCATTGTAGAAGCTCGCGAATTCGATGCCGATCGCGCCGCTGCCGATCACCAGCAGCTGCTTGGGCATTTCCGGCGGGGTCATCGCGTGGCGGTAGGTCCAGATGCGCTGGCCATCGGCCGGGGCAAAGGGCAGATCGCGCGCCCGTGCGCCAGTGGCGACGATCACATGCCTGGCGCTAAGCGTCTCTTCGCCCTTGTCGGATTTGACTGTCAGGGACGTCGGGCCTGTCAGCGTGCCCTGCCCCATGTGCACCGCGATCTTGTTCTTCTTCATCAGGTGCGTGACGCCCTGATTCAGTTGTTTGGCCACCCCGCGGCTGCGCGCCACGACCGCGGCGAGATCGGCCTCGATCGTGCCTGCGACCTTTAGGCCGTAGGCGGAGGCATGATCCATGTAATGCTTGATCTCGGCACTGCGCAGCAGCGCCTTGGTGGGGATGCAACCCCAGTTGAGGCAGATCCCGCCCAGGTTTTCGCGCTCGACAATTGCAGTCTTCAGCCCCAGCTGCGCGCAGCGAATCGCCGCGACATAGCCGCCAGGTCCGGAACCGAGCACGATGACATCGTATGTAGCTGACATTTGGGTATTACCTCAGACGGAAGTTGTTCGCACGCACCGCCTGCACCACAGTCCTGAAGTGGAAATTCAAGCGGGGCGAACGCGGATTTGAAAAGCAGTACCTCAGCGGAAAGGGAACCCGTGCCATTCCGGCTTCATGGCATATCTGACCGGCTGTAGGACAGTTCAGAATTGACCCTCTCCTCCTCGCCAGCGAGCAACCGGAGAAAGCCGTAGCGACCGTCACACCACCAGCCCCATCGGGTTTTCGACCAGCTGGCGGAACGCATCCATCAGCTGCGCCCCGTCAGCCCCGTCGATCGCGCGGTGGTCGAAGCTTCCGGTAACGCTCATCACCGTTGCCACCGCCAATGCGCCATCGACCACATAGGGCCGCTGTTCGCCTGCGCCCACGGCCAGGATCATCCCCTGCGGCGGGTTGATTACGGCGTCGAACTGCTTGGTGCCGAACATGCCGAGGTTGGACAGCGAGGCGGTGCCACCCTGGTAATCCTGGGGCTGCAACTTGCCGTCGCGCGCCTTTGCCGCCAGTTCCTTCATCTCGCTGCTGATCTGGGCGAGGCCCTTGCGCCCCGCGTCGCGGATGATCGGGGTGATGAGGCCCGAAGGCGCCGCCACTGCCACCGAGATATCCTGCCGCAGATACTGGTGCAGCGTGTCACCCTGGAAGCTGACATTGCATTTGGGCACGCGGTGGAGCGCGCGCGCCAGCGCCTTGATCAGCAGATCGTTGACCGACAGCTTCACCCCGTCGGGTTCGAGCGATGCGTTCAGCTGGCTACGCAGCTTGAGCAGCGCATCGAGCCCTACATCGACCGTGAGGTAGATATGCGGGATGGTCTGCTTGGCTTCGGTGAGCCGCCGCGCAATGACCTTGCGGACATTGTTGAGCTTCTGCTCCTCATAGGGCGCACCGCCATCTTCGGGCGCGATCGACGGCGTGGGTGCGGGTGCCGCTGCCGCTGCGGCAGCAGGAGCCGCCACCGCGCGCGGCGCCGCACCAGGCTGGGCCGCCTCGACATCTGCCTTGACGATCCTTCCGTTCGGACCGCTGCCGCTGACGGTCTGGAGGTCGAGACCCTTCTGTTCCGCGATCCGCTTCGCCAGCGGAGAGGCGATCACTCTGGGTCCATCACCCGTTCGTGCTGAGCTTGTCGAAGCACCGCTGCTCACTTCGGCAGTCAAGGACGGCCCTTCGACAGGCTCAGGGCGAGCGGCGCTTAGTGCGCTGCCTGCAGCCGCTTCGACATCTTCCTTGGTGATCTTGCCCTGCGGCCCGGTGCCGGTGATCGACGCGAGATCGACGCCCTTTTCCGCCGCCAGCTTGCGCGCGCTGGGCGTCGCGGGCGGGCCGTCATTCGCGGCAGGTGCAGCTGGCGCAGGCGCAGCGGCAAGCGCTGCAGCGGGAGCTTTCGTGTCTTCGCCTTCCTCGGCCAGCACTGCGATGACCGTGCCCACTTTCACGTTCTCGCTACCTTCTGCGACTGCGATCG
This sequence comes from Erythrobacter sp., assembly GCA_049421965.1. Taxonomy (GTDB): domain Bacteria; phylum Pseudomonadota; class Alphaproteobacteria; order Sphingomonadales; family Sphingomonadaceae; genus Erythrobacter. The sequence goes on from JBMSNZ010000088.1 coordinate 7,632, forward strand.
ACACCAGCGTGCCTTCGTCCACCGCTTCGAATTCCATCGTCGCCTTGTCAGTTTCGATTTCCGCCATCACATCGCCGGCGCGGACCTGGTCGCCGGGCTTGATCAGCCATCGCGCGAGCGTCCCCTCTTCCATGGTGGGCGAGAGCGCAGGCATCTTGATTTCGATCGGCATCGCTGAAGAGATTCCCTTTCCCTTGACGCAGCGTCAGCCTGTGCCGAATTCGACCGCGTGGGGCAAGGACCTTGCGAAGAATACGTTTTCAGATGATATCGCTGGCGCAAAGGAGCTCAGGGTTCATGCGGGTCTATCTTGTCGTCATCGACGAAACCGACGAAGCGCGCTCGGCCCTGCGCTTTGCGGCGCGGCGCGCCGGTGCCATCGGCGGCAGCGTGCATATCCTGGCACTGGTGCCAATGCAGAATATCAGTGCTTTCGGCGGCGTGCAGGCCACGATCGAGCAGGAAGCGCGCGACCGTGCCGAGATGCTGGCGCATGGCGCTGCCGGCAGCCTGATGGCCGAGATGGGGATCATGCCCGCCATCACCGTGATGCTGGGCAACGGCACCAAGGTGATCCGCGATTTCCTTGACGAGCATAGCGAGGTTGCCGCACTGGTGCTGGGCGCATCGAAGGGCAGCAATCCCGGCCCCTTGGTAACGCATTTCTCGGCCAGTTCGGGCACATTGCCCTGCCCGCTCTATATCATTCCCGAAGATTTCGACGATCCGGCCAGCTAGCGCTTGCCGCGACCCTGGTGCCGGATATTGCCGGGCCGGCCGCGTTTGCCGACCATGTGCTTGCCCTTGGGCTTGTCGGCACGGCGCGGAGCCGGGCGCGCACCGCGCGGCTCGATCGCCATTCCGTCGCTATCCACCGGCACGAATTTGAGCGCGCCGGTCAGAGGGTTGGCTTCCGCCAGTTTGAGCCGCAGCCGGTCACCCATCGCATAGCGCGTGCCGCTGTCTTCGCCGACCAGCGCCTGTGCCGCTTCCTCGAAGCGGAACCGCTCGCGGCCCAGCGTGGAAACCGGCACCAGCCCATCGCCGCCCAGCCCCACCACAGTGGCGAAGAAGCCGAAGGCCTGCACCCCGGTGATGCGCGTGTCGAACTGTTCGCCTACCCGCGCCGAAAGCCCGGCCGCGACATAGCGGTCGATCGTTTCGCGCTCGGCC
>JBMSNZ010000089.1:0-8768 GCA_049421965.1 Erythrobacter sp.
GGGCAAACGGCCTCCCACCAGTAGCGGATGCAGCCCAGCGCCAGCAGCGACAGGAAGTTTAGGTTGAACCCCAGGAGGTCCATGAACCAAAAGGTCGGAATGGCCGAAAGCGGGATCGCGACCGCAGAAATGACCGTGGCCCGCCAATCGCGCAGGAAAAAGAACACCACCACCACGGCGAGCACGGCACCCTCGATCATCGCCGCCATCGAGCTTTCGTATTGGCTTTGGGTGTACTTAACTGTGTTGAACAGTGGGATGAACTTGACGTCGGGGTTCTCCGCTTCGATCTCGGCGATCAGGACCTTCGCCTCTTCGAAAACGGTGACATCCGAAGCGCCCTTAGCGCGCGACATGAAGAAGTTCACGACTTCCTTGTCGCGCACCATGCTGATCGACGTGCGCTCGGAATAGCCGTCGCGCACGGTAGCGACATCGGCCAGCCGGACCGTACGTCCGGCGCCGAGCTGAATCTGTCGCTGCGACAGCTCATAGGCGGTGTCATTATTGCCGAGGACGCGCACCGACTGGCGTGTGCCGCCAACTTCGGCCATCCCGCCCGCAGCGTCGATGTTGGACTGGCGCAGCACTCCGTTGATCTGGCTTGCGGTCACGCCCAGCGCCTGCATCCGCGCCGGATCGAGGATCACTTCGATCTCGCGGTCGACGCCGCCGAACCGCCCGACTTCGGCCATGCCCTCGACCGACAGGAGGCGCTTGGCCACCGTGTCGTCGATGAACCAGCTGAGCTGTTCGATCGTCATGTCGTTGGCCTGGACGGCGTAAATGCCCAGGAAATCGCCTCCAGCCACCTCGACCTTACTGATCTGCGGTTCGATAATTCCGTCTGGCAAGCTGCCGCGCACAGTATCGACCGCGTTCTTGACTTCGGCGACTGCGTCATTGGGATCAACGCCGATTTCGAACTCGACGAATGTGTTCGAACTGCCTTCGCGCGCGGTCGAGCTGATGGTTTTGACGCCGTTGATCGAACGCACTGCGGATTCGATACGCTGCGTGATCTGGTTCTCGATTTCCTTGGGCGCGGCGCCCGGCTGGCTGATCGAAATATTGACCGCGGGGAACTCCACATCGGGATTGTTCACCACGTCCATGCGCGCGAAACTGACAATCCCTGCGAACAGCAGCGCAGTGAAAATCACCAGCGGAATAACCGGGTTACGGATGGCCCAGGCAGAAATATTGCGGAAATGCACTAAAGGCTCTCCCTTCGCGCTAGTCGCGCTTCTGCAGCACTGGGTTGACGGTTTCACCCGGCGTCAGGAAACCGCCCGCGCGCAGCACGACCTTCTCGCTTCCATCCAGCCCTTCGACAATGGTGATTCCAGCTTCGGTGATCGTCCCGGTGCGCACCGCGCGCCGCTGGGCCTTGTTTTTGGCATCGACCACGTAGACGAAGCTCCCTTCCGGGTCGCTCATCACCGCGCTTTCTGGCAGGACCGGGGCATTCACCACGCCCGACTTGATCGTCGCCGTGGCAAAACCGCCCGGGCGCAGTTCAGGCGCATACGGCAGCGCAATCCGCGCAGTGCCCTGGCGATCCTGCGGATCGATCGTCGGTTCGATCTGCCACACCTGCCCGGTGAAGCTCTTGTCAGTGCCGACCGGAATGATACTGGCCTCGGTGCCCACTGCCAGCGCGGCAAGCTGGTCCTCGCTGAGGCGTGCCTGTACTTCGATTTCGCCGTCCTTGGCGATCAGGAACAGCGGCGCGCCACCAGCGCTGACGGTCTGCCCGGGCTCGACATTGCGTTCGAGGAGCAGGCCAGAAGCGGGCGCCACGATATTGAGCCGCGCGTTGCGCGCCAGCAGTTCGTTATACTGGGCCTCGGCCACCGAAACCCGTGCAACTGCCGCATCGCGCGTCGCCGTGAGCCGGTCGACATCGGCCTTCGACACAAAGCCGCGCTCGACCAGCTTGAGCGCGCGATCGAGATTGGCCTGCGCCAACTGGGCATCTGCCTTCGCCACCGAAATCTGCGCGGCGGCACTGCGCGCCTGCTGCGACTGGACGGAGCGATCGATCGAGGCCAGCACCTGGCCGGCGCGGACCCACTGACCCTGCTCGACCGGGACGGAAACCACGCGCCCGCCTTCGCCAACCACACCGATCGGCATAGCGCGGCGAGCGGCGAGCGTGCCGGTGGCAACGATGCTGCCGGTCACCTGCGTACGGCCTGGCGTGATGACGGTAATGCTGGGCGCCTGCGACCGGTCGTCACCCGCGCCTACACTCGCCGCTTCGCCATTGCGCATGAAGAAATAGGCCGCTGCGAGGATTGCCACAATCAGTGCGGCAGCCACCAGCGCCCATTTGAGGCGCGGCGAGGTGCGCGGCGAATCGCCAGCAAGGGTGTAGTCCGACTGGATTGCGTCGGCGGATTCCGACGTCACGCTGGTTTCATAGTTCATGGCATTGTCCTTCGCGCAAGGTGTATTAGAGTTATAACTCACCCTGCGCAAGCGTTCTTAGGCCGGGCCGATCCGGGCAGCAATGCGCGGGTCGACCAGCGACATTTAATTACGACGAGGGACATGCGCCTCGGTTCCCGGCGCTGCAAGCGAAAGGGGCGGCGTCGCCACCACTTCCAATCACTTAGTTGCTTGCCGCCCTGCCCGGCCAGGCCAGCTGGGTGCATTCAGCGCACCTTGCCGCGCTGGATCAGGTTGACGATGCCGAGCAGGATCACTGCCCCGAGCACCGCGACCACCAATCCGGTGAGCGAAAACTCCTGCACCGTGCTGGCAATCCCGAGCATCGGCCCGACCACCATATTGCCGATCACCGATCCGATACAGCCGACCACGATGTTCCAGACCACGCCCATCGAGGCATCGCGGTTCATCACCAGGCTGGCGAGCCAACCGGCGATGCCGCCCACGATCAATGCAACAATCCAACCCATAAGATGGCTCCTCTCTCCATGGCCGGAGCATTATGGGCGCGCGCGGCGGTATTAGGCAAGCGGCTTACGACTGGCACCGAAACGCATACGGGCGCGGAAGGTATGCCCTTCCGCGCCCGCTTCGCTGATTACACCGGCGCCGAATCAGTACTTCAGCTGGCGCTCGTAAAGGTCGCGATAATGCTGGATCCGCGTGACGCGCAGGCCCTGCATGCCTGAACGGTCGACAGCGCGCTGCCACGAGGCGAATTCTTCAAGCGTCAGGTTGTAACGCTCGAGCACTTCGTCGATCGTCAACAGGCCGCCGTTCACCGCGGCCACGACTTCGGCCTTGCGCCGCACAACCCAGCGCTTGGTCTCAGGCGGGGGTAGATCCGCGATCGTGAGCGGTTCGCCCAGCGGGCCGATGACCTGGGCCGGTCGGATGTCCTGGTTCTCAATCATTCAGATCTCTCAGTCGCTTTCTGACGCTTCGCCTTGAGCGCTTTGTTCGATGCCATCGCAAGCTTTTAGCCTGCCTAAAGCATCAGGGTTAACAGCGCGTTTGCCTTGGCCTTCAGGGCTGAGGCGCAGCGCTGCAGCATCGCTGAAACTGGCCACCAGCACATGGTTGTCATCCTGCAGCACCTGCCGGAAGTCGCGCGCGGCCTTGATCCGCGTGGCAAGTTCGTGCCAGCCGAACGCACGCAGCGCCCGGCCCCGAATCGCGCCCTCTGCCGCCTCGCTCGTGAGTCGTGTGTCAAACATCATTCGCCCTGGTTACACCGGCGGGCGTCAAGATCGGGTAAAGCGGCGGTTTACCACATGTTTAGGATTGCAGGCCGCGTGCAAGCCATATCCAGCGATCCTGCCACGACCTTGCCATGATGCTGGAATGATCGCGCAAGGCGGTGTAGGGCGCGCGCGATCATGACCCCTGCAATCGATCTACCGGCCGGGCTGGCGCCCGGAGCCCTGTTCGACCTGCCCAAGCCGGCAGCCGAAAGCCGCGTCGTGGTGGCGATGAGCGGCGGGGTCGATTCGTCGGTCGTGGCCGCGCTGGCCGCCGCGAGCGGTGCGGAAGTGATCGGCATCACGCTGCAGCTCTATGATTATGGCGCCGCCACCGGTCGCAAGGGCGCCTGCTGCGCGGGCGACGATATTCGTGACGCGCGCGCCGTGGCCGACCGGCTGGGCATCGCGCATTACGTGTTCGACCATGAAAGCGCCTTCCGCGAGGAAGTGGTCGAACGCTTCGCCGACGAGTACCTAGCCGGGCGCACTCCGGTGCCCTGCATCCGCTGCAACATGGGGCCCAAGTTCACCGACCTGTTCCGCATGGCGCGCGAACTGGGGGCGGATTGCCTGGCCACCGGGCATTATGTACGCCGCGTGACGGGCGCGGCCGGGCCCGAACTGCACCGCGCGCTCGATCCGGCGCGCGACCAGTCGTATTTCCTATATGGCACAACCGAAGGCCAGCTCGACTATCTGCGGTTCCCGCTGGGCGGCCTGCCCAAGCGCGAGGTGCGCGAACTGGCCGAAGCGGCCGGGCTGCGCAACGCCGCCAAGCCAGACAGCCAGGACATCTGCTTCGTGCCCGATGGCGACTATGCCCGCATCGTCACCGGCCTGCGGCCTGAAGCGGCGCGGCCGGGCCGGATCGTCCACGCCGCCAGCGGCGAAGTGCTGGGCGAGCACAAGGGGATCATCCATTACACCGTCGGCCAGCGCCGCGGGCTCGAGATCGGCGGACAGCCCGAACCGCTCTACGTCACGTCGCTCGACGCCGAAGCCGCCGAAGTGCGCGTCGGGCCGAAGCGGATGCTGGCGGTATCCGCTGCCACGCTGATCGAGACCAACCGGATCGGTCCGCTGCCGGATGCGCCCCTGACCGCCAAGGTCCGCAGCCTCGCGAAGCCGGTTCCGGTCGCGCTGAATGGCGCGCTGGGCGATGGCGCCAGCACCGTCATCCGCTTTGCCGAGCCCGAATTTGGCGTCGCGCCCGGCCAGGCGGCGGTGCTTTATGCCGGCGAACGCGTGGTGGGCGGCGGCTGGATCTCGGATACCCAAAGCGCGGCCTGAGCGAGGCGCGCTACTCTTCCCACTTGTCGAGCACGCAGCCAAAACCTTCGCGATAGCTTGCCCGGTCAACCGCGATCAGGGGGAAACGCGCGGTCACGGTCTGCGTCGCCTGGTCCTCGACCAGCGTGACGAACTCCATCCCCGCCAGTCGGTCCTTCTCGCAATCCTCGAGGCTGCGCCCTGCAACAAAGCGGCACGAACAGGCGACTCGCGCCGAATAGGCGGTCGCGGTCTGGGCATAGGCCTGCGCCGGGGCGTGAACATACCAGCCGACTCCGAGCAGCGCGAAGAGCGCGAGCGCGAACATCCAACTGCCGCGACCTGACTTCGTTGCCGGATTCGCTACACGACCTTTTGCCATTGCCATTCCCGTTTCTGTGCGCGAGTGGAGCGCCATGAATCCCTTCCGGTCGCTGCTCCCTATCGTCACACTTGCGCTGCTGCCAGCCCTTACCGCCTGTAGCGATGCCGAAGCGGTGGAAGCGCCGCTGAGCGAGGCTGCGCTGGCGGCCGTGACCGAAGACGCCGGTGCCCCGTCGGAGGAGCTGGCGCGCGAGGTGGACGATCTCTTCACTGCCGAGGGGCTGGGCGAAACACGCGCGCTGGTGGTGATGCAGGGCGGGCGCGTCGCTGCTGAACGCTATGGGCCAGGCTACGGCCCCGACACCCGCTTTGTGAGCTGGTCGATGGCCAAGACTGTGACCGCGGTGATGATCGGCATGCTGGTGGCCGATGGCAGGCTCCGGCTCGACGAACCGGCGCCCGTGGCGCTGTGGCAGCGGGCAGGCGATCCGCGCGGCGAGATCACCCTGCGCCAGTTGCTGCAGATGCGCAGCGGGCTGCGGCATACCGAGGCGGGCGATCCGCCCTATGAAAGCTCCGAAGTGCGGATGCTGTTCCTCGACGGGCGCGACAACATGGCCCGCTGGGCCGAGGAGCAGCCGCTCGAAGCCGAACCGGGCGCGAGGTTCGAATATTCGAGCAACACCACCGTGATCCTAGCCGATATCGCCGCGCGTGCGCTGACTGGCAGCCGCGACCCCGAGGTGCGCCGCCGGGCGATCGCCGATTTCCTCGAAGCGCGGCTGTTCGGGCCGCTGGGGATGACGAGCATGGTGCCCGAATTCGACGCTTCGGGCACACTGATCGGCGGTTCGCTGATCCACGGCACGGCACGCGACTGGGCCCGCTTGGGCGAGTTCCTGCGCCGCAAGGGCGCGGGGCCGGGCGGCGAGCAACTGGTGCCGCGCGCCTGGGTGGAGATGATGGTGACGCCCAGCCCGCGCAGTCCGCAATACGGCTTCCAGACCTGGCTCAACCGCCCGCTCGACGACAAGTCCGAACGCCATCCACTGTTCCCGGACCGCGCGCCAAACAGCCTGTTCTCGCTGATCGGGCACATGGGGCAATATGTGCTGGTCTCGCCGCAGCAGCGGCTCACCGTGGTGCGGCTGGGCCATTCCGACAGCGAGGAACGCGTCGCCATGCTCGAGCAGCTGGCCGACGTGGTGGAGCTTTATCCGGCCAGGTAGCGCGCGCCGCAGTTCAGCCTTCGCGATCGGGTAGGAGTTCCTCCGCCGCCACTCCGCTTTCGTTCACGAGCCCCTGCGGATCGGGATGGATCAGCACCTCGACCCCCGGAAACTCGCCCGCGAGCCGCGCCTCGACCTCGTCCATCAAGCGGTGCACCTCGACAATGGTGAGGTGCGGGTCGACCGCCATGTGGAACTGGACGAAATCATGCATGCCGCTGGTGCGGGTGCGCAGATCGTGCACCCCGCGGATGTCGGGGTGTCGCGCCAGCACACGCAGGAATTCCTCACGCCGCTCCTCGGGCCATTCATGGTCCATCAAATGGTCGATCGCCTCGCAACCAGCCCGCCACCCGCCCCAAGCCAGCCAGGCGGCGATACCCAGCCCGAACAGCGGATCGGCCGCGCCCCAGCCGAGATACTGGTCAAGCACCAGCGCCGCGATGACCGAGAGATTGAGATAGACGTCGGACTGGTAATGCAAATGGTCGGTCCGGATCGCGATCGAGCGCGTGCGCGCAATGACGTGCCGCTGCCACGCCAGCAGCGCGATCGTGGCCAGGATCGCTATCACCGAAACCGCAATCCCGTCGGCGGCAGAGGAGGTTGGCCTGCCTTCGGCAAGGTGGGTTGCCGCCCGCAGTGCGATGCCGCCCGCCGACAGCGTGATCAGCATCACCTGGAAGACTGCGGCCAGCGCCTCTGCCTTGCCATGGCCGAACCGGTGGTTCTCGTCCGCCGGCTGCGCCGCGACCCACACGCCCACCAGCGTCGCCACGCTGGCCACCAGGTCGAGCGCGGTATCGGCAAGGCTGCCGAGCATCGCGGTCGAACCGGTGCGCCAGCTGGCCCAGAGCTTCAGCACGACGAGAAAAACCGCCGTCGCGATCGATGCCCAGGCCGCGCTGCGGGTGAGCCTTGCGGTGTTCACGGGCGCTGCGTCACGGATAGAGCAGGGTGCTGCTCCACCCGCCGCCGCTGCGGGTGAAAAGGCGCCGGTCGTGCAGCCGGTTCGGCCGGTCGAGCCAGAATTCGATCCGTTCCGGCGCCAGCGTGAACCCGGTCCAGTGCGGCGGGCGCGGCACCTCGCCTGCCGTCTTGCAGGCCTCTTCGAGCTGTTCGACCCGCCGGACATAGATGGCCCGCGCATCGAGCGGGCGCGACTGGTCACTTGCGGCCGAGCCGACCTGGCTGACAAAGGGGCGAGAATGGAAATAGGCGTCGGCCATCTCGCCCGAGACTTCCTCCAGCGGGCCCTCGATGCGGATCTGGCGCCTGAGGCTCTTCCAGTGGAACAGCAGCGCGGCGCGCATGTTGCCCAGGATCTCGCGCCCCTTGCGACTTTCAGCATTGGTATAGAAGGTGAAGCCTTCAGGCCCGTGGCCCTTGAGCAGGACCATCCGTACCGAAGGCGCGCCATCTGGCGAAGCGGTGGCGAGCGCCATGGCGTTGGGATCGTTGGGTTCGGATGCGCGGGCCTCGGCGAACCAGGCCTCGAACAGCGCCATCGGGTCGGAATCGGGGATCGCGCTCATGTCGAGGCGCGCGAGTTCGTCAGCGGAATGGTCGGTCATGGCGCTTCTCCTACCCGCGGGCCGGACCATAGGAAAGAGCGCAAGCTTGCGTGTTGCGACTGTTGCACCTAGCTAACTCACCATGGCCGATCCGTATCAGACCCTTGGCGTCGCGCGAACCGCTACCGAAGCGGAGATCAAGAGCGCCTATCGCAAGCTGGCCAAGGAACTCCACCCTGACCGCAACAAGGACAACCCCAAGGCGGCCGAGCGGTTCTCGGATGTGACCAAGGCCTATGACCTGCTGAGCGACAAGGACAAGCGCGCGCGCTTCGACCGTGGCGAAATCGACGCCGAGGGCAACCCGGCCAACCCCTTTGCCGGAATGGGTGGCGGGTTTGGCGGCGGTGGCTTTGGCGGCCAGCGCGCGGGCGGCTTCCGGCCCGAGGATTTCCAGGGCTTCGGCACTGAAGGGCTCGATCTGGGCGATCTGTTCGACGGGCTGTTCGGCGGCGGCAGGCGCCCGGGCGCAGGTGGTGGTGGCTTCGGCGGGCAGCGCCGCCCGCCCCCTCCGCAAAAGGGTGCCGACATCGCCTATCGCCTCGCGGTTCCGTTTATCGACGCCGCCACACGCAAGGACCAGCGGATCACGCTGGCTGATGGCAAAACGATCGACCTCAAGCTGCCGGCCGGCGTGGAAGACGGCACGCAGATGCGGCTGAAAGGCAAGG
>JBMSNZ010000090.1:0-8766 GCA_049421965.1 Erythrobacter sp.
TGGCCGACATGGGCACCAGGGTAGAGGACTGGCAGACCTTCCGCCGCGCGGGCGATATCGGTGCGCTCAAGGTGCGGATCATCGCCTATGCCGATAGCGTCGAGGCGATGGAACTGATCGGCGGGCCGGGGCCGACCCCCTGGCTCTATCAGGATCGCCTGCGCCTTAACGGCGTCAAGCTCTACCTCGACGGCGCGCTTGGATCGCGCGGGGCAACGCTCAAGGAACCCTATCACGACGAGCCGGCCCATCGCGGGCTGCCGCTGCTGAGCCCGGCGCAGCTGCGCAATCTGATGAGCCGCGCGGCGATGGACGGGTTCCAGGTGGCAACGCATGCGATCGGCGACGCCGCGAATGCCGAAGTGCTCGGCGCAATCGAGGATCTGAGCGCTTCCTATGGCGGCGATCGGCGCTGGCGCGTCGAACATGCCCAGATCGTTGACCCGGCGGACATCGCCCGCTTCGGCAAACACGGCATCATCGCCTCAATGCAGCCCCTGCACCAGACCAGCGACCGGCTGATGGCCGAGGCACGGCTGGGTACCGGACGGTTGGGCGGCGCCTATGCCTGGCGCAGCATCGCGGCGGCGGGCAGCCCGCTGGCCTTCGGGTCCGATGCGCCGGTTGAGCCGGCCGATAGCTTTGCCGGATTCGCCGCCGCGATCAGCCGCACCGATGCCAAGGGCGAGCCCTTCGGCGGCTGGCTGCCGCAGGAGAGCGTAACCCGCGAAGCCGCGCTGGCCGCGTTCACCGCCGGCGGCGCCTATGCCGGCTTTGCCGAAGGCCGATTCGGTCGGTTGCTGCCGGGTGAGCGCGCCGACTTCATCCTGGTCGACCGCGATCCGCTGCTCGCCGCGCCGCAGGACATCCGCGAGACCCGGATTCGCGAGACCTGGGTCAATGGCGAAAGGGTCCATCAGGCGGATTGATCCGGCAATTCAGCCACCTCGGACTCGCGCGGATCGGCCATTAACCGGGAATTAAGGCTCGACCTGCGATCACCGACCATGCCAAGGGTCAGCTTTGCAGGGCTCGGGCGCTCGGTTCGCGATATAAATGCAACAGCAATGACCAAGATTATCAATTCACCGGCTTTTTCGGCCAATCTGGCAAAAAGATGGAGTGAATTAGGTCTTGTGCGATGAAGAAAGTTTTCGTAGTTTAATTCCGAAGAACCCGATAGGAGACCCTTGATGAAAATTCGCACGATTGCCGCCGCAGCTGCGGTCCTCTCGCTGGCTACCGCGCCGGCAATTGCTGAAGCCTCGCTCGCCCGCACCTCGGCTCCGGTCGAAGGTGAAAGCGAAATGGGTGGTGGCTCCGGCCTCCTGATCGCCATCCTCGCGGCAGCCGCCGTGATCGGTGGTATCGTGATCGCCGCCGACGGCGACGACGATCCGGTCAGCCCGTAATCGGGATCATACCGAATTCGAAACGGGGCCCGATCGGGCCCCGTTTTTTTGGCTGCGACAAGGCAGGTGATTGGGAACGAGCAAGCGTCAACTGCCTGCGACGATCCAAGGCAACGGCTGCTAACCCGGCGAATCGGGTGATTAGGGGTCAGCCGAGTCGGCGATGCCGCGATCTTCCGCCATTGCGTCACGTCGTTCCTGGAATCGCATCAACAGCAGCGACCCTTCGAACAGCAGAATCAGCGGTACCGCCAGCAACAATTGCGAAATCGCATCGGGCGGAGTGGCAATCGCTGCGACGATGAAAATCCCGACAATCACATAGCGGCGCGATTCGGCCAGTTGCTGACGCGAGACGATGCCGGCGCGATTGAGCAACAGCAGCAGGACCGGCAGCAGGAAGCTGATTCCGAACGCAAGCACGAACTGCATCACCAGGCTGAGATAATCCCCCATGGCCGGCAGCGCTTCCTGCTTGAGCCCGCCCACTTCGCCTTCGAACCCGAGGAACCAGGTGAAGGCCGTTGGCATGACAATGAAATAGGCGAGCGAGGCCCCGGCGGTGAACAGCACAGGTGTCGCGAACAGGAACGGCAGAAATGCCTTTTTCTCTTTCGCGTAGAGGCCAGGCGCGACAAAGGCCCACAGCTGGTTGGCGATCACCGGAAAGCTCACGAAGAAGGCGGCGAACAGCGCCACCTTCACCTCGACGAAGAATGCCTCGTAGAGCTTGGTATAGACCAGCTTGCCTTCGCCTGCCGGGAATGCCTCGGTAAGCGGGCGCACCAGTATCCCGAAAATGTCGCTGGCGAAATAGAGGCACACCGCGAAGGCAAGGCCTAGCATGGCGACACAGCGCACCAGCCGCCCGCGCAGCTCAATCAGGTGGTCGAGCAGCGGCGCCTCGGTTTCGTCGATATCCTTGATCTCGAACGCCATGGCCGCTCAAGCCCCGTCCTGCTTGTCGGGAAAGGGCAGACTCGGCTCGCCAACGGCTTTAGGTTCGGCGGCGCGGCGGGCGCGCTTCGGGGCTTTGGCCAGGCGCGCCTCTGCCGATGCGGCATCGGCCACAGGCTCGGCGGCAGCATCGGCGGATGGCGCAGGGTCGGGCGTGGCTTCAGCGGCAGGGGTACTCGGCGCCGTTGACGCATAGGCTGCACCGCTCGCCTGCGACATTTCGGCAGCTGGGGTCTCAGCCATGATCTTCGCGTTGCGCGCCTTCCACTCCTTCTCCATCTCCTCAAGCTCGGCTTCGCGGATCATGGCGTCGATGCCGGCGCGGAAATGCCCTGAGACCTTGCGCATCTTGGCGATCCAGCGCCCGGCGGTGCGCATCGCGCGCGGCAGGTCTTTGGGTCCAATCACGAGGATCGCGACCACTACGATGAGAAGTAGCTCGGAAGCGCCGATATCGAACATGGCTGATCAGGCGCCCCTTTCGGGTCTGGAACTCAGTCGGTCGATTTCTCGGCCGGCTTGCTGTCCTTCTCGGCATCGATGGTGACCGAATTATTCTCGATCCGGGGCGGCGCTGCAGCCGGCTTGTCCTCGTCGTTGATGCCCTGCTTGAAGCTTTTGATGCCCTTGCCGAAGTCACCCATGCTCTCGGATATGCGGCCGCGCCCGAACAGGATCAGGATGACCAGCAGGACAATGAGCCAGTGTACCAGCGAGAAACCGCCCATTTTCGACTCCAGAAATGCTAATGCCTAGACCTTGCCCCCCTATCTAGGGCGTGTCGGCATCACTTGCCAGCCTGTCGAGTGCAAAACTTTGCGGTTCATCCTCGTCGTGATCGGTCTCAGCTGATGTGTCGGTCGCGTCGCCGACATCTTCGCCCTGCAGCGCCTCGAACACATCGTCCACCGGATCGAGCAGGCCCGCGGCGCGCAATTCGTCAATCCCTGGCAGGTCGCGCCGGCTGGACAGGCCGAAATGGTCGAGAAACTCGGGCGTGGTGGCATAGATCACCGGCCGCCCCGGCACTTCGCGCCGTCCGGCAAGCTTGATCCAGCCCGCTTCCATCAGCACGTCGAGCGTCCCCTTGGCGGTCTGGACACCACGAATAGCCTCGATCTCGGCGCGGCTCACCGGCTCATGGTAGGCAATGATGGCAAGGACCTCGGTCGCCGCTCGGCTCAGCCGTCGCACCTGCTCACGCTCGCGGCGCAGCAGATGCGCCAGATCGGGCGCAGTTTCGAAATGCCAGCGCTTGCCCCGCTCCACCAGCCGGACGCCACGCGTCAGGTAATGCGCCTGAAGCTCGTCGAGCGCCTGGCGTACCAGCGCCTGTTCGAGCTCGCCCAAATGCCCGGCAAGCTCCTCGACGCTCATCGGCTCTTCAGCCGCGAACAGCGTCGCTTCAACAGCGCGTGTAGTTTCGTCAGGAGAGTTCATGGGCGATCGTCTGAAGGTCGTGGCAGGGTCGTTGCAGTATCATTGGACAATCCGGCGGATGCGCATTGCGCCGAAAACCTCGTCCTGCGCGATCTCGGCCTTGCCCAGCCGTGCCAGTTCGAGCGCGGCCACGAAGCTCGATGCAAGCGCCGATTTGCGCAGCCGGGGTTCGGCAAACGGCGGCAGGAAGTCGCGCAGGTCCATCCAGTCGAGCGAAACCCCGAGCATGGCCGAAACCCGGTCGAGCGCGCTGTCGAGCGTCATCACCGGCCGGTCCATCACATGGTAGATGCGCGGCGCGGTGCGCGCCTTGACCTGGCCATAGGCCTGAATCAGCGAGAAGATATCCGATCGCCACAATGACTTGCGGTCGATCCGCAAGCCCTCGGGAGCGCCTCGAAGGAAGATGTCACGACCGATCCGGTCACGCGCCATCAGCCTTGCTGCCGCCTCGCGCATCGCGCCGAGGCGCTGGAGCCGCAGTTGCAGCCGCAGCGCAAGGTCTTCCGGGCTCGGGTCTTCCTGCTCGTCACGCGGCAGAAGCAGCGCCGATTTCAGATAGGCGAGCCACGCAGCCATCACCAGATAATCGGCTGCAAGTTCCAACCGCAGCGCTTCGGCCTTCTCGATATAGTCGAGATACTGGTCAACCAGCGCCAGGATCGAGATCTGCCTGAGATCAACTTTCTGCCGCCGGGCGAGGTCTAGCAGCAGGTCGAGTGGCCCTTCCCAGCCATCAAGCTCGAGATAAAGCGCCGTATCGTCGGGCTTTTCATTTGACGGTTCGGCCCAGGCCCCGTCTGTGTCGAGGGCGATCGGATCGTCGAACAGCAGGCCGTCTTCGCTCGCGCTCATGCCGCTTCCTCCGCCAGTGCCAGGAGCGCGTCCCGCTTTGCTAACAACTCCTTCTGGTCTGCGATTGCGGCTACCACTCCAGTGCCCGCCAGCGCGCGTTCCAGCCGTTCCGCAGTCTCCGCCGACATCGCCGGGAGGCGCTCGGCAATTCCCACCATGTCGTCCATCTTGGCCCAGCAATTGAGCGCTAGGTCGCAGCCTGCCGCAATTGCGCGTTCGGCCCGCTCAGGTACGGTGCCGCTGAGCGCGTCCATATCGAGATCATCGGTGAAGAGTAGCCCGCCAAAGCCGATCCGCTTGCGGATGATCTCACCGATCACAAATGGAGAAAGTGTGGCGGGATTCTCGGCGTCCCATGCCGTGAACAGCAAGTGTCCGGTCATTCCGGCCGGAGCATCCGCCAGCGCCCGAAACGGGGCCAGATCGACCTCGAGTTCAGCGTCGCTCGCCGTCACGGTCGGCAAGGCCTTGTGGGTATCGACCGAGGTGCGCCCGTGCCCCGGCATGTGTTTTATCGTGCCAGCAACCCCAGCGCGCGCCAGCCCGTCGAGCACCGCGCGGCCCAATGCGGCCACGCGCAACGGCTCACTGCCATAGGCGCGGTCACCGATCACGTCATGCGCGCCCGGCTGTCGCACGTCGAGCACCGGGGCATGCGTCATCGTAATGCCCACTTCGGCAAGATCGTGACCCAGCGCCTCGGCATTGACTCGTGCTGCTTCGATCGCGCTGGCGGGCGCGATGTCATACAGCCGGTCGAACGCTTCGCCCGCGGGATAAAACGGCCACATCGGGTCGCGCATCCGCCGCACCCTTCCGCCCTCCTGATCGATCGTGATCAGCAGCTTGTCGCGGCCATGGATCGCGCGCAATTCCTCTGTCAAAGCGCGCAGCTGCGTGCGGTCGGCGATATTGCGACCGAACAGGATGTAGCCCGCAGGATCGGCCGCACGGAAAAACGCCCGCTCCTCGGCGGTCAGCGCAAGTCCGGCAATTCCGAAGATGGCGGGCGTCATGGATGAAGGATTCGTCTCAAAGCATCAAAACGCAAGCATGCGAGCGCGGAGCATGGGGGAAAACAGCCCCTGCCCGCAGCGGCTCGCAGCAAGTGAGAGCGCAGCTTCAGCGCTTGACCTGGCAGGCCACCCCGTCGGCCTTGAGCGCCTGGCACAGCGCGCGCGCGCCGGCCAGATCGCCGGCAACCGCCTGCAAGCGATAGACAGTGCCGATATCGGCCTGCCCCTTGACCACGCGATGGCTCACACCGCTCAACGCCTCGGTCTGCCGCAGCAGGGTGGCCCACCCCGCTTCGGCCGCCGCGCGCGAACCATAGGCGCCGACCTGCACGCCAATGCCGCCGGTTTCAGCTGGTGCCTCGTCGCTGCTGCGAGTGGCGATTTGCGGACGCGGCGCAGCTTCGGCAGTGGTCTGCACTGGCACGGCTGGAGGCTCCGGCCGATCTGCGAGCTGCCCTTCGCGCGAAATACCCTCGCCAACCTTCGGGGCGATGTTTCCAGTCCCGGCAAACTCCTTGCCACCGGCATCCTCGGGTCTGACCTTGTAGGGTCCGGGTGGCGCCTCGATAGTGCTGCCATCAGCCACGATCCGTTCGCCTGCGAGATAGTTGGAATAGTACCAGGTTCCGCCTACCGCCACGACCAGCACAGTCAGCAGGATTAATGCGAAGCCCACGATGCGCGCGGTATCGACCGCGCCTTCCTCGGGATCATATTCGTCGGATTCGAGCCATGGCAGGCTGTCGTCGCTGCTCAGCGCCAGCTCAGCCTCTTGGTTGCTGCTGCGAAATCCGTCTCCAGGCGAACCCATGCCTACATCTCCTCGACGGCCTCTACCCCCAGAATGCCCAGGCCGTTGCGGATTACTTGCCCCAACTGTTCGGCCAGGAAAAGCCTTGCCCCGGTCAGATGCGGGTTTTGCCCCACGATAAAGCGCTTGTCGGGCCGGTCATTCCCGAGATTCCAATAGGCATGGAACGCCCCGGCAAGCTCGTAGAGGTAGAAGGCAATCCGGTGCGGCTCGCGCGCCTTGGCCGCCGCTTCGACTTCGCGCGGGAACTGTGCCGCCAGTTTCACAAGGTCGAGCTCCTCCGCGCCGAGCAGCTCAAGCGCATCGCTAGCCGGGGCAAGGTTTTCGGCAGCAGCCTTGCGCAGCGTCGAGCGGATCCGTGCATGCGCATACTGGACATAGAATACCGGGTTTTCCTTCGATGCCTCGACCACCTTGTCGAAGTCGAAGTCCATTTGCGCTTCGGGCTTGCGGGTGAGCATGGTGAAGCGCACCACATCCTTGCCCACCATCTCCACCACATCGGCCAAAGTGACGAAATTGCCGGCGCGCTTCGACATCTTGAAGGGCTGGCCACCCTTCATCAGCTGGACCATCTGCACCAGCTTCACGTCGAACGGGATTGGCTTGCCCTGGCCTTCGCTCAGCGCAGCGACCGAGGCCTTGATCCGCTTGACCGTGCCTGCGTGGTCTGCGCCCCAGATGTCGATCAGTTCATCGGCCGCCTTGGCCTTCTCCATGTGGTAGGCAAGATCGGCCCCGAAATAGGTCCAACTGCCGTCAGACTTCTTGATCGGGCGGTCCTGGTCGTCCCCGAAGCGTGTGGACCGGAACAGCGGCAACTCGACCGGCTCCCAATCCTCGGGCGTCTTGCCCTTGGGTGCCTCGAGGATCCCGTCATAGACGAGGTCATGCTGGCGCAGCCAGGCCTCGGCTGCATCGGGCTTTCCAGCCGAATGGAGCGCCGCCTCCGACGAGAACAGATCATGGTGAATGCCCAGTTGCGCGAGGTCATCCTTGATTAGCTGCATCATCTGCTCGACCGCCTTGTCGCGGAAGAGCGGCAGCCATTCTGCTTCCGGTGCATCTCGGAACCGGTCACCAAGATCAGCTGCCAACTGCCTGCCGACAGGGATCAGATATTCGCCCGGGTAGAGCCCGGCCGGAATCTCGCCAATCTCGTCACCCAGCGCTTCACGGTAGCGCAGGTGCGCTGAGCGAGCGAGCACATCGACCTGCCCGCCTGCATCATTGATGTAGTATTCACGGGTAACGTCGTGACCGGCGAATTCGAGCAGCCCCGCCAGTGCATCGCCCACGACCGCGCCACGGCAATGCCCCATATGCATCGGGCCAGTAGGGTTGGCCGAGACATATTCGACATTGACCTTGCGCCCGGCGCCCATGCGCGAGCGGCCGTAACCAGCGCCCAGCGCCGCGATAGCCGCCAGTTCTGCCAGCCACACGCTGCGATCGAGCCGCAGGTTGATAAAACCAGGACCGGCAATCTCGGCGCTGGCAACTAAAGGGTCTGCTGCCAGGTGGCCAGCGAGCGCTTCGGCCAGCGCACGTGGGTTGGTGCCAGCAGGCTTGGCGAGCACCATCGCCGCGTTGGTAGCAAGATCGCCATGCGCCGGATCGCGCGGCGGCTCCACCGCGATGTTTTCGCGTGGCAAGGCTTCGGGCAAGACGCCCGCTTCAACCAGCGCATCGAGCGCGGCATCGATCTTGGCCGCGAAAAGTTTGTAGATGGTCGGACTGTCAGACATGGGCCGAGCGCCTAGCCGAATTGGCCAGAATCGCAAGCACTGCCGCGGCGCGGGTGGCGCAGCACCCGCGTCAGACTGTCAGGATCACCGGGTCGCGTTATAAGTCAGCTGTTCCTGCGACAGCTGGAAGCCGACCAGCATTTCGAAGCTGGCGCGCTGCACTGCTGCACGCACCTGCGGATCGGCCAGCGGATCGAGCGCAGCGTCGGGATCGCCCGGCCGGCGGCGACGCGTGATCTGCTCGCGGATCTCCGCGGGAAGTGTAGCCTCGGCACGGTCGACATAGGAGGCCGCCTGCCCTGAAGCCGAGGCACGCTCTGCACCGTCCGCGAAGTTGAGCGTCACGCTACCCACCCGCTTGGTAACCACTGCCGAGCCGCCCCGCAGCACCGTGACGTAATAGGGCAGCTGGACCTGGCGGGCACCGCGCACGTCGGTGCGGCGCGCCAGCACGTCGAACGTGGCACTCGAATAGACCCGTTCGCCCGTCTCGTCGCAGGTGCTACGCAGATTTGTCATCGTGGCAA
>JBMSNZ010000091.1:0-8758 GCA_049421965.1 Erythrobacter sp.
AACTTCACCTCATTCCCGTAGCCTCCGTTTTCCGCGACGAGGTCGCGCTCCACCGGGCTGAGGAACTCGCAGCCAGCCTGGCCTTGGTTGCCGGCGTCAGCGAGAACGATGTAACGGTCGACCGCGAGCGCCGCCGCGCTGTCGTGCGCGCCAAGCCACTGCCAGGTGCTAGCCTCGCGACCTTCTACGAGCTTGAGCAGCGCCTTGCCGCAAGGCGGCCGGAATGGCGGATCGAGCTTACCCCGCCTCGAGGGGACCTGCCGCAAGTGAGTTTCACCAACGGGGCGCCCGATGCTGCTGGCCAGAGCGCGCTTGACCTGATCGCCTGGGCAGCCAAGCGGCTAGATTCGCCGGTAATGGTTGTCGGTCCCGCGGCGCAGACAGATAGCGTCGTTCAATGGCTCAAAGGCGAAGGCGTGGCGGCAAGGGCGGTCACTGGGCGATCAGCCAATCAGGTATTGGCGGAGTGGGACAGAGCCACGCAATAGCGTGTACCGCAGGCCCGATCAGGCAGCGAGCTGGATCGGCTCGATTTCGCCCGAAAGATACAGCTTCTTCGCCTTCGCGCGGCTGAGCTTGCCCGAACTGGTGCGCGGCAACGTGCGCGGCGGCACCAGCTCCACTATGCAGCTCATGCCGGTGACCGAACGCACCTTGTCCGCAATCTCGTTGCGCAGCCGGATGCGCTCGGCCGGGTCGGACACGCGGCAATGGACCAGCACGGCAGGTGCTTCCTCGCCATTTTCCATCTCGATCGCGAAAGCGGCGATGTCGCCGTGGTTGAAGCCGGGCAGCTGCTCCACCGCCCATTCGATGTCCTGCGGCCAGTGGTTCTTGCCGTTGATGATGATCATGTCCTTCGCACGGCCGACGATGAATAGATAGCCATTGGCAACATAGCCCATGTCGCCGGTGTCGAGCCAGTCATCGACCAGGCAATCCGCAGTCGCTTCGGGGTTGCGGAAATAGGAATGCATCACGCTGGGCCCGCGGCACCAGACCTTGCCGATCTGCCGGTCAGCCTTGGGCTTGCCGTCCTCGCCGCGGACTTCGACCTCCATGTCGGGCAGCGGCTTGCCACAGTTGACGATCGCGCGATAGCGCGCCGGGCGGGACAGGTCGCGCGACGAGCCTGACAGCCGCTCTTCCTCGACCAGCTCGACCCGAATGCCTTCGCCGGGTGGCATGACGGTCACGGCGAGAACCGCTTCGGCCAGGCCATAGCTGGGCGTAAAGGCGCTGGCCTTGAACCCGGCTTCGGCAAAGGCATTGACGAAGCTCTGCATCACATCGGGCCGGATCATGTCGGCGCCGTTCCCTGCCACGCGCCAGCGCGAAAGGTCGAACCGGTCTGCCACATGGCTCTGGCTGGAGATGCGGCGGGCGCAGATGTCGTAACCGAAGGTCGGCGAATAGGAGAGCGTGGTGCCATGGTTGCGGCTGATCATGTCCAGCCACGCCAGCGGGCGGCGGGCGAAATGATCGGGCTTGAGGTAATCGCAGCTGACCTGGTTCGCGATGAGCGAGAGGAAGCAGCCGACCAGACCCATGTCGTGATACCACGGCAGCCAGCTGACCGCACGGTCGCCCTGTCCCAGCTCCATCGAGGCGGCGTGGCCATAGAGATTGTGCAGCAGCGCGCGGTGGGTCACCGCCACCCCGGTGGGGAAGCGGGTCGAGCCGCTTGAATACTGGAGGTAGCAGATGTCTTCCGGATCGGCCTGCGGCAGCTCGCACTCGGGTGCCGGGCGCTGGCCGAAATCCTGCCAGGATTCGCAGGCACAGCCTTGCCGCGCGGCCGCAGCGCTTGCCATTTCGGCGATCTCTTCGGGATAGAGCAGGATCTTGGGATCGGAGCTCATCAGTTGCACGGTCAGCTGGTCGATATAGCTTTCCTTGCCGCCGAAGGTGGTTGGCAGCGGCAACGGCACCGGCCAGGCACCGGCATAGACGCAGGCACAGAACAGCGCTGCGAAATCCGGCCCGGTTTCGGCGATCAGCGCCACCCGGTCTTCCTTGCCGATCCCGGCTGCGATCAGCCGGCGTGCCATCTCCAGCGCATCGGCGCGCATCTGCGAATAGGGATAGGCCTGGGCCAATTCGCCCCGCATATCGTGAAAATTGAGCCCCTTTTCGCTCTGTGCGGCATAGTCGATCGCCTCATTGAACGTCGCGAAGTCCGCTCGCCGGCGCGGCAAGGGGCAATCATTCGGCGTCGGCAGGATGGCGGCGTCGGTCATATTATTCAGCGATACCCGTTATTTGCGGCGCCGGACGGCGCTTCGATCGTCCCCAATGCGGAAAACTCCTTGTGTCCGCACCCATTCCAGCTTTCCCATTTGATAAGGAGTGTGGCACGAATAAGGCGAAATGGTTGCAAAGCAATCCACCATGTCACGCAAACGCCGCAAACCGGCACCGCTTGATCGGCAGGCTATGGAAGAACTGGCGCTGACCTATCTGGCGCGCTTTTCGACCAGTTCGGCGCGGCTGGAAGATTATCTGCGGCGCAAAATCCGCGAACGCGGCACTGCTGAAGGGGCCGAACCGCTCGATGTGGCCGGGCTGGTCGCGCGCATGGTCGACCTGCGCTATGTCGACGACGCGGCGTTTGCGCAGACGCGCGCATCGGGTTTGCTGCGTCGGGGCTATGGCGCGCGCCGGGTCGACCAGGCGCTGCGGCAGGCAGGGATCGAGGAGCAATTGCGCGCCGAGTCTTCGCCCGAGGAACCGGCCGCGCGACGGGCGGCGCTTGCCCTGGCGCGCAAGCGCGGCTTCGGGCCCTTTGCTCCGATGGGGCGGGAGCCGCGCCCGGCCGACCGTTTCGGCCGCGACAAGCTGCGCGACAAACAGATTGCGGCGATGATCAGAGCGGGTCATGGTTTCGAGGCAGCGCGCACGCTGGTCGATGCCGCAAGTATCGAAGAGGCGGAGGAATGGGCGGCGATGGAAGAGGAGCGACACGGGTGAGATCCAATTGGCTCGTCGCGCTGGTCGCTTTCTCGCCCTGCGCCGTGCTGGCATGCTCGCCGGCCGCAGTTTCCGGCACGCAAGGCGGCGCCACCGAGCAGGCGCAGAGCGCTGCAGAATCGCGCCACCCGGTCTCTGGCCTGCAGGTGATCGACCTTGTGGTCCGGTCGGGAAAGGCGCGTCACGCCTTCCGCGTCGAACTGGCGGATTCGCCTGAGGCCCAACGCCAGGGCCTGATGTTTCGTACCGAACTGGGCGATAACGAAGGCATGCTGTTCCCGTCCGATGTGCCTGACGTGCGCAGCTTCTGGATGAAGAACACCCCGCTTTCGCTCGACATCATCTTCATCGGCACCGACGGGCGGATCCTGAATGTCGCGGCAAATACCACGCCCTACTCGCTCGAATCGGTGCGGTCGGACGGCATTGCCAGCGCAGTGCTCGAACTGCGCGGCGGGCGTGCTGCCGAGCTGGGCCTCAAGCCCGGCGACGCGGTGGAATACGCCTTGCCCTGAGCGTGCTTCGCGCTTGGCGCGGCCCGGCTTATCCGCTAATCGCCGCCGCCATGGGAATTCTCGGCAAGATCTTCACCTGGTGGGATGGCGCGACCATCGGCACCATGCTGTTCACGGCACGCAAGGGCGAGCACATCGGCACCGATGCGCAGGGCAACAAATATTATCGTTCGCGCCCCCGGCAGGGCGAGCGCGAGCGCCGGTGGGTGATCTACAACGGCAATAACGATGCCAGCCGCGTACCCAGCGAATGGCACGGCTGGCTGCATGGCGCGTTCGACGATGTGCCTGAAAGCCGCTTGCCGCCGCCCAAGATCTGGGAAGCCGATTATACGCCCAACGCCACGGGCACAGCCGCCGCCTATCGCCCGCAAGGTGCGCTCGAGCGGGGCGGAAAGCGCGCCCGCGCGACCGGCGATTACGAGGCCTGGAGCCCGGAAGGCTGAGCATGCAGGCGCTGCGAATCGGCGCGGCTGCGGCCTTGCTGCTGGCGCTGGGCGCCTGCGGCGAGGATCCGCCCGCGCCCAAGCCCATCGAAACCGCGCTGCCCGAAGAGCTGGCCACCCCCGATGCGCCGCCGCCCTCCGCGGCCGAGGCGGCCGGGATCGGTTCGCCGATGAACGAGCGGGTGGCGACGCTGGGCCTGCTCAACAAGCGCAACAATTCGAGCCAGGATATCACACTGAAGCCGGGCGAATCGCGCCGGATCGGCGACATCATCGTGCGGCTTGAGGCCTGTGAGCGCACCGCGCCGTGGGAGATGCAGCGCGAAACCGGCGCGTTCGTGCAGGTGCTGGTGCAGGCTCGCGGCTCGCAGGATTTCCGGCGCATCTTCTCCGGCTGGCTGTTCAAGAATTCGCCCAGCCTCAACGTGGTCGAACACCCGGTCTATGATGTCTGGGTCAAGGATTGCGCAATGAGCTTCCCGGGCGAGGAAGAGGCCGCGCCCGCTTCTCGCAACAGCTCGTCATAGGCCTGCGGCAGCGTCACGGGCGCAGCGCCTGACGCCCGCGCCAGGCCTTCGAGATACTGCTTCTGGTCGATCTCGATCGCGCCCATCGAGCGCAGGTGATCGGTCATGAACTGGCAGTCGAGCAGGCGGAAGCCCGCGCGGCGCATCAGCGCCACCAGCCAGGCCAGCGCCACCTTGCTTGCATCGCTGGCACGGCTGAACATGCTCTCACCGCAGAACACGCGGTCGAAGCTTACTCCATACAGGCCCCCGACCAGCCGCGCCCCGTCCCAGCACTCGACCGAATGCGCATGGCCCAGACGATGCAGCTGGCTGTAACTTGCCATGATGCGTTCGCTGATCCAGGTTTCGGGATGGTCCGGGCGCGGCTCGGCGCAGGCTTCGATCACCGCGTCGAAATCGCGATCCACCGTAACCGTGAAACGGTCCTGCCGGATCGCCTTGCGCAGGCTGCCAGAGAGGCGAAAACCTTCCAGTGGAAGGATCGCGCGCTGCTTGGGCTCGACCCAGAAGATTTCGGGATCGTCGCGCCGGTCCGCCATGGGAAAGATACCGCTGCGATAGGCCAGCAGCAGCACTTCGGCCGGAATCGGGGCGGGGTAGGGCGAATGCATCGTGGCTTACATAGCAGAGCAGACACGCACCGCGTCAAAGGCATTCGGGTGAAGCGCCGATGGTGAAAACTGGCGTGTTGCCATGTGCCGCGCTTGGCTATAGAGGCGGCGGCGCTGCAGGGGTGTAGCTCAGCTGGTAGAGCATCGGTCTCCAAAACCGAGGGCCACGGGTTCGAATCCTGTCACCCCTGCCATTTCCCTTCCAGCATGTCCGGACCCTGCCTGCGCCCGCCCGCAGCAAGCCCGCTTGCTTTTGCGTTTTGCCGGGCCTAAACGCCCAATCGTCTTCCGACATTGGAATCAGGCCTTGCCCCTCCCGGACCTTGTTCGGGGCGGCGAAGAACCCTATCTGAAAGCCGATCCCGGAAGGCGGGACCATTTACCGAGGACGAAGGCTCACAGCGATGGCCGAAGAGAAGAAGCGCAAGACCAGCCCGGCGGAATTCATGAACCAGGTCCGCAGCGAAACGGGCAAGGTGGTCTGGCCGACGCGGCAGGAAACCGTTCGTACCGCGATCTTCGTGTTCATCCTCATGGTGATCCTGTCGCTGTTCTTCCTCGGGGTCGACACGGTTTTCAGTGCGATCGTCCAGTGGCTGCTGTCGCTGGCCTGATTGGCGCCTTTACATCTACGGGAATTCATAATGGCTCGCTGGTATATCATTCACGCCTATTCGGGTTTCGAGAACAAGGTCCGCGACGCGATCATCGCCGAAGCCGAACGGCTGGGGCTGAGCGACGCGGTTGAGGACGTCCAGGTCCCCACTGAAACCGTGACCGAGGTCAAGCGCGGCAAGAAGGTGCAGGTCGAGCGCAAGTTCATGCCCGGCTATGTGCTGGCCAAGCTGAAGCTGACCGACGATGTCTATCACCTCGTCAAGAACACGCCCAAGGTCACCGGCTTCCTCGGCCAGGGCAACAAGCCGCAGCCGATCAGCGAGCGCGAAGCCGCCCGCTATTTCGGCGGTGTGGAAGAGGCCAAGGCCGCACCCAAGCGCGACATCAGCGTCGATTACGAGATCGGCGATCAGGTCAAGGTGCTCGACGGGCCCTTCGCCAGCTTCAACGGCGTGGTCGAGGAACTCGATTTCGACAAGGCCAAGGTCAAGGTTTCGGTTTCGATCTTCGGCCGTGCGACGCCGGTCGAACTCGATTTCGAGCAGGTCGAACTGGTCAAGTAAGCCGCAGCGCCGGGCCCGCTCAGACGGGCTCGTGTGCCATTATCGCCGCCAGGATCGCTTGGCTCGGCAGGCCCGCCAGATCCTTGTCGATCTCGCAGGCGAGCCGTGCTTTCGTCTGACGACCGTAATGGTCGCGCAGCACACCAAGGGTCCGCGGCGCGGCGATTACAACGATCGGCGCGTCACCGCCTCCTGAGGCAGCTTGTTCGAGCACCCCGGCGGCGTGACGGGCAAAGTCCGCTTCGCGCTGCTCATGCCAGTCTGTATCGCCATATCCGCTGCGCCGTTCGCCTGAACTGGCCTGGGTCCGGCCGGGCCGGTCCGACCCCTGGTCGTGCGTGGGCGGGTTGGGTGCCTCTTCCTCGGCCACCGTCACCAGTCGCGGTGCAGTGGCCGTGCCGTCGTTGCGCAGCAGAATGAGCCTGCGTCCATCGGCCACCAGAGCAAATGTACCGGTCTTCAGGATCATTGGCCAACTCCCTCTCATCTGTTCCAACACTAAAACTATCACGAGTCGGTTTGGAGGCTGAATGATCGAGATCAAATCCGCCGCGCAGCGGTTGATCAATGCAATGTCATCAGGCTCTAGGGCTGCATTTTCCTACATCGGCAGGCTTCGCTAGTGTTCGCCGCATGCCGCCGTTGCCTGATTCTTCCGATCTCACCGGGCCACCAAGCCGGTTTTGCGCCGCACGGCTTTTCCCGATCAGGACTGTGGTGCATGCGGTGCATCCGGCCGGTCCCATACCCGCTCCGCTGGGCCTGAATGCCGCAAACCACTTGCTTTACACGCTGAAGGCGCTATGCGCGCGCCTTCGCTTCCTGCAAGGAGACGAAACCGCGCGGAAGGCTCGCCCTGGCGAACCGTTTGACCGCTTAACATGAGTCCTTCGACAAGCTCAGGATCGAGCCGGTCGAATGAGGCGACAGTGTGAAAGGAGTGGCCACATGGCCAAGAAGATCGAAGGCTATATCAAGCTGCAGGTGCCTGCGGGCGCTGCAAACCCCTCACCGCCGATCGGCCCGGCTCTGGGCCAGCGCGGCGTGAACATCATGGAATTCTGCAAGGCGTTCAACGCGGCGACCGACAGCCTTGAAAAGGGCATGCCGATCCCGACCGTGATCACCGTCTATGCCGACCGCTCGTTTAGCTTCATCACCAAGACCCCGCCGGCAACCTTCCTCATCAAGAAGGCGGCCAACCTCAAGTCGGGTTCGAAGGAGCCGGGCAAGGTTTCGGCCGGAACCATCAAGCGTTCGCAGCTGAGCGAAATCGCGCAGGTCAAGATGGCCGATCTCAATGCCAACGACATCGAGATGGCAACCCGCATCATCGAAGGCTCTGCGCGTTCGATGGGCCTCGAAGTGGTGGAGGGCTGAGACCATGGCGAAGATCACGAAGAAATCAAAGCTGCTGGCCGGCCTTGACCGGGAGAAGCTCTACACTGTCGAGGAAGCGCTTTCGACCCTGCGCCAGTTCAAGGGCAAGTTCGACGAGACCGTCGAAGTCGCCATGAACCTGGGCGTCGATCCGCGCCACGCCGACCAGATGGTGCGCGGCATGGTGTCGCTGCCTTCGGGCACCGGCAAGGATGTGCGCGTGGCGGTGTTCGCGCGCGGCGACAATGCTGAGAAGGCCCTGGCTGCCGGGGCCGACAAGGTTGGCGCGGAAGACCTGATGGAAGACATGCAGGCCGGCAACCTCAACTATGATCGCGTCATCGCCACCCCCGACATGATGGGTGTGGTCGGTCGCCTCGGTAAGGTGCTGGGTCCCAAGGGCCTGATGCCGAACCCGAAGCTGGGCACTGTGACCCCGAACGTGGAGCAGGCCGTGAAGGACGCCAAGAGCGGCCAGGTCGAATTCCGCGTCGAGAAGCAGGGCATCATCCATTCGGGTATCGGCAAGCTCTCGTTTGCCGATGATGCGCTGAAGGCGAACTTCAAGGCGTTGACCGAAGCGGTGGTCAAGTCGAAGCCGAGCGGCGCCAAGGGCAAGTATGTCCGCAAGGTGACGCTGACCAGCTCGATGGGCCCCGGCCTCAAGGTCGACCTGAGCGAGGTCGAAGGCGCGTAATCTGTCGCGCTGACGCATCGCTGCTTGAGCGCAGGTCATGCGAACAGGAAAAAGGGGCCGGAGGAGCGATCTTCCGGCCCTTTTTGCGTTGATAATCTGAGCGCTAGATCCCGCCGCGAGTGTAGGCAAAGCCAAGCGCGTCGAGACCCTCGCACAATGCCGTGACACAGGCGTCGAGCGCTTCGGTGTCGGTCGAGCGCACCACGAAGTTCGCGCCGACGCGCCCTTCGCGGAAGAAGGGGTAGCTGCCGATCTGGCACTGCTCATGTGCCTTCTCGACATCGCGCAGCAAGGTGGCGACCTCGCTTTCGGGCACCCATCCACCGACGGTCCGGCTCTGCAGCACCGCGCCGCCTTCCAGCGTGCCGGTCAGTGCATCGAGCATGCCGGCGGTGATATGCGGCACGCCGGCCATCAGGTGGATATTG
>JBMSNZ010000092.1:0-8714 GCA_049421965.1 Erythrobacter sp.
CCGACGCGGCGGGCGAAACCCCGCTGATCGCGGCAGTCCACCGGCGCGACGTGCCGCTGATCCGGCTGCTGCTGGCCAATCGCGGCAACCCTGACCGGACCGACAATTCGGGCCGCAGCGCGCGCGATTATGCGAAGCTCATGACGGGCAACAGCTCGATCCTGGCCGAATTCGAACGGGCCGATGCCGCGCGCAAGGACAAAGGCGCGGCCGGCAGTTACGGACCGGGCGCCTGACATGGACCACCTTGCGGCACGCCCCGATCTGGCCGATCTGGCCGATCTGACGCTCGACGAGCTGCGGCTCGCGCTGGCCCCCGAAGTGGCTGCCGCGGCGATCTTCGATGGCTGGAGCGAGACAGCGCTGCTGCATGCCGCCGAGATGGCGGGCGCTGATGCCGACATTGCCCGGCTCGCCTTTCCCGGCGGAGCGATGGACATGATCGAGGCCTGGATCGACACGATCGATGCGGCAA
The DNA here is from genome assembly GCA_049421965.1 of Erythrobacter sp. GTDB lineage: Bacteria > Pseudomonadota > Alphaproteobacteria > Sphingomonadales > Sphingomonadaceae > Erythrobacter. The sequence goes on from JBMSNZ010000092.1 coordinate 476, forward strand.
TGGCGCGCGATCTGCCGCGCGAGCAGTTGGCCGCGATGAAGATCCGCGAGCGGATCCGCGCGCTGGTGCAATATCGCCTCGATGCGGTAGCCGGGCTCGAGGAAGCGCTCCGCCGGGCTCTTGCGGTGATGGCGCAGCCGCAGAACGCGCCGCGCGCGCTGCGGATTGGCTGGCGCAGCGCCGATATGATGTGGCGGCTCGCGGGCGATACAGCGACAGACTACAACCACTATACGAAGCGGGCGATCCTTGCCTCGATCTATGCGGCGACGCTGGCGGTCTATGTCGATGACGAGAGCGAAGACAAGGCGGCCACGCGCGCCTTTCTCGACCGCCGCATCGAAGGCGTGATGCGCTTCGAAAAACTGAAGGCGCACTTCACGGCTCCCGAGCGCGACGGGTTCAGCATGATGCGCTTCCTCGGCCGGCTGCGTTACCCCTCGCGCTGACGCAATTGAGAATCGGTTGCAATTGGCCGCGCGCTCTGGCAGCGCGGCAGCATGACGCTCGATCAGCTTCGCCCCGGCTCTACGGCCACCATCACGCATGTCGCATGGGACAGTCTCGCGCCTGAAGAGGCGCTGCGACTGCGCGCGCTCGGGGTCGATAGCGGGGCGACGGTGACAGTTGCCCATCGCGGCGTGTTCGGCGGACGCGATCCGATCGCGGTGACGCTCGGGCGGATGACCGTTGCCATGCGCCGGGTGCATGCGGCGGCAATGGAAGTGGCTCCGGCAGCGGGAGAACCCGCATGAACCGGGCGCGCACATTCGCGCTGGTCGGCAACCCCAATGCCGGCAAGAGCGCACTGTTCAACGCGCTGACCGGTGCCCGCCAGAAAATCGCGAACTATCCGGGCGTCACTGTCGAGCGCAAGGCCGGGCGGCTGGTGCTGCCTTCGGGCGAGCCGGTCGAACTGATCGACCTGCCCGGCAGCTATGGCCTGGCCGAGACCACCAGCCCTGACGAGCTGGTGACGCGCAAGGTCGTGCTGGGCGAATTCGAAGGCGAAGCGCGGCCCGACGCCATCGTGGTGGTGCTCGACGCGGCCAATCTCGAGCAGCACCTGGTGTTCGCGCAGGAAGTGATCGCGCTGGGCCGGCCGACCGTGGTCGCGCTCAACATGGTCGACCTGGCGGAACGCGACGGGCTGGTGATCGATCCCGCCGCGCTGGGCCATGCACTGGGCGTGCCGGTGGTGCCGACAGTGGCAGTGCGCCGGCGCGGGCTGACCGAACTTGTCGCCGCGCTGGAGCAGGCGCAGGTCGACAGTCCGGAGCATGCCGACGAGCGCCGCACCGGCCATCTGACGCTGCCCGAACGGCGGCTAGCGGCGAAGAACATCGCCAAGGCCGCGATCCTTTCCGAAAGCAGCACGCACCGGCTGCACAGCGGGCTTGACCGGGTGCTGCTGCATCCCTGGGCCGGGCCGCTGATCCTGTTTGGGCTGCTGTTCGTGGTGTTCCAGGCCGTGTTCTCCTGGGCCGAACCGTTCATCGCCATGATCGAAGGCGCGACCGAGGCGGTGGCCGGCCTCATCACCGCCGCCATGCCCGCCGGGTTCCTCCGCGATTTCCTGACCGAAGGCGTGATCGCAGGGGTCGGCTCGGTGGTGGTGTTCCTGCCGCAGATCGTGATCCTGTTCTTCTTCATTCTGCTGATGGAGGCGTCGGGCTACATGGCGCGCGCCGCCTTCCTGATGGACCGCCTGATGGCCGGCGTGGGCCTGTCGGGCCGCAGCTTCATTCCGCTGCTGTCCAGCTTCGCCTGTGCGATTCCCGGGATCATGGCGACGCGCAGCATTGCCGATCCGAAAGACCGGCTGACAACGATCCTGATCGCCCCGCTGATGACCTGTTCGGCGCGGCTGCCGGTCTATGCCGTGATCATCGCCGCGGCGATTCCCGCAACCAAGGTGGGGCCGGCCGGGCTGGATGTGATCGGCCTTCAGGGCCTGGTGCTGTTTGCGCTCTATGTCGCCGGGATTGTCGGCGCGATGGCGGCCGCGCTGCTGCTGCGCCGTACTGTCACGCAGGGCAAGGCCAGCGGCTTCATCATGGAGCTGCCGCGCTATCAGCTGCCGATCCTGAAGGATCTGCTGATCGGGCTGTGGCAGCGCGCCTGGGTGTTCCTGCGCCGCGCCGGCACAATCATCTTCGCGGTTACCGTGGCCTTGTGGCTGCTGCTCACCTTCCCCAAGGCCGAACCGGGCGAAAGCCAGCTCGATGCCTCGTTCGCGGGTCAGCTGGCCAGCGCGATGCACCCCGCGTTCGAGCCGATCGGCTTCAATCGCGAAATGACCCTGGCGCTGGTGCCCGCGATGGCGGCGCGCGAAGTGGCGGTGGCTTCGCTCGCCACCACCTATGCGGTCGATTCCGAAGACGAGGCGCAGACCGAAGCGGCGCTGCGCGACCAGATCGCCGCGCGTTGGAGCCTGCCGACCGCGCTGGCCTTTCTCGCCTGGTTCGTGTTCGCGCCGCAGTGCCTCTCGACCATCGCCGTGGCCCGGCGCGAGACGAATGGGTGGAAATGGCCGGCGTTCATGGTTGGGTATTTGTTCGCGCTTGCTTATGTCTTCGCGGGAATCACATACTGGAGCGCATCAGCGCTGGGATTGTAGCGAAGGAAGAACCAATGGCCGGGTCACTCAACAAGGTAATGCTCATCGGAAACCTGGGGGCCGATCCGGAAATCCGCAGCTTCCAGAACGGCGGCAAGGTCGCCAATCTGCGCATCGCCACCAGCGAGACCTGGAAAGACCGCAACACCGGCGAGCGCCAGGAACGCACCGAGTGGCACAATGTCGCGATCTTTTCCGAAGGCCTGGTGGGCGTGGTCGAACGCTACCTGAAGAAGGGCAGCAAGGTTTACATCGAGGGCCAGCTGCAGACCCGCAAATGGCAGGACCAGAGCGGCCAGGACCGTTACACCACCGAAGTCGTGATCCGCGGGCTGAACGGCGTGCTGACCATGCTTGACGGTGCAGGCGGTGGCGGTGGCGGCGGATATGGCGGCGGCCAGCGTTCGGGCGGTGGTGGCTATGGCGGCGGAAGCGGCCAGGGCGGCGGCTGGGACCAGGGCGGCGGCTGGGACCAGGGCGGCGGCTCGTCAGGCGGCAGTTCGTCGGGCGGTGGCTCGAACTATGACGACCTCGACGACGACATCCCGTTCTAAGCGGCGGGGCACCGCGCCTCTTGGTAAACGGTCCTTAACCTAAAATTAGCCTCAACTACTTACGTTTCAGCCCATTCCGCAATGGAGTAATGGGTGTGCGTCTGTCTTTCGCGGCCAGATCGATCTCCGGGATCCTGACGATCGCCGGCTTGGGTCTTGGGCTGGGGCTAGCATTGATCCTGGCGCTGGTGTGGTCCACCACCAGCGACCTGCAGCGCGCCATGCGCGAATCCGGCCAGCTTACCATGGCGATGCGCAACCACATGGAATCCGACATGGTGCACAATGCGCTGCGCACCACGGCGCTGCGCGCCTATCAGGCCGCACTGACGAACGATCCGCGCGAAGCCAGCGCCGCGCGGGCTGATCTCGATACCTATCTCGAAGAGCTGCGCGAAGTGCAGGTGCGCAATGTCGGGCTTGAGCTCGAAAGCGACATTGCCGGCGAGTTGCGCGGCGTGCAGCAGAACTACATCACCTATATCGAAAGCGTTCGCGAGATTATCGCCCTGTCGGATGGCAAGGCGGAAGTCGTGACTCAGCGTATGACGGCCGTCCAGCAGACTTTCTCCACCATGGCGCGCGACAATGCGCGGATATCCGATCTGCTCGAAGCACGGGTCCACGCCAGCACGGAGCAGGTGTCAGCCACGCTCACCAGCCTGCTGCTTCAGCTGGCGCTGGGCGTGTTCGCGATCATGGTCCTCACGTCGTTGCTCGTGTGGCAGCTACGCCGCCGCATTGTGGAGCCGCTGAGCCGGATCAGCAATGATCTCAAGTCCGATGTCCCGACCGATCTGGCCGAAGACCAGGCGCGGGCCGACGAGATTGGCGAACTGGCACGAAGCGTCGGTGCATTCCGCGAAGCCAGCGAACGGATCCGGTCGAGCGATGAAGCGCGGGTCGAGGCGGAGCAGCGTGCGCTGGAGGAGGCGCGGCGGCTGCAATCGCTTGCCAACACCGCAGAGGCGCTCGAACGCCGTACATTGGGCATTGTCGAGCAGGTCATCGCCACGGCTGGCCAGCTCAACCAGGTGGCGGATTCGCTGGCGGATTCGGCGGGCAAATCGCGCGAGGAAACCACATCGGCGGCCGCTGCTGCCGAGCAGACGCTGGGCGGGGTGCTGGCGATTGCCGAGGCGACCGACGAATTGCTGGTCTCGATCGAGGAAGTGGCCGGCCGCATCCGGTTGGTGGCGCGTTCGGGTGACGAGGCGCGCGCACTTGCCGCGTCGACCGAGTCCACCATCGCCGAACTCGACGACATGGCGCAGCGCATCACCTCTTTCACTGACCTGATCGGCCAGATTGCGCAGCGCTCGGATCTGCTGGCGCTCAACGCAACGATTGAGGCGGCGCATGCCGGCCATGTCGGCAGCGGCTTTGCCGTTGTCGCTGACGAAGTGAAGCAGCTTTCCAAGCAGACCGCGCGCGCGGTCGTGGAGATCGAAGGCCAGATTCGCGGGATCGTGGAAATCACCCGCAACGCCACTGCATCGCTGGCGGCGATGTCGAAGGCGATCAACGATCTGGGCGGAGCGACCACTTCGATCGCTTCGGCGGCGGAGCAACAATCGGTCGCGACATCGGAAATCGGGCGGACGATCGAGATGTCCTCGACCGGGACGGAGGCGATGCGCGGCAATCTCCAGCGCGTCGAAGGCCAGGTCAGCGAGACCGCTTCCAACGCCGAGGCGGTGCGCGAGGCAACCCGGATGCTCGATGCACAGGCGGCGGAGCTCAGCCGCGAGATGGCCAGCTTTATCGCCCGCGCCAAGGCCGCCTGAGGCACTTACCCTTCGGCAGATCGTGGGTTAGCTCCGCTTCAACGCTTTCAATGCTTCGGCCAGCGGGCCCGAGGGTGCATCGTCGCTGGTGATACCCGCTTCGCGGCGCGCCGCATCGGCGTTGGGCCCTTCGGCATAGGGATCGATCGCCAGCCCCAGCGTCTGCGCCACCGCTTCGCCGAGGTCGAAGCTTTCACCGGCATACTCGATCTCGTCCAGTTCTTCGCCGCTCAGCTCGATCTCGATTTCCTCGTCCTGCGCCAGCGCCGGATCGATCCGGCCTTCCTCGACAAAGCGCAGCGCGACTGGTTCGGCGATCGCGGTCTCGAATTCCTCGCCCGACACCGCGCACAATTGCACGATGTGCGCGTCGAGCGTGCCGGCAGCGCGCACCGCGCGTGCTTCTCGGTCGAGTGCGATCTCGGCCCGCAGCGACAGGATCCGCGGCAGGCCGAAACGTTGCGCCAGCGCGGCGCATTCGGCCGCGCTTGCTTCGATCACCAGTGGATCGGCCGGAAGATGGCGCGCCTTGACCAGGCGGGGCAGTTCGCCTGCGGTCATGCCGCGCCCGCTCCGAAGGCGATCCGGCCCGCCACCACCGTGTCACCGTCAAGCGCGGCGAGATGATCATGCAGCGCCTGCAAACGTTCTGCGGTTGCCGCAGGCGATCCGCCATCGGCAAAGCTGACATTGCGGGTGACGGCCGCTTCAAGCTTCTCGGCATCTGCCTGCACCAGCGCCGGGCGATAGGCACCGAGCCGCCCGCCTAGGACGCTCATCAGCCGGCCGATATGCTTGCCCACCACCACATCGTTGATCCCGAATTCGCGCAGCTGCCCGTCCATGTCCTCGACGAAGAACTCGCACAGCAGCGCGCTCTCGGCGTGCTTTCCTGCCGCCTCGAGCCGCACCACCACCGCGCTCAGCACCGCGGTGATCATGTCGAACCTGCCGTCGACCTCGTCCGCCACGCGGCATTCGGCATACCAGGCCGGATCGCGCGCCAGTTCCACCACGCGGTGCCACAGCGGGCGCACGGCCTCGCGCGGATCGGGGGCGGTGCCCAGCAGCTTGGACAGGAAGGACATGGTCAGGCGCTCCGTAGCGGTGGCGTTCAGCCGCAATTCAAATGGCTATGCCCAGTGGCGGTGCAGCGCGGCGTTGCATGCCGCGCGCCATCGCCGTAAGGCTCGTGGCCGACATATAGGAAGGCTTGCCTCGCGGGCAATGCGCAGGGCGGCCGCAGTGCCAAGAAGGTTTAGGTTTCGGATGGACAGGGCAAAAGCATTCAGGGTCTCGCTGGTGGCGGCCGTGGCAATCGGGCTGGCGGGATGCACCTCGATCCGCGAATCGCGCGGCTATGTGGTTGACGCCATGCTGACCGATTCGATCCAGCCGGGCATCGACAACCAGCGCTCGGTCGAAATGACGCTGGGCCGGCCCAGCTTTGCCAGCAAGTATGGCGAGCCGACCTGGTACTATATCTCCAGCGTCAGCGCGCGCCGGCCCTTTACCAGCCCAAAGATCGACGCGCATTCGGTGCTGGCGGTGAAGTTCGACAGTGCGGGCAATGTGATCGGGACCGAGCGCAGCGGGGTCGAACAGATCGCGCAGATCGACCCCGATGGCGACAAGACCCCGACATTGGGCCGTGAACGCGGCTTCCTGGAAGACCTGTTCGGCAACATCGGCCAGGTCGGCGCACCCGGCGCCGGCGGCGGTGCAGGACCGGGCGGGACCTGATCGGCCTCTGCTGGCATAGCGGGCCCGCTTGACCCGCTGCCCCGGCTCCCCATATCCCGGGGCATGAGCAACCACAGCGAAAGCCATGGCCTGGTCCAGTGGCACGGCACCACCATCGTCGGCATCACGCGCGGCGGAACCACCGTGATCGCAGGCGACGGCCAGGTTTCGATGGGCAACACGGTGATGAAGCCCAACGCCCGCAAAGTGCGGCGGATCGGGCAGGGCGGCACAGTGATCGCAGGTTTCGCCGGCGCCACCGCCGATGCCTTCACGCTGTTCGAACGGCTCGAGAAGAAGCTTGAACAATATTCGGGGCAGTTGCTGCGCGCCGCGGTGGAACTGGCCAAGGACTGGCGCACTGACAAATATCTGCGCAACCTCGAGGCCCTGATGATCGTGGCCGACAAGGAAGTGCTGCTGGTGCTGACCGGCAATGGCGACGTGCTTGAGCCCGAAGGCGGCATTACCGCGATCGGGTCTGGCGGGAACTATGCGCTCGCCGCGGCCCGCGCACTGGCCGATTACGAGGAAGACGCCGAGGTGATCGCGCGCAAGGCGATGCAGGTCGCAGCCGAAATCTGCGTCTTCACCAACGGCAATGTCACGCTCGAGAAAATCTGAGATCGCCCCAAATCATGACTGAAGCATTGACCCCCAAGGCGATTGTCGCCGCGCTCGACGAGCACATCATCGGCCAGAAGGATGCCAAGCGCGCAGTTGCCGTGGCGCTGCGCAACCGCTGGCGGCGCCAGCGGCTCGGCCCTGAACTGCGCGACGAGGTGACGCCCAAGAACATCCTGATGATCGGCCCCACCGGCTGCGGCAAGACCGAGATCAGCCGCCGCCTGGCGAAACTGGCCGAAGCGCCGTTCGTGAAGGTGGAAGCGACCAAGTTCACCGAGGTCGGCTATGTCGGCCGCGACGTCGAGCAGATCGCGCGCGACCTCGTGGAAGAGGCGATCCGGCTGGAGAAGGACCGCCGCCGCGAAGCGGTGCGCGAAGCCGCCAGCAAGGCGGCGATGGACCGCCTCTTGACCGCGCTGGTCGGCGACAATGCCTCGGAAGCGACCCGCGAGGCCTTCCGCCAGCGTATCGTCGAGAATGCGATGAACGAAACCGAGGTAGAGATCGAGGTGTCCGAAGCGCCGCAGATGCCGTTCGACATGGGCGGGATGGGCGGCAATGTCGGCATGATCGACCTGTCCGACATGTTCGGCAAGGCGATGGGCCGCAAGCCAACCCGGCGGCGCAAGCTGAAGGTGCCCGAGGCCTGGGACAAGCTGGTCGACGAAGAGGCCGAAAAGCGGATGGACCAGGACGATGTGGCACGCGTCGCGTTGCAGAATGCCGAAACCAACGGAATCGTGTTCCTCGACGAGATCGACAAGATCGCGGTCAGCGATGTGCGCGGCGGCAGCGTAAGCCGCGAAGGCGTGCAGCGCGACCTGCTGCCGCTGATCGAGGGCACCACGGTTGCGACCAAGTACGGGCCGATGAAGACCGACCATGTGCTGTTCATCGCCAGCGGTGCG
>JBMSNZ010000093.1:0-8550 GCA_049421965.1 Erythrobacter sp.
CGCCCTGGCCGACAAAGAAGTGCGGGGCAAGGATCTGGCCTGGGCCACGCCCGAGGGTTTCGTGATCAAGCCGCTCTACACCGGAGAGGATCTTGCCGGCGATCCCGGGCTGCCGGGGTTTGCCCCGTTCACGCGCGGCGTGAAGGCCAGCATGTACGCCGGGCGGCCCTGGACCATCCGGCAGTATGCGGGCTTTTCGACCGCCGAGGAATCGAACGCCTTCTATCGCCGCAATCTTGCCGCAGGGCAGAAGGGGCTGTCGGTCGCGTTCGACCTTGCGACCCATCGCGGTTACGATTCGGATCATCCGCGCGTGGTGGGCGATGTCGGCAAGGCCGGTGTCGCGATCGACACCGTGAAGGACATGGAGATCCTGTTCGATCAGATCCCGCTCGACCAGATGTCGGTTTCCATGACGATGAACGGTGCGGTGATCCCGGTGCTCGCCTTTTTCATCGTTGCCGCCGAACGCCAGGGCGTGAGCCAGGACAAGCTTGACGGGACCATCCAGAACGACATCCTCAAGGAGTTCATGGTCCGCAACACCTATATCTATCCGCCCGAGCCATCGATGCGGATAGTCTCAGACATCATCGCATATACGTCGGCTAACATGCCGAAATTCAATTCGATTTCGATTTCGGGCTATCATATGCATGAGGCCGGGGCGACCGCGGTGCAGGAACTCGCCTTCACCATTGCCGACGGCAAGGAATATGTGCAGCGCGCAATGGCCGCAGGGCTCGATATCGATGCCTTCGCCGGGCGGCTCAGCTTCTTCTTCGGGATCGGCATGAACTTCTTCATGGAGATCGCCAAGTTGCGCGCGGCGCGCACGCTGTGGTATCGGGTGATGCATGGCCTTGGCGCCAGGCAGGAACGCAGCAAGATGCTGCGCACCCATTGCCAGACCTCGGGCGTGAGCCTGCAGGAGCAGGACCCCTACAACAATGTGATCCGCACCACGGTCGAGGCGCTGGCCGCCACTCTGGGCGGCACCCAGTCGCTCCATACCAATGCGCTGGACGAAGCTATCGCGCTTCCCACCGATTTCAGCGCCCGGATCGCGCGCAACACCCAGCTGGTGCTGCAGGAGGAAAGCGGCATCTGCAACGTGGTCGATCCGCTTGGCGGCAGTTACTACATCGAAGCGCTCACCGCGAAGCTGGTCGAGGAAGCGGAAAAGCTTATCGCCGAGGTGGACGCTGCAGGCGGGATGACCGCCTATGTCGGCACTGGCAAGCCCAAGGCCGCGATCGAGGAAGCAGCGGCGAAGAAGCAGACCAGCATTGATCGCGGTGAGACCGTGATCGTCGGCGTGAACAAGTATCGCAAGGACAGCGAAGACCCGATCGAGACGCTTGAGGTCGATAACCATGCGGTGCGCGAAGCGCAGATTGCGCGGATCAAGGCCGTCAAGGCCGCGCGCGACGAAGCGGCGTGCCAGGCGGCGCTGAAGGCGCTGACCGAGGCGGCAGAAACGAACTCGCGGGTCGACAGCGAGGCGCTGCGCCCCGGGCGCGACGAGCGCGGCATTCCGCTGCCGCCGTCAGTGCTGGCCGAGATGGAGCGGCAAGCTGACGTCAACCTGCTGGCGCGTGCGGTCGAGGCTGCCCGGCATGACGCCACGCTGGGCGAGATTTCGGCGGCGATGGAAGCCGCCTTCGGCCGTTTTGACACTGTGCCGCGGCCGGTGAGCGGCGTCTATTCCGCCGCCTATGCCGAGGATTCGCGCTACCGGCAGGTGACCGAGGGGGTCGCTGCGGTTGAACACCGGCTTGGCCGCAAGCCCCGCATTCTTGTCGCCAAGATGGGGCAGGACGGGCACGATCGCGGCGCCAATGTGATCGCATCGGCCTTTGCTGACATGGGCTTCGAGGTCATCTCTGGCCCGCTGTTCCAGACCCCCAGGGAAACGGCTGTGCTGGCGCTGCAGAAGCAGGTCGACGTGGTCGGCGCCTCCAGCCTGGCAGCCGGGCACAAGACGCTGATCCCCGAGCTGATCCAGTTGCTGCGCGATGCGGGCCGGCCGGACATCAAAGTGACGGCGGGCGGGGTGATCCCGCCGCAGGATTACGATTTCCTGCGCGAGAAGGGCGTCCAGGGCATCTATGGCCCAGGCTCGAACGTGGTGGAATGCGCGGCCGACATTTTGCGCCTGCTGGGCCACAACATGCCTCCTGCCGACTGACCCTCGTGCGGCCAAGCGAGCAAGTGTGATTGTCGCCTCCATACAATCGCGCATGCGATAAGTCGTTAATTTGCCGCGCATCGGGTCGCGTATCCCAATTGGGGGGGACTGTCCTGATGCGTAAATCACTTTTCACTGCAACTGCTGCGGCGCTCGCTGCGACGATGGCGTTTGGCGCGGCACCCGCCATGGCCGATGATGCAGCCACGCCCGAACTGCGCTCGGTCAACTGGTACCGGCTGCAATTCATCAAGTGGAAGGAAAACAAGGGCCGCCGTGCGCACGAGATCATCGAGACCTTCGAGAAGGTCGACGCGGCGCTGGGCTGGAATGACGTGATCGATTTCCACATGGGCACCGGCGAGTGGCACTCGATCGTGGCGATCCGGATGCGCGGCGGCATCGCCGAAATGGGTTGGAGAACCAATCCCGACGGCGAGAAGTGGGATGCCGAACTGGCCCGCCAGCTTGGCGGTGAAGACAAGGCCAAGGCCCTGATGGAGGAATTCGAAGCCTGCATCGAGGAACAGCGTACCGAGATCGGCCATATCGACATCGAGGAATAATCCCCGCGAATAGCCGAATTTCGCTAGCTTGATACGGGCCTCCGAGGTCGGCATAGGCGTGTGACGTCAATGCGACCCCCGGAGGCCCGATTGTTTTCCAAGATCCTGATCGCCAACCGTGGTGAAATTGCCTGCCGCGTGATCACCACCGCGCGCCGCATGGGCATCAAGACCGTGGCGGTTTATTCCGATGCAGATGCCCGCGCGCCTTTCGTGCGGATGGCGGATGAAGCGGTGCACATCGGCCCGTCGCCTGCGGCTGAAAGCTATCTGATAGCCGACAAGATCATCGCAGCCTGCAAGGCGACCGGGGCCGAGGCGGTGCATCCGGGATACGGCTTCCTGTCCGAGCGGACCAGCTTCGCCGAGGCGCTCGCGGCCGAAGGTATTGCCTTCATTGGCCCTCCGGTCGGCGCAATCGCTGCCATGGGCGACAAGATCGAATCCAAGAAGCTGGCCAAGGAAGCTGGCGTGAACGTTGTTCCCGGCTTCGTCGGCGAGATCGAGGACACCGAACATGCGGTGCGGATCGCGAACGAAATCGGCTATCCGGTGATGATGAAGGCCAGCGCCGGCGGCGGCGGCAAGGGGATGCGCCTCGCCTATAGCGAGACCGATGTGCGCGAGGGCTTCGAAAGCGTGAAGCGCGAGGGACTGAACAGCTTCGGAGACGATCGCGTCTTCATCGAGAAGTTCATCCTCAATCCGCGCCACATCGAAATCCAGATCCTCGGCGACCAGCACGGCAACATCCTTTATCTCAACGAACGCGAATGCTCGATCCAGCGCCGCCACCAGAAGGTGGTGGAAGAAGCGCCGTCGCCATTTGTGACACCGAAGATGCGCAAGGCCATGGGCGAGCAATGCGTCGCGCTGGCGCGCGCGGTGGGCTATTACAGCGCGGGCACGGTGGAGCTGATCGTCAGCGGCGCCGACCCCTCGGGCGAGAGTTTCTATTTCCTCGAAATGAACACCCGCCTGCAGGTGGAGCATCCGGTTACCGAAGCAATCACCGGGATTGACCTGGTCGAGCAGATGATCCGGGTTGCCGCAGGCGAGAAACTGGGTTTCACGCAGGAAGATATCGGCATTGACGGCTGGGCAATCGAGAACCGTGTTTATGCCGAAGACCCCTATCGCGGCTTCCTGCCGTCGACCGGCCGGTTGGTCGAATACAAGCCGCCACTGGCCGGCTGGACCGACGATGGCAGCGCCAATGGCAGGCGCGGCGTGGATGGTGTGCGCGTGGATGACGGCGTCTACGAAGGTGGCGAAGTCAGCATGTTCTACGATCCGATGATCGCCAAGCTGGTCACCTGGGGCAAGACGCGCGACGAGGCGGCCGACTTGCAGATCCAGGCCCTCGACGCGTTCCGCATCAAGGGGCTGGGGCACAATGTCGATTTCCTGAGCGCGATCATGCAGCACAAGCGCTTTCGCTCGGGCGAACTGACCACCGGTTTCATCGCCGAAGAATATCCCGAAGGTTTCGCCGGCGCGCCGGCAAATGCGGCGCTGCTGCGCGGCCTTGCGGCGGTGGGCGGCATCCTCGCGACGGCCGATGCCGACCGGGCGCGCCATATCGACCAGCAGCTGGCAGACGAGGATCTTGTCGCGCCGGGTGACTGGGTGGTGCGGATCGTGCAGGCCGACTACGCAGTGGTGATCGAGGAGGACGCGATCATTGTTGACGGAGAAGCAGTCGAGGTAAGCTTCACCTACACTCCGGGGGACGTGATGATCGATATCGAGCTGGAAGGCGAGGCGATGACGCTGCAGATCGCGCCGACCCGCACCGGCTATGCAGTGACGACGCGCGGTGCGACCCACCAGCTGCGCGTGCTGCCGGCGCGGATCGCGCATCTGGCCAGCCATATGCTGGAAAAGGTGCCGCCTGACCTTTCCAAACTGCTCATCTGCCCGATGCCCGGCCTGCTGGTTAAGCTGCATGTGGCAGAAGGTGAGGAGGTGCAGCCGGGCCAGCCGCTGGCCACGGTCGAAGCGATGAAGATGGAGAACATCCTGCGCGCCGAGAAGCAGGCGGTTGTCGCAAAGATCAACGCGGGCGAGGGTGACAGCCTAGCCGTCGACGCAGTGATCCTCGAACTGGAGTAGCGGCGCCATGCACCTCGCGCATGCGCCCGATGCTCCGCGCGGCGAAGAGATCGGTTTCGACCAGTTCCTCGCCGTCGACATCCGCGTGGGTACGATTGTTTCGGCCGAAGCGTTTCCCGAGGCCCGCAAGCCCGCCTACAAGCTCCTGATCGATTTCGGCCCGGCGATCGGAGTGAGGAAATCGAGCGCGCAGATCGTCGAGCGCTATACGCTGGAGGAACTGCCCGGTCGCCAGGTTGCGGCCGTAGTCAATTTCCCGCCGCGCCAGATCGGCAAATTCATGTCCGAAGTTCTGACACTTGGCTTTGCCGATGAAGAAGGCGCGGTGATCCTATTCGCGCCCGATCAGAGCGTGCCCAACGGCTCGAAGCTGTTCTAATCCTCGAGGATCGCCACCGCGCGGATCCACCCCGCGCTGGCCCGCTCGATCTTGACCGGGAAGCAGCTCAGCGTGAAGCCGTGGCTCGGCAGCGCGGCAAGGTTCGTCAGCTTTTCGATCTGGTAATAGGGGCGGATCCGCCCGGCCTTGTGGCCTTCCCAGATGATTGAGGGATCACGCTTCTCTGCCCAGCGGCGGGCGGTGTGGCTGAACGGTGCATCCCAGCTCCAGGCATCGGTACCGACGACTTCCACTCCCCGCTCGGTCAGCCACAGGGTCGCCTCCGCGCCAAGACCAACGCCCTGATCGGTGAAACCCTCGGTGCCGTAGACAGCGCCCGACTGGATCAACACGATATCGAGCGGCTGGAGCTCGTAACCTATTGCTTTGAAAGCCTGTTCGACCTCTGCTGCGCTCACGACATGGCCATGTGGCAAGTGGCTGAAATCGAGTTTCACCGCCGGGCGCAGAAAGCGGTCTAACGGTGCCTGATCGATGCTGAGCGCAGGCGAGGCGCCGCTGTCTGTGGTCGAATGGTAATGCCACGGCGCATCCATGTGGGTGCCGTTGTGGGTCGAGAGTTCGACGAACTCGACCGCCCAGCCTTCGCCATCGGGCAGGTCATCCTGTTCCAGACCCGGAAAGAACATGGCAATCTGCTGCCAGGTGCTTTCGTGGGTCATGTAGGTGACCTTTGGGCGCATCACCTCGGGGTCGGAAATCACATCATTGGTGATCGGGATCGAAAGATCGATGAAACGGGGCATGAGCTATCGTCCCAATTGCTCGTCGAGGAACGTGGCCACATCCCTCAGCTCCACATCCCTGGCAAGGAAGGCTTCGCCGATCCCGCGAAGCAGGATGAAGGGCAGCGTGCCCGCATCCATCTTCTTGTCATGGAGCATGTGTTCGGCAAGCCGGTGTCCGTCGCTGTCAAGCCCCAGCGCCGCCAGCTCAGAGGGGAGGCCGACCGCAGCGATCGCCTCCGCCACGCGCTCGGCGTCAGCCTGCGGGAGCAACCCGCGCCGCGCCGAATAGCGCGCTGCCAGTACCATGCCCAGCGCCACGCCTTCGCCGTGCAACAGGCGCTCGGAAAAGCCGGTCTCGGCTTCGAGCGCATGGCCAAAGGTATGGCCAAGATTGAGCAGCGCGCGCGTGCCCGCCGTCTCGCGTTCGTCCTCGGCTACGATCCGCGCCTTGGCCGCGACGCTGGTGGCAACCGCATGTTCGAGCGCGGAGGGATCGAGCGCCAACACCGCCTGCCCATGATCGGCCAGCCAGTCGAAGAAGCCGCGATCGCCCAGGATCCCGTACTTGATGACTTCGGCATAGCCCGCGCGCATTTCGCGGGGCGGCAGCGTATCGAGCGCGGTAAGATCGGCCAGCACCAGCGAAGGCTGGTGAAACGCGCCGACCAGATTCTTGCCCGCCGCGGCATTGATCGCGGTCTTGCCGCCAACCGAACTGTCGACCTGCGACAGCAGCGTGGTCGGGATCTGCACGAAACCGCAGCCGCGCTTGAGGATGGCGCAGGTAAAGCCGGTGAGATCGCCCACCACCCCGCCGCCCAGCGCGAACACGTGGTCGCCGCGCTCGACGCCCTGTTCCAGCAGCCATTCGGTCAGCGCTTGCAGCCCTTGCCAGCTTTTCGAACCTTCGCCAGGCGCGACATCGTACCATGCGACCCCATGACCGGCTGCCGCCAGCGCGCGTTCGAGCCGCGCGCCGTGCAGCGCGTGTGCGTTGGCGTCAGCCACTACCGTCACTGTGGGCTTGCGGAGCAAGCCGGCGGCATGCTGCGCGGCATCTTCGAGCAGGCCGCGCCCGACCAGCACATCGTAGCTGCGCCCACCCAGCTCGACCCGAATCACAGCCATTGTTCTAGCGCCTCCAGTATGCGCGTGGTGGTCGCATCATGCGGGCCGGCATCGCTCATGACATGGATCGGTGCCTGCGCATAGCAGCCTCGCCGCTCCTCATAGAGCCGGGTCAGGATCTCGCGCGGGTCGCCAGATTTCAGCAGCGGGCGTGTGCTGCGGCGGCTGGTGCGTTCGACCAGCGTGTCGATCGCGCAGTCGATCCACACGGCGATGCCTTTCTCCAGGATCAGCGCGCGGGTCTCGTCGTTCACGAACGCGCCGCCGCCGGTGGCGATCACCCCGTCGTGATCCTCGATCAGCCGCGCGATCACGCGGCGCTCGCCGTCGCGGAAATAGGCTTCGCCAAACTGTTCGAAGATCTCGGGGATACTGCGCTGTGCGGCAGCTTCGATCGCTTCGTCCGCATCGATGAAGCCGCGCCCCAGCTGTGCGGCGAGCCGTCGCCCGATGGTCGATTTGCCGACACCCATCAGCCCGACCAGCACCAGCGGCCGGTCAAGCCGTTCGGACAGGCGGGCAAGCCGTTCGGGGTTGAGGGAAGGGCGATCTTCGGACATTGCCCAGCGGCCTATAGATCGGCTAGTGCCCATGCAATATGGTACGCAGGCGCAGCTCAATTCTCCCGATGGAACCCGGCCAGATGCGCCGCCCTGCGAGCGGGAGCGTGCCGCGCGGCCGCCGCTGGTTCTGGCTCGGATTGATCGCGGTGCTGCTGGCGCTTGCCTGGTTCGATGGCGGGGAAGAACCGATCCATCCGATCGTGCAGGATATCGCCGTGCCGGAGGCACGCTGATGGCCCGATGGCAATGGCTGGCCGGCGCTGCAATCGCGCTGACGGCGACGCTGGCGATCGCCCAGGATGCGCCCGAATCGCTGCTGCCCCCGGGTTTTGACGATCCCGCGCCGGCGCCTGCGCCCGCGCCGCGGCCGGGCAACCAGCCTCCGGCCAGCGCGCCCAGCGCCGGTGGCACGCCGGTGATCCAGCCGCTGCCCGGAGCCGGCGCACCGGCTGTCGACCTGTCGCAGTTTGACCTGACCAATTTGCCCTCGATCGACGAGATCGAGAAGATGTCGCCCGAAGAGCTCGACGAACTGCTGGGCCTGCGTTCGGATTACGACATCCCCCCCGCTGCACGCCGCGCCATGAGCCGCGTGGGGGTGATCGATTCGAGCGAAGGCGGGCTTCCGTCGAACGGGTTGGCGCGCCAGCCTGAAGTGCTCGTACGCGCGATTCTCAAGGGGCTGGACGGCCCGGTGGTTTCGCGCTGGGGCCACATCCTGCTGCGCCGCGCTTTGACCAGCCGGCTCGCTGCGCCCGATGGCATGGACCCCGTTGAATTCGCCGCCTTGCGCGCGCGGGCGCTCAACCGGATGGGCGAACATGTTGCGGCGCGTGCGCTGCTGCAGGATGTTGACGCC
>JBMSNZ010000094.1:0-8574 GCA_049421965.1 Erythrobacter sp.
GCCGCGCCGCTGATCGCGTTGGGGATCGGGCTGCTCGGCCTTGCGGCAAGGCCGCTCGATGCGATGACGCTGGGCGAAGCGACCGCGCGTTCGCTGGGTGTGCGCCCCGGCTGGCTGCTGTTGCTGCTGGTTGGCGGGGTGGGGCTCACTGTCGGGGCGGGAGTCGCGGTGGCCGGGATCATCGGCTTCGTCGGCCTGATCGTGCCGCATCTGGTGCGGCCGCTGACCGATCGCCTGCCTTCGAGCCT
This sequence comes from Erythrobacter sp., assembly GCA_049421965.1. GTDB lineage: Bacteria > Pseudomonadota > Alphaproteobacteria > Sphingomonadales > Sphingomonadaceae > Erythrobacter. Next base: position 249 of record JBMSNZ010000094.1, read on the forward strand.
GCTGCTGCCCAGCGCACTGGCGGGGGCATGCCTTTTGCTCGTGGCCGACAGCCTGGTGCGGATTCTGCCGCTGGTGACTGAGCTGCGGCTCGGTATCGCGCTTAGCCTGCTCGGCGCGCCGTTCTTCCTGTGGCTGCTGCTGCGCATGCGGCGGGGGCGCGTATGACGCTCGCCGCGCAGGACCTGTCCCTCACTCGCGGCGGCGCTCAAGTGCTCGCCGGTGTCACTTGCGAACTGCGGGGCGGGCAGCTGACCGCGATCTGCGGCCCCAATGGCGCTGGCAAGTCCAGCCTGCTGATGGCGCTGGCCGGTCTGCTCGAACCTGCATCGGGAAGCGCATTGCTGGGCACCGAGCCACTCGCACCGCTCCATCCGCGTCTGCGTGCGCAACGGATCGGTTATCTGCCGCAGGACGGCGAAGTGGCCTGGGATGTCGCGGTCGAAAATCTGGTGCGGCTGGGGCGGCTGCCGTTCCGTGACCGCGGCGAAGCAGCGGTCGAGGCGGCGATTTCCGCGCTCGACCTCGCGCATTTGCGCCATCGGCCCGTCTCGCGTCTTTCGGGCGGGGAACGCGCACGCGCGCTGCTGGCGCGGGTGCTCGCGGGCGAGCCCGCATGGATCCTTGCTGACGAACCCTTCGCCGCGCTCGATCTCGCGCACCAGCAGGCATTGCTGCGGCATCTGCGTGCGGCGGCCGGGCAGGGCGCGGGCGTAGTTGTTGTGCTGCACGACCTTGCCACGGCGATGAACCATGCCGATCGCGTGCTGGTGCTCAAGGACGGGCACTTGCTGGCGGACGGTGCGCCGCATGAGGCGCTGGCCGAACCGGTGATCGCTGAGGCCTGGGGCGTGGCGATGCGCTGGATCGGCGAGCCGGGCGCGAAGGCCCTGGTGCGCGCTGCCGCTTGAATGGTTGCGAAGCTGGGCCGCTGCGCCCGCGTCACCTGCTTCAACGCAAGACCGGACACACGTTGTCACGCATGCCCGGTCAGATCTTGCGATCCTGGTCTGCGGCCCTGGTGCGACCCGAGGGGCGCGGCTCTTTGATGAGCAAAGAGAATTTTCTGGTGAACCATCGCCGCACGAGGCGCGACTTCATTTTTCCTGTAGCGTGCAGGGCAGCGCTGTGGCGCCGCCCTGAAGCTCAAGTGCAGTATAGATATTAAGCCGCCGCGGCGCGGCTCACCAGATCCGCGTGCGCTTTTCGGGCGGGATATACATCGCCGAATCCGGCCCGATGCCAAAGGCGGCATACCAGGCATCGATATTGGGCAGCGGACCCAGCACGCGCCAGCGATCGGGCGTATGCTCGTCGGTGGTGACCTGCTGGATCATGGATTCAAGCCGGTACTTGGCCTGCCACGCCTGCGCAAAGGCTAGGAAGAAGCGCTGGTCACCGGTGAAGCCGTCGATCACCGGCGCCGGCTTGCCTCCCAGCGAGGCGTGATAGGCATCGAGCGACACGCGCAGCCCGGCAAGGTCGGCGATATTCTCGCCCATGGTCAGCTTGCCGTTGACGAAATGGCCCGGCGCAACCTCGAACTTGTCATACTGCTTGCCGAATGCCTCGGCCTCGGCCTCGAACCGCTTGGCATCGTCTTCGCCCCACCAGTCGTGCAACCGGCCCTCGGCATCGATCTTGCGCCCCTGGTCATCGAAGCCATGGACAATCTCATGCCCGATCACCGCGCCGATCGCGCCGTAGTTTACCGCGTCATCGGCGGCGAGGTTGAAATAGGGCGGCTGCAGGATTCCGGCCGGGAACACGATCTTGTTCTCGAATGCGCCGTTATAGGCGTTGAGCGTCTGCGGGGTCATCCCGAACAGGCTCTTGTCGACCGGCCGGTCGATCTTGTCGCGCTCATAGGCCCATTCGTTGGCGTTGACCCGCGCGACATTGCCCAGCAGGTCGCTGGCGCTCAGTTCCAGCGCCGAATAATCGCGGAACTTGGCGGGATAGCCCACCATCACATCCATCTTCGCCAGCTTGTCCAGCGCGGCCGCTTTGGTCGGCTCGGCCATCCAGTCATTGCTGCGGATGCGCGCGCCCATCGCCACCTTCAGATTGGCGACAAGCTGTTCCATCTTCGCCTTAGCCGCCGGTGGGAAATGCCGCGCGACATAGGCTTCGCCAAGCAGTTCACCGAGCGAGCTATCGATCAGCGTCACCCCGCGAGTCCAGCGTGGGCGCATTTCGCTCGCCCCGCTCAGCACCTTGAGGAAGGCGAACCGGCTCTGCACGAATTCGTCGGCCAGATAGGGCGAGGCCTGATGCACCGTATGCGCGATCTGCCACAGCTTGAGCGTCGCCAGCGGGGTTTCGCCATAGAGCGCCGCGATATCGCGCACTGCGGTGTTGTCCATCACGATGATGTTGCGCTTGGTGGCGACCCCGGCTCCGCCGAGCAGCGCTGCCCAGTCCACGCCCGGGGCGTATTCGCCCAGTTTGCCGGCCGGCAGCGGATTGTTGATCTTGCCGAAATCGCGCCGGTCAGCAACGTCCCAGTAACGCCGGGCGATCTCGGTCTCGAACGCCATGACTGTTGCTGCGGCGGCCGCCGGATCGGCTTCGCCGGCCTGCGTGAAGATGCGCGTGAGATAATCGACATAGGCCGCGCGTTCCTTCGCGAAGCGCTCGTCGAAATAGTAATCCTTCTCGGGCAGGCCGAGCCCGCTTGAACCCAGGAACAGCGCGCTGACGGTGGGATCGTTGGGATCGGCATAGGGGAACATCGACGCCAGCGATACGCCGAAGCCGCCGGCGGTGGTGCCCATATGGCGGGCGAAGGCGCTCTTGTCGCTGAGCGCGCGGATCGCGGCGAGCTTCGGCTCGAGCGGCGCAAGGCCCAGCGCATCGACCCGCTCCTGGTCCATGAAGCTCTGGAACAGTGCACCCAGCTGGCTATCGGCCGGGGCTTCCATGATGATGGTGCGCAGCTGGCCCTCGGTCACCTTGAACAGGTCCCAGCCCACGCCCGCGCTGCTCTGATCAGCCGGAATCTCGGTGCGGGCATGCCAGGCGCCGCTGGCGAATTTGTCGAAATCGTCGCCGGGGCGCACCGATTTGTCCATCGCGGTCAGGTCATAGCCCCAGGCGCCGAAATCGCGTGGCTGCTGGACGGGGGGAAGCGAGGCGGCCCAGTCCGGCCCGGCCGCGGTCTTGGCGGCGTCCATCGCGGCCATGACCGCGGCTGCCGCTGCATCGTTGGCAGCCGCTGCCGGGGCGACGCTGGGCCCGGCCGGCGGGGTCGAACAGGCCGCTAGCGCCAGCGAAGCGGTGGACAGCGCGATAAATGCCTTGAATGTCACGGAATGATTCCCCCCATGGATTGCATGGCGCTCCTTAGCATGCGCCGCGCGTGTGCAAGCAGACATTCGGCCAAGCGCTGTTTCGTCTCGCTCAACGGATTTCTGGTTGCGCCATTACACGCATTGAAACCTGATTGCTTTCACTGCGTTTGACCGGGGAAGGTCTCAGCCCCATATTCCCTTCGCTGCTGTGGGCTGCGCATCGCGCCTCACTTGACTAACCGGAACATTTGCGGAACACGCCTGCCATGGCCCTGACCACCATCTCCGTGCGCGGCGCGCGCGAACACAATCTCAAGGGGATCGATATCGATCTTCCGCGCGACAGCCTGATAGTGATCACCGGCCTGTCGGGTTCGGGCAAGTCGAGCCTGGCGTTCGACACGATCTATGCCGAGGGGCAGCGGCGCTATGTCGAAAGCCTCTCGGCCTATGCGCGCCAGTTCCTGGAGATGATGCAGAAGCCCGATGTCGAGCATATCGACGGGCTGAGCCCGGCTATCTCGATCGAGCAGAAGACCACCAGCCGCAACCCGCGCTCGACCGTGGCGACAGTGACTGAGATTTACGACTATATGCGCCTGCTGTGGGCGCGGGTGGGCGTGCCGTACAGCCCGGCCACGGGCGAGCCGATCAGCGCGCAGACGGTGAGCCAGATGGTCGACCGGGTGATGGCGCTGCCTGAAGGCACGCGGCTCTATCTGCTCGCGCCGGTGGTGCGCGGGCGCAAGGGCGAATACCGCCGCGAACTGGCCGAATGGCAGAAGGCCGGTTTCACCCGCGTGCGGATCGACGGCGAGTTCTATCCGATCGAGGAATCGCCCGCGCTCGACAAGAAGTACAAGCACGATATCGAGGTGGTGGTTGACCGGATCGCGGTGAAGCCGGGGCTGGAAACGCGCCTCGCTGACAGTTTCGAGACCGCGCTCAAGCTGGCCGAGGGGCTGGCCTATGTCGATCTGGCCGACGGCGTGGTGCCAGGCCGCGAAAGCGACGCCGGCAGCGGCGGGGCCATGAAGGGCGCCGGCATCCCCGCTAACCGCATCGTCTTCAGCGAGAAGTTCGCCTGCCCGGTCTCGGGCTTCACGATCGAGGAGATCGAGCCGCGGCTGTTCAGCTTCAACGCGCCGCAGGGCGCCTGCGCCACCTGTGACGGGCTGGGCGAGAAGCAGCTGTTCGATCCGCAGCTGGTGGTGCCGAACGAGGCGCTCAGCCTCAAGCAGGGGGCGGTGGTGCCCTGGGCCAAGTCTAACCCGCCGTCGCCCTATTACATGCAGGTGCTGGCGAGCCTGGCGAAGGCCTATGGCTTCGACCTCACCACGCCGTGGAACGAGCTCGCGCCCGACCAGCGGATGATCATCCTCCACGGCACGGGCGGCCTGCCGGTCGAGCTCACCTTCAAGGACGGGCGCAAGGAATACACTGTGCGCAAGCCGTTCGAGGGGGTGATCGGCAATCTCAACCGCCGCCTGCTGCAGACCGAGAGCGCGTGGATGCGCGAGGAGCTGGGCAAGTACCAGACGGCGCAGCCGTGCGAGACCTGCGGCGGCAAGCGGCTCAACGAGAAGTCGCTAAGCGTGAAGGTGGCCGGTTGCGACATCGCCACCCCGGTCAAGATGAGCGTGGCCGATGCCCGCGCCTGGTTCCTCGGGCTCGAGGCGCAGCTGGGCGAGACCCAGCGCCAGATCGCCCGCGCCATCCTGAAAGAGATCAATGAGCGGCTGGGCTTCCTCGACAATGTCGGGCTCGACTATCTCAACCTTGACCGCACCAGCGGCACGCTGTCAGGCGGCGAGAGCCAGCGCATCCGCCTCGCCAGCCAGATCGGCAGCGGCCTCTCGGGCGTGCTCTACGTGCTCGACGAGCCCTCGATCGGCCTCCACCAGCGCGACAATGACCGCCTGCTCGAAACGCTCAAGCGCCTGCGCGACCTCGGCAACACGGTGATCGTGGTTGAGCATGACGAGGACGCGATCCGCGCGGCTGACCATATCGTCGACCTTGGCCCCGGCGCGGGCGTGCATGGCGGCGAAGTGGTGGCAGAGGGCACGCTGGCCGATATCGAGGCCGCCGCCGGCCATTCGCTCACCGCCGATTACCTCACCGGCCGCCGCCGGATCGAGGTGCCCGCGCGCCGCCGCAAGGGCAACGGCCAGTTCATCACCGTCCACGGCGCCCGCGCCAACAATCTCAAGGGCGTCACCGCGTCGATCCCGCTCGGCGCCTTCACCTGCGTCACCGGCGTGTCGGGCAGCGGAAAGTCGAGCTTCACGATCGACACGCTCCACGCCGGGGCAGCGCGCGTGCTGGGCGGCGCGCGGGTGGTGGCAGGCGCGCATGACCGAATCACCGGCCTCGAATATTGCGACAAGGTGATCGAGATCGACCAGTCGCCGATCGGTCGCACCCCGCGCTCCAACCCCGCCACCTACACCGGCGCCTTCACCCAGATCCGTGACTGGTTCGCCGGCCTGCCCGAGGCGCAGGCGCGCGGCTACAAGCCCGGCCGCTTCAGCTTCAACGTCAAGGGCGGGCGCTGCGAGCAGTGTCAGGGCGACGGGCTGATCAAGATCGAGATGCACTTCCTGCCCGATGTCTATGTCACCTGCGAGGAATGCCACGGCCGGCGCTACAACCGCGAAACGCTGGAAGTGAAGTTCAAGGGCCACTCGATCGCCGACGTGCTCGACATGACGATCGAGGATGCCGAGGAATTCTTCAAGGCGGTGCCCCCCATCCGGGACAAGATGCATATGCTGAACGAGGTGGGGCTGGGCTATGTCAAGGTGGGGCAGCAGGCCACCACGCTGTCGGGCGGCGAGGCGCAGCGGGTGAAACTGGCGAAAGAGCTCAGCCGGCGCAGCACCGGGCAGACGCTCTATATCCTCGACGAGCCGACCACCGGCCTCCATTTCGAGGATGTGCGCAAGCTGCTGGAGGTGCTCCACCGGCTGGTGGACCAGGGGAATTCTGTCGTGGTGATCGAGCACAATCTCGACGTGATCAAGACGGCGGACTGGATCCTTGACCTGGGGCCCGACGGCGGGGTGCGCGGCGGCGAGATTGTCGCGGAAGGGACTCCGGAGCAGGTGGCGCAGGTTTCACGCTCCTTCACCGGGCAATACCTCAAACCCATGCTCGAACGTAAGCAAGAGGCAGCCGAGTAAGGTCAGAAACCACGTGGAGCGTGCAAGGCCGACTGGCCGCCCGCAGCGACGAGGCCTTCAGGCCGCATGAGCGAGGATTTCGCAGCACGGAGGTGCTGCGGAACACCAATACACACGCAGCTTCACCGGGCAGTATCTGGCGAACATCCTGGCGAAGCAAAGCGAAGCCGCTGAATGATGCGCTCATCCTGAGCCTGTCTGGCTGCGCCACAGCTTCGCGTCCGAAGGGTGCTGGAGCAGCGGGCGGGGGAGGCGGCGATGTTCTTCGACCACGGGCTGGAGGAACTGCGCGCCGAGCACGAAATTGCGCTCTGAACTGTGGTGCATGCGGTGCGCGGGTCGAAGGACGGCGCCCTCTTGGCCGACTCGAAGCAGGCGCGTAAACTGCGGCGCGTGGCGGCCGGGGATTGGCCGCGATGGGAGAGGGTGATGCGTAACGGGACTGGAAAGGGCGCGCTGCTGGCCGGGGCGATGGTGCTGCTGGGGGCAGTGGCGGGTGTGGGCGGCGCGGCGGCGCAGAGCGGCGATTTCGCCTATGTCGGCACCAATCTGTTCGGCGAGAACGAGGTGGGCCACGAGGGCGCGGGCAAGGATGCGACCGGCAATTTCAGCTCCGAGATCGACCTCAAGCGCGGGCGGATCTGCTATCTGCTCGAGGTGGAAGGGCTCGACGAGGTGGTCGCGGCGCATATCCATGAAGGCAACAAGACCGAGAACGGCCCGCCGGTGATGACACTGCAGCTGGCGGGGCCCAGGGGCGACGACATCTGCGTGGAAGCCGACAAGGAGCTGCTGATGCGGATCGCGCGGCGGCCGGAGAACCACTACGTCAATGTCCACACCACGGCCTTCCCCGAAGGCGCGGTGCGCGGGCAGCTGGGGGAGTGAGCTAGGAGGTTAAGCCCTCAAGCAGCGAAGCGGTAGGGCGAAATCAAGCTCCGGTCATTGCCTGGAGCTGGGCGAGGCCTTCCTTCTCCTCGGCCGTGAGTTCGACCGGGGCGGCACAGCGTGGGTCGGTCTTCTGCAGGGCGCGGATCATCGCGTCGTTGATCGGGATAGGGTCGCAGCCGTGGGTGGTGCTGCACACCATGTCCCACTGCGGTTCGGCCTTGGCGTGGCACTCGAGGCAGTTGCCGCCGAAGCGGTTGACCACGTCGGCGTGGCCGCGCTTGCGGATGGCGGTGCCTTCGGCCGAGACGTCGAGTTCGAAGAACTCCCAGTCGCGGGTTTCCTTGCTGAAGCCCGCCGCGCGCTTGACCATCGCTTCACCCGGCACCAACTGGATCACCGAGCCGACCGGGTAGGTGCCGCCGGTTTCGGAGCGAGCGACCGCCAGCGTGGCTTCGAGGTCACCGTCAAGATTGCCTACGAAGAAGCGGTCGACCGCGGTGAGATCGCGGATGCAGCCGAAGCTCGCTTCGGTGATCGAGTCGGATGCGAGTTTGGCCGCCTCCTCGGCCTGTTCGGCCGGCTTGGCGCAGGCACCAAGTGCAAGTGTGAGTGTGACAGCCAATGCAAGCTTGCGCGGCGAAATGGTCATCCCGGTCCTCCCCCTTCAGATGCGGTGAGGGTGGGGCGGAAATGCGGCGATGTCAAACGCGGGCGCGCTGGCTATTCGGCGAGCAGTTCCAGTTCGACCTCGCCCACGCCGGCGCGAACCAGGTCGAGTTCCTCCGCCGCGGCGCGGCTGAGGTCGATAACGCGGCCATGCCCGAACGGGCCGCGGTCATTGATGCGCACGGTGACTTGCTGGCCGTTGCGCGGATTGGTTACCCGCACCAGGCTGCCGAAGGGCAGGGTGCGGTGCGCGGCGGTGAATTGCGCCGGATCGTAGTGCTCACCGCTGGCGG
>JBMSNZ010000095.1:0-8527 GCA_049421965.1 Erythrobacter sp.
CGAGGGCGAATGGTGGAGCGAAGGCTACAGCGGCGAACCGCTGGTTTCGGTCGATGCCGAATTCGCCGAAGCGATAGGCCTCGAGATCGGCGACTATCTGACGATCGGCGTGCTGGGGATCGAACGCAATGTGCGCGTCGCCAACTTCCGCGTGATCGACTGGGAAAGCATGGGTTTCAACTATGCGCTGGTGTTCTCCGAGAATGCCATCGCCGATGCGCCGCATAATCTGGCGGCAACGATCGAACTGCAGGACGAAGCGCGCTCGGGCGAGCTGCTGCGCCAGATGGTGGCGCGGTTCCCGTCAAGCTCGGTGATCGAGATCGGCCAGGTGCTGGTGGAGGCGCGCACCATCCTCGAGCAGGTGGGCGCGGCCACACTGGCAGCGGCTTCGGTGGCGGTGCTGGCCGGCCTCGCGGTGCTGATGGGGGCGATTGCCGCCGCGCGCGCCTCGCGCACCTATGACACAGTGGTGCTGCGCGTGCTGGGTGCGAGCCGTCGGCAGGTGCTGGGCCTGCAACTGGCCGAATATGGCCTGCTCGCGCTGCTGCTGGCGGCGGTCGCGCTGGCGCTCGGTTCCGCGCTGGCGTGGTTCGTGATCACCCAGCTGTTCGAATTCGACTGGCTGCCGGACTGGCGCGAAGTGCTGGCCGTGCTGGGCACCGGCCTACTCTTGGTGCTGGCCTTTGCCCTGGGCGGTTCGTTGCCGCTGCTCAGGGCCAAGCCCGCGCAGGCCCTGCGCGAACTGTGACCCCGGAGTGGCGGTCAGCCTAGTCGAACACGCTTGGATCGACCGAGCCTTGGCCCGGCTGTGCCCGCAGCACCAGTGTGCTGGCAATCATGTCGTGCAGGCCCTGCTTGCGCTCGGTGAATGCCACCATGATGAATCCGATGCCGATGATAATGGCTGACAGAATCTTGGCGAAGTAGCGACCCAGCGCGCGCAGGAAGCTGATGCGGTTGCCTTGCAGGTCGGTGACGATCATCCCCAGTGCGCGCTTGCCGGGCGTACCCTGCATGCTCGAGGCTTCAAATCCGGCGAAATAGGCAATGCCGACCACGAAATTCATTGCATCACCCGCGTTGAAATCGGGCGCTGCCGCTGCTTCGAGGAACGACAGACCAAACACCGCGTAGACCGCGATGTTGGCTATCAGCATGATCGCGAAATCGATCAGATAGGCCGCAAAGCGCAGCCAAAAACCCGCGTAATTTTCCATTCAACCCTCCCCCAGTCACGAGACCAGCGGAGTCTTGACGCAAGTTGCTGCGAAATCAAGCAAAAGGGGGCCGGCTTTCGCCGACCCCCTTCGCGTGTTCTGGTCCCTGAAGCGAAGCGTCAGAACTTGTAGCGTACCACACCGCCATAGGTGCGCGGTGCGCTGGGATAACCCGACACCGTTCCCGCCTGCGCCACGCCGTCGAAGTTGGTCAGGATGTAGCGGTCGTCGAACAGGTTGCGGACAAAACCGCCCACTTCGATGCCGTTTTCCAGCGCCAATGTCATCGATGCGTTCACGAGATTCACTTCGCGGCGGAAGATCTTGGTGTTGCCAAGCGCCAGATTGTAGGTCGGCAGGCCATTGTTGATGTCGACATTGCTCTCATGGCTGTAATCGACGCGGGTAATCAGGCGATGGCCGGAATCGAACTCATGCGTATGGGTCGCCGAAGTCGAGATCGACCATGCCGGAGTGCCGCCGGGACGTTCGCCCGAAAGGTCACCCAGCACGCTGCCGGTGAAGCTGTCGTACAGCGGATCAAGGTGGGTCGCGGCAAAGGTCAGCACCAGCCCCTCGGTCGGCTGGATATTGGCATCAATCTCGAACCCCTTGACCGACTGCTTGCCGGCATTGCGGAGCGCAAAGCCCAGGCCAGTGAAGGCAAAGCTCTGGAACCCGTCGATCGACTGGTCGAACACCGCCAGGTTAAAGCCAAAGCCAGGCCACTGTGCCTTAAGCCCGACTTCCCACACCTCGGCTTCCTCCGGGCCGGCAAAGCGGGTGCCGGTGGAAAGGTTCGGCGTTGCCAGACCCGCATCGGTGATCGGCGAAGACGGAGCGCCAAAAGTCGAACCGCGCGCACCCGGGCCCGGGATATAGTCATCCAGAGTTGGACGACTATCGCGCGAAAGATTGACCGATGTCGCCTTGAAGCCGGTGGCGTAGCTCACATAAACGTTGACCGCGTCGGAAACCTGGTAGGCGGCACGCAGCAGATAGGTGAACTTGTCATCCCTGGTCTTCCCGTCCTCGACCGCGTTCGGCACGTCGGGGAACGGGGTCTGGAATTGCAGCGCGCTCAGCCCAAGCAGCGGGTTGACGGCCGGATTGGTGGCATTGGCAAGCAGGGCCTGCCTGTTGAGAGCCGGAAGCGCCTGGAACTGATTGCGGGTCGTGATTGCCCCGCCAGTCGCCAGGGTGATGAAAGCGTCGACCAGATTGATGCTCGCCAAAGGATCCAGCGCATCGAAATTGATCGCGAAGTCCTTCTTGTCGTCGGTGTAGTTGAAGCCAGCGGTGAAGACGAGGCCATCAAGCGGCTCGAAATCGACCGTGCCGAAAATCGACCAGGAAGTGTTGTCGACCCCGAAACGCTCCTGCGACAGGAAATCGCCACCGAAAATGGAGCCGATCGGCAAGCCCAGGTTCGTCTCGGCATTGGCCAGGACGGCATTGCCGACTGCAATCCGCTGTTGCACCGTGGGATTGGGCGGCAGCAATGATGCTGGTGCCGCCAGGATCGCCGCGAAGTTGCGGAAATCCTCACCAACGGTGAGCGAGCTGTCCTGCGTGATCTTCTCGTCGAAGTAATAGCCGCCGAGCAGGAAATTGAGCGGACCGTCAAAGTCCGATGCAATCCGCAATTCCTGCGTGAAGGTATCGACACCCTGATCGCGGCTTTCGACCGTGAGGTCAGCGCTGGTGAAGTCCACGTCCTGTGAGAAGGCGTTCTGAAGTTCGCGATAGGCCGTGATCGAGGTGATCGAGAATGCGCCCTTCTGCCAGTCAATCTGCCCCGAGAAGCCATAGTTCTCGTTGGTGTTGACAGGCACCACGTTCAGATAGTTGTCGCCGCTGAAGAATTCGGTCGGGTACTGGCCGCCGACCCCGCCGATCGCGAGGAAGGTCGTCGGACCAACGGCAAGGTTGCTGGTCTGACAGCAGATTTCGTCGATCTTCGTGTAATCGCCGATCAGCCGGACGCGCAGGTCGGCTGTCGGCTCGATCAGCAACTGGCCACGTACCGACCAGCGGTCACGATTGTTGATTTCGGAATCGAGATTGACGATCCGGCCGAAACCGTCACGCTTCTGGAGGCTGCCGTCGAGCGAGAAGGCGATGTTCTCGGTCAGCGGCCCGGTGACGTCGCCCTTCAGGAAGATCGCGTCAAAGTTGCCGTAAGCCGCTTCCACACTGCCACCGAACTCGAACTGCGGTTCGCGGGTGATGACCGAAATCACGCCGGCCGATGCGTTCTTGCCGAACAGGGTCGATTGCGGACCGTTCAGCACTTCGATGCGCTGCACGTTCGGAAGGTCGTTCAGTGCCGCGGCAGAACGCGAACGGAATACGCCGTCGATAAACACGCCGACCGAAGGCTCGATCCCGAAGTTGTTGTCGCCATTGCCGAAACCACGGATGATGAAAGTGGTCGCCGACGAGGTCTGCAGCTGGCTGACGCGCAGCGAGGGCGCCACGGTCTGCAGGTCGAGAATGTCGCGGATCTGGGCCTGTTCGATCGTCTCGCCCGTAGTCACCGACACCGAGATCGGTGTTTCCTGCAAGGTCTGCTCGCGCTTGGTCGCGGTCACGACGATCACATTCTCGTCGAAGCTCTCTTCTTCGGCGGCAGGCTGTTCATCCTGGGCCTGGGCCACGACGGGCATGGCAAGAGCGATCGCCGCTGCGCCACCGAGCAGGGCGAAGCGGGACGAACCGGCAAGCTTGCCGAACGAAAGATAGCGCATGAATTCTCCTCTCAACTGCGACCGGAGCGGAGAGTGCGTTTGCGTCTAGGCGCCCCCAACCCCGGCCCTCTCGCATACATTAGGGCAGCGCGGGAATCCGCACAAGAATCATCAGGGTAAAGCGCCATCCGGCCCCATGCGTGTTGCCCTGCCGACACACCTTCCCTTACGTCATTCAGCGCTGCATCGCAGTCTCTTGCTTGTGAATTCGGCGCGTATCGGTTAGGGGCGCGCCACTTTGTGCGGCGCAACATGCACCGCGCCCCCAACATTACCGGAAACTCCCCATGTCCCGCTCGCTGCGCAATATCGCGATCATCGCCCACGTTGACCACGGCAAGACCACGCTGGTCGACCAGCTGTTCCGCCAGTCCGGCACTTTCCGCGAGAACCAGCGGATCGAGGAACGCGCGATGGATTCGGGCGATCTCGAGAAGGAACGCGGGATCACCATCCTGGCGAAATGCACCTCGGTCGAATGGGACGGTGCTGGCGATACCACCCGCATCAACATCGTCGACACGCCCGGCCACGCCGATTTCGGTGCCGAGGTGGAGCGTATCCTGTCGATGGTCGACGGGGTGATCCTGCTGGTCGATGCCGCAGAAGGCGCAATGCCGCAGACCAAGTTCGTGACCGGCAAGGCGCTGGCGCTGGGCCTGCGCCCGATCGTGGTGGTCAACAAGATCGACCGGCCCGACGGTCGCCCGCAGGAAGTGCTCGACGAAGTGTTCGATCTGTTCGTCAGCCTGGATGCCAGCGACGAGCAGCTCGATTTCCCCGTGCTCTACGCTTCGGGCCGTGACGGCTATGCCAGCGAGGACCAGGACGCACGCAGCGGCAGTCTCGCCCCGCTGTTCGACCTGATCGTGCGGCATGTGCCCGCGCCGGGCCTCGACGAAACCGGGCCGTTCAGCTTCCTCGCCACGCTGCTCGATCGTGACAACTTCATGGGTCGCGTGCTCACCGGCCGGGTCCAGTCGGGCAGGCTCAAGGTCAACGATCCAATCCATGCGCTCGATATGGACGGGAATGTGGTCGAAACGGGCCGCGCAACGAAGCTGCTGAGCTTCCGCGGGCTCGAGCGTGTGCCGGTGGACGAAGCGCAGGCAGGCGACATCATCGCGCTGGCCGGGCTTGAAAAGGCCACCGTGGCCAACACCATTGCGGACCCGTCGGTAAAGCAGCCGATCGCCGCTCAGCCGATTGACCCGCCCACGCTGGCGATGCGTTTTGCCGTCAACGACAGCCCGCTGGCCGGGCGCGAAGGCGACAAGGTGACCAGCCGCATGATCCGCGACCGGCTGCTGCGCGAGGCGGAAACCAATGTCGCGATCCGCGTCACCGAAAGCGCCGACAAGGACAGTTTCGAGGTTGCCGGGCGCGGCGAACTCCAGCTCGGCGTGCTGATCGAGACCATGCGCCGCGAAGGCTTCGAACTGGGCATCAGCCGCCCCAAGGTGCTGTTCCGCGACGAGGGCGGCCAGCGGCTCGAACCCTACGAGACAGTCGTGATCGACGTCGATGACGAGCACTCGGGCACGGTGGTCGAGAAGATGCAGCGCCGCAAGGCCGAGCTCACCGAGATGCGCCCCTCGGGCATCGGCAAGACCCGCATCACCTTCTCCGCCCCATCGCGCGGGCTGATCGGCTATCACGGCGAATTCCTCTCCGACACGCGCGGCACCGGCATCATGAACCGGCTGTTCGAGAAGTATGGCCCCTACAAGGGCCCGATCGAAGGCCGCATCAATGGCGTGCTGATCTCGAACTCGGATGGTGATGCGGTGGCCTATGCACTCAATTCGCTGGAAGAGCGCGGCGAGCTGTTCATCAGCCCGCAAGTGCGCGTCTACGAAGGCATGATCATCGGCGAGAACGCCAAGCCCGACGACCTCGAGGTCAACCCGCTCAAGTCGAAGCAGCTGACCAATATCCGTTCCTCGGGCAAGGACGACGCGATCCGGCTCACCCCGCCGCGGCGGATGAGCCTGGAACAGGCGATCGCCTATATCGACGATGACGAGATGGTCGAGGTGACGCCGAAGTCGATCCGGCTGCGGAAGGCGATCCTGTGCCCGCACGAGCGCAAGAAGGCGAGCCGCAAGAAGGACGCCGCCTGAGGCTTGCAGGCGCAGCAGGCGCGCATTAGTCCTCCGGCGTCGAAGCCAACCGGAGACTGCCGATGCCGCGCCGCGCCCTTGCCCTGTTGTCCGCCGTAGCCAGCCTGGCGCTGGCCCTCCCCGCTGCTGCGCAAGAGGACGGCGCGAGCGAAAAACCGCAAGCCCGGCCTGTCCACGAACAGATCGGCGCCGGCGGGCGCCCGGTCGGCGCACCCTGGTCGCGCAGCCCGGTCTACGCTCGCAACGGCATGGCCGCGACCGCCCACCCGCTGGCGACGCAGATCGCGCTCGATATCCTCAAGGCCGGCGGCAACGCGGTCGATGCGGCGATTGCCGCCAATGCCGCGCTGGGCCTGATGGAGCCGACCGGCAACGGCATCGGCGGCGACATCTTCGTAATCATCCACGATCCCAAAACCGGCAAGCTCTACGGCCTCAACGGATCGGGCCGCAGCCCGAAGAACCAGACGCTCGAACAGCTCAAGCAGAAGCTTGGCGGCGCCGACGCACTGCCTTCGCTCGGCCATCTTTCGGTGACCATCCCCGGCACGGTCGATGGCTGGTTCGAAATGCACCGCCGTTTCGGCCAACTGCCGATGGAGCAGGTGCTGGCCCCCGTGATCCGCTATGCCCGCGAGGGCCACCCGGTCAGCCCGGTGATCGCGGACGGTTTCGGCCGCAATCTGCGCTTCTTCGAACGCAACGCCGACACATTCGACTTCACCAATGCCCGCGCCACCTGGTTCGCCAATGGCGCGCCCAAGGTGGGCGAGATGTTCCGCAATCCTGATCTTGCCAGCACGCTGGAACGGATTGCGAAAAACGGGCGCGATGAATTCTACAAGGGCGAGACCGCGCGCACCATGGTCAGCTATCTCCAGCGGCAAGGCAGTGCCTTCACCCTGGAAGACTTTGCCGCGCACCGCAGCGAATGGGTGGAGCCGGCCTGCGTCGCCTATCGCAAGGGCTACGAGCTGTGCGAACTGCCGCCCAACAGCCAGGGCTTTGCCGCGCTGCAAATGGTCAACATCCTGAAGAATGTCGATCTGGCGCAGTGGGAACGCGGCAGCCCCGAGGTGATCCACTACATCACCGAGGCCAAGCGGCTGGCCTATGCCGATGTTGCAAAATTCTATGCCGATCCGGCCTTCGCGCCCTTCCCGGAAGAGCTGCTGAACGACGAATACGGCAAGGCGCGCTTCGCCCTGATCGATCCCGAGCGCGCCACACCCGAGTTCGCGCCCGGTGATCCCGCGCCCGAACCCAAGCTCGAGGGGCCCGGCGACACGACCTATATGACCGTGGCCGACAAGGACGGGCTGATGGTCAGCCTGATCCAGTCAAACTTTCGCGGCATGGGCGGCGGGCTCACCCCCGATGGCCTGGGCTTCATGTTCCAGGATCGCGGCGAGCTGTTCAGCCTCGATCCGGCGCACGCCAATGCCTATGCCCCGGCCAAGCGCCCGTTCCAGACGATCATCCCCGCCTTCGTGAAGAAGGACGGCAAGCCCTATATGACGCTGGGGTTGATGGGCGGCGGGATGCAGCCGCAGGGCCATGTGCAGGTGCTGATCAACCTCGTCGATTACGGCATGAATCTGCAGGAAGCGGGCGATGCCGCACGGCTCAACCATGATGGCGGGCGCCAGCCTACCGAGCCCGCCACCGGGCCGACCAAAGACCCGCTCGGGCGGCTCTCGCTCGAACCCGGCATCCCCGCTGCCACGGTGGAGAAGCTGAAGGCCATGGGGCACCGCGTGGTGGTGGAAGGGAGCGGCATCTTCTTCGGCGGATACCAGGCGATCGCGCGCGATCCGGACACCGGCGTGCTGACCGGCGCGACCGAGATGCGCAAGGACGGGCAGGCACAGGGGTACTGAGCGCCAAGTAAGCTACGCTCACAGCGGCGATTGCGGCTGGGAGCGGCCTAAGGCTAAAAGGCCTGATGGAAACCGGAACCCTGGCCGCGCTCGCGCTCTATTTCGCCCTGATGCTCGCAATCGGGCTTTACGCTTGGCGCCGGTCGAGTGCCGACAGCGCCGGATACCTGCTGGCCGGGCGCGACCTGTCGCCATCGGTCGCCTCGCTCAGCGCGGGTGCGTCCGACATGTCGGGCTGGCTGCTGCTCGGCCTGCCCGGCGCGCTCTATGCGGCGGGGCTGGTCGAGGCGTGGATCGGCATCGGGCTGTTCGTGGGCGCGCTGGTCAACTGGATCGTGGTCGCCCCGCGCCTGCGCGCGCAGACCGAGGCGCTGGGCAACGCGCTCACCATCCCGCAGTTCCTGGCCAACCGCTTCCCCGATCAGGCGGTGGCGCTGCGCCTGACCTGTGCGGTGGTGATCGTGCTGTTCTTCGCGGTTTACACCGCTGCCGGGCTGGTGGGCGGCGGCAAGCTGTTCGAGACGACCTTTGCCGGAATTGCCGGCGGCACCGGC
>JBMSNZ010000096.1:0-8507 GCA_049421965.1 Erythrobacter sp.
AAAGTTATAGCGCATCCTCCGCTTCCATCTTTCCTATGTTCAGAGTAGGTCCTCAAGGCACGCGCCATAGGCGTTGTGCGCGAACATTCGCGCGCGTTCGGCAAACACGCGCGCAAGCGCGCCTGGCAGTTGAGTCCGCGCAATGTACCAATCATGCGCGAGAGCGAATGATTATCCTGCACAAACTCGGCCGCAATACCGATCGCGGGGAAATCGCGGGCTGACCAGCTTTCCTCGAAGAACCCGCGCGCGTCCATATGGCGTGCTGGCGTCACCAGCAGCACGCCGGGCAGTTCGGTCGCGGTAACGCTTGGCAGCATAGGTGTGCGAAAATCCTGGGCTAAGGCGGGTGAGATCGACGGAACTGTCTTGGCCGTAAGACTAGGCCAGGCGGCAGGTACCAAGCAAGCGCTGGCAGACCCGAGGTGGAGTTCGCAATGTCATGCCGCTTGCTGCCATGCGCGTCGCCTGCCACGGCATCTGTCATGATTCGCGATCGCTTCCTCGCCACCGGTGCTATCCACAACTTCCGTGACTATGGCGGCTATGCTGTTGCGGGTGGAGGGCGGGTGAGATCCGGCCTGCTGTTTCGCTCCGGCCATCATGCCGATGCGGATGAGCAGGACCTTGCGACCGTGGCAAGACTGGGCCTGCAACATGTGATTGATCTTCGCGGCGACAGCGAACGAAGCCAGAAGACCTGCCGGCGGCCTGAGGGATTTGCTGCCGAAGTGATCTATTTTGCAGGCGAGACGGCCGGGCTCGCCCCGCACCTCCAGGCCGCGACGGGTGGCGTCGATGAGGCGGGCGCGCACCAGGCGATGGTCAATCTATACGCTGCCCTGCCAGACCGTGTTGGTCTCAACGAGGTGCTACGCGGCTATTTCGAGGCGCTGGCGCAGGGACGCGGGGCCAGCCTCGTACATTGCGCGGCCGGCAAGGATCGCACCGGCATGGCGGTAGACCTGCTGCACCATGCGCTTGGCGTCCACCCAGACGATGCCATGGCGGACTATCTGCTGACCAACCAGGCTCCCAACAACAAGGAGCGAATCGCGCATGGCATGGAACTGCTTGGCGAGAAATATGGCACAATCGATGAAGCGACCGTGCGGGTTCTGATGGGGGTCGATCCGGCATATCTTGAGGCGGCTCGGCAATCGCTCAAGGAGCGTTATGGCTCTGCTGATGCCTATCTCGAGCAGGTGCTGGGGGTCGATGGCCGGACGCGCGAGCGGCTGAAAGCACAACTTGTGGATGCGTAACGCGATCCTTCCCGTCGCGAATTGAAGCGCGCGGCGCCACACCTTAAGTCTGTTGGCGATACGAACAGGAAATCAACATGGCGACCCATCGCACCAGAATGCTCATTATCGGTTCCGGCCCGGCCGGCTACAGCGCCGCGATCTATGGTGCGCGCGCCATGCTGGAACCGATCGTGGTGCAGGGTGTGCAACCGGGCGGCCAGCTGACCATCACTACCGATGTCGAGAATTACCCCGGTTTTGCCGACGTGATCCAGGGCCCCTGGCTGATGGAGCAGATGCAGAAGCAGGCCGAGCACGTGGGCACGCGCATGATGTGGGACACGATCGTCGAGGTCGATCTCGCGTCGGGCTCGCCGTTCCGCGCCATTGGCGACAGCGGCGACGAATACATCGCTGACAGTCTGGTCATTGCCACCGGCGCGCAGGCCAAATGGCTCGGTGTGCCGGGCGAGCAGGAGCTGGGCGGCAAGGGCGTGTCAGCCTGTGCGACCTGCGACGGGTTCTTCTTCCGCGGCAAGAAGGTGGCAGTGATCGGCGGCGGCAATACCGCGGTCGAGGAAGCGCTCTACCTCACCAACCATTCGGACGACGTGACGCTGATCCACCGCCGCGACGAACTGCGCGCCGAGAAGATCCTGCAGGAACGCCTGTTCAAGAGCCCGAAGATCTCCACCTTGTGGAACAAGGCTGTGACGCGCTTCGTGGCAGGCGAGAACGGCACACTGCATCACCTTGAGCTGGAAGACACGCAGACCGGCGAGATCTCGACGCTGGAAGTCGATGGCGCCTTTGTCGCGATCGGCCATGCGCCCGCGACCGAACTGTTCAAGGGCAAGCTCCCGCTGGACGAGAGTGGCTATCTCCTGACCGAGCCCGGCACGCCCAAGACCGTAATCCCCGGCGTGTTCGCTGCGGGCGATGTGACCGATCACGTCTATCGCCAGGCGGTCACCGCAGCCGGGATGGGCTGCATGGCAGCGCTCGACGCCGAGCGGTTCCTGGCCACGCTGCACTTCGAGAAGGCACCGGCCGAAGCCGCCGAGTAGGCGACGCCGGTCGGCGCCCCTCGCTCAGCCGCCGAACACGCCCATCGCGGCGTGCAGGATCAGCGCCATCAGCAC
Source organism: Erythrobacter sp. (assembly GCA_049421965.1). Lineage (GTDB taxonomy): Bacteria > Pseudomonadota > Alphaproteobacteria > Sphingomonadales > Sphingomonadaceae > Erythrobacter. The sequence continues at coordinate 2,390 of JBMSNZ010000096.1, forward strand.
CAGGCTCGACAAGGCGAACAGCACGAACCGCACCAGCACGACATTGGCGGTCGCCTGCACCAGTGAGTGTACAACCCTGAGCCCGACATAGATCCACGCCAGCAGCGCATTGAGGCCATCGCCCTGGCCGATGATCGCCAGCACGATCGCCACCGCGTAGAACACGGTCGGGGCTTCGTGCAGGTGATTGTAGTTGTCTGCCTTCCAGCTGACTTGCGGCGGCAGCTTCTCTCTCAGGCTGGCGCCGGTGCTGCCGATCATTTTCGAAGGTGGCGGCATATCGGGCACTTTCGACATGGCCGGAATGCGCGTGGCATACATCCACACCCACATCACCATGGTCCAGATGGTGAGCGCCACGACTGGCTGCAGGATTTCCATTCCGATCATGCGACAGCTCCCGGATCAGCAAACAAAGTGAGCGCGATGGCGCGGCTCGCCAGCGCGACGAGTGCGAGCGTGGAAAGCAGGAACAGCAGCAGCCGCACCGGAATGCGGTTGACGGTGGCCTGCCAGACCGAATGGATGATGCGGATACCGACATAGGCCCAGGCAAGCAGCACATCGACAGCGCCTGCCCCCATCATCGCGATGATGATCACCGTGGGATAGAATATGGTCGGCTGTTCCATCAGGTGGGTGTAATTGTGCGACTTCCAGTTCGCCTTGTCGGGCAGCACGCCTTCAAGGTCCTGTCCGCGAATTCCGGGCGGGGTCGGTTCGGCTGGCCGATCCAGCTTGGCCACGGCCGAGAAACGGCTTCCCGCGGTCCAGAACAGCATCACAATCGACCACAACACCAGCACAGCAGCCGGTGCGAGCATTTGAGCTTGCATGGATTTCCTCCCTCGATGACCTCAGACTGCGTGGCTTCAATTCGATTGTCAAATGCAACTTATCTTGTGTCGACGCTTGTATCGGCGATGGTCTGGGCGAAGGCCTGCGGGTCGACATTGCCGCCGGTCAGCATGATCGCGGTTTGCTCATCGACCGGCGCCTTGCCGGCCAGCGCCGCTGCCAGCGCGGCTGCGCCGCCGGGCTCGACCACAAGGTGCAGCCGCGAGAAGGCGAAACGCTGCGCCGCGCGCACTTCGTCGTCCGTCACCGCCACACCGGGCTGGGCGCGACCTTGCAGCACGGCAAGGTTGATCGGTTTGGTCGCCATCGGTTGCAGCGCGTCGCAGATTGTGCGGGGCGGGTTGGCGCCTGCGGTAACGATCCGGCCTGCGGCAAGCGACTGGCCCACCATGTCCCAGCCTTCGGGCTCGACCGGCACGATTTCGGCTTCGGGGCAGGCGAGGGCGAGGCCTGCGGCGAGTCCGCCGCCGCCACAGCAGGCGATGATCCTGCTGGGCGCCCGGCCAAGTTGCGCTTCGATCTCGATCCCGGCGCTGCCCTGGCCTTCGATCACCCACGGATCGCCGAAGGCGTGGACAAGCGTGCCGCCCCGTTCAGCGATCAGCCGGGCGGCAACGGCATCGCGGTCTTCGCCAGGGCGCTGGTAAAGCACCACTTCGGCGCCTAGCGCGCGGGTTGCGTCCAGCTTCACCTGCGGCGCGTCATGCGGCATCACGATGGTCGCGCGGATGCCCAGCCGCCGCGCTGCCCAGGCGACGCCTTGCGCGTGGTTGCCGCTCGACACGGCAACAACGCCTGCGGCCCGCTCTGCAGCCGAAAGCGCGGTGAGCCGGTGCCAGGCGCCGCGGATCTTGAATGCCCCGATCGGCTGCAGGTTTTCCGCCTTCACCCAGCAGCGCGTTCCGCCGATCTCGACCGGCAGCAACGGGGTGGGCGGAAGGATTGCGGCCAGCTTCTCCGCAGCCTCGATCACCCCTTCACGTGTCGGCATTCGGTGGCTGTCGCTCATGTCGCTAACCTTGTTGCACGCACCGCTTGCACCACAGTTCTGGAGCGGAAAATCTGCCCCGGCCGCATCGGTGGCAGGGCTGCACGCAGCTCGGCAGGATAGCGGCAGGACGGGTGCGATCGGACCATCTTTCCTGCTATGCCCCAAACCGCGGATGTAGGAAACGCTCGGATCGATTTACCCCCATCGTGCATTCGACTAGAGAGCGCGCAAGATTCGAACTCGAAAGGCAATCCCCCATGTCCACAGTCCTCGTGATCGGTGCCGGCGGCGTCAGCTCGGTCTGCGTCCACAAGATGGCGATGAACCGCGAGATCTTCTCCGACATCCATCTCGCCAGCCGCACCAAGCGCAAGTGCGACGCCATCGCCGAAAGCGTGAAAGCGCGCACCGCGGTGGATATCGCCACTTACGAGATCGATGCCGAGGAAGTTCCGGCAATGGTCAACCTGATCCGTCAGGTGAATCCCAGCTTGGTGGTGAACCTGGCCCTGCCGTACCAGGATCTGCCGATCATGGATGCCTGCCTCGAAGCTGGCGTGAACTATCTCGACACCGCGAATTACGAGCCCAAGGACGAGGCCAAGTTCGAATACAAGTGGCAATGGGCCTATCACGATCGGTTCAAGGAACGCGGCATCATGGCGCTGCTGGGCAGCGGCTTCGATCCGGGCGTCACCAGCGTGTTCACCATGTGGCTCAAGAAGCACAAGCTGAAGACCATCCGCACGCTCGACATCCTTGATTGCAATGGCGGCGACCATGGCCAGCACTTCGCCACCAACTTCAACCCGGAAATCAACATTCGCGAAGTCACCGCGCCCGCGCGGCACTGGGAAGGTGGCGAGTTCGTCGAAACCCCCGCGATGTCGAAGAAGGTCGAATTCGACTTCGAAGCCGTGGGCAAGAAGAACATGTACATGATGTATCACGAGGAGCTTGAAAGCCTCGCGAAGTTCAATCCCGAGATGGAGCGTGCGCGCTTCTGGATGACCTTCGGCGACCAGTACATCACCCACCTCACCGTGCTGCAGAATGTCGGCATGACCAGCATCGATCCGATCAAGTACAAGGGCGTGGAAATCATCCCGCTGCAATTCCTTGCTGCCGTGCTTCCCAAGCCCGAAACGCTGGGCGAAACGACCAAGGGCAACACCAATATCGGCGTGATCGCGACCGGCGAAGCGCTTGATGGATCGGGCGAAAAGACGTTCTATATCAAGAACATTTGCTCGCACGAGGCCGCCTATGAGGAAACCGGCAACCAGGCCGTAAGCTACACCACCGGCGTGCCCGCGATGATCGGCAGCGCGATGGTGGTTCAGGGCATCTGGAGTGGTGAGGGCGGGTTCAATATGGAAGAAATGGACCCCGATCCGTTCATGGACATGCTCAACCAGCACGGCCTTCCGTGGACCGTCGAGGAACTGGACGGTCAGGTGGAGTTTTGATGCGGTCGGCCATCCTGGGGGCGCTACTGGCCTTGGCGGCATGCGCCCCGCAACCTGATCCATACCCGGATTGGCCGGGCAAGGCTATGACTGCTGAGGAGAAGCGTGCCTGTCGGGCAGAGGGCGGTAAGCCGTTCACCCTCGGCCCCGCACATGGCCAATATTGCCAGCGCCGCTACGCCGATGGCGGCCGGGCATGCACCGACAGCAGCCAGTGCGAGGGCAAATGCGAGGCCAAGTCCATGCGCACCGATGAGGCCGAGAATGATCCGCCGGTTGTGGGCATGTGCCAGCGCGTCTATCCGAAGCAGGGATGCACCATCGAAGTGATCGACGGCCGCACACCCGGAATGGCCTGCATCCACTGACGGGGTATCATGCAAACCAAAGCCGGCGATCCGGGCGCCTTCGCCCATTTTGACCTAAATTAAACGTGCGTTTAAGCTCGCGCGTATGACCACCCGCAAGACACAGACCCGAGCAACCCAGCAACGTACGCTCGATACTCGCGCCGCCATCAAGGCGGCGGGGGCAGAACTGTTCGCAACGCGCGGATACCGCGCCACCGGCGTGCGGGACATTGCCGATCTGGCGGGCTGCAATCAAGCGCTGGTTTCGTATCACTTCAATGGCAAGGGCGGGCTCTATGACGAGATCCTTGCCGATGCCGTGGCCGAAGCCCAGCGGCTGGCTCGTGAAGGCGATCTGGCTGCCAGCGCCAGTCCTGAGCGTGACCTCGTGCGCATCCTGTCCCGCGCCATCGCCTCCCAGCCGCATCTTGCTCCGATGATCCTGCGCGATCAACTCGACCCGGAGCGGCTCCTCAACCGCGACACCGCCAACACATTGCGCAGTTTTAGCTTGCTGACCGAGAGCGTGCTTGATGCAATTCCGCTCGACACCGAGGCGCGCGGGTGGGATCCGCAGATCGTACACCTCGTTATTGTTGGCCCGTTGATCCACTACACTGTCGCGACCCGGATGCGCGAGGCCACTGCGGGCGCGCTCGACCGACCGATGAGCATCCCCGATCTTGACACCTTCACCGAAACGCTCGCCGCGATGTTTACTCGCGCGCTGCGCGGGAGGGTGGATAATTAAATTAAACGCTTGCTTAAGATAATCGACGTGTGTATTACCTCCGTATTACAGCAGTGCGGAAGGAGTGGATTATGCGCGTCAAATCGATCATGCTCGCCGGCCTCGCAATGTGTGCGGTACCCGGAGTGGCGATGGCTCAAGACAACAATCAGGTCGAAAGCGTTACCTCGATCAGCGAGGGCGACATCGAGCGGGCCGAGGCGATCCTCGCCGATTTCGTCGAAGACTATCGCAGTGATCCGATGGCGCTCGACGCCAAATTCGGGATCAAGCTAGGCCAGCAATGGTGGAGCGTCCACGTCAAGCAAAAGGAAGTGGCTTCGGCGCGCGGCCGCCTTACCGACCACAGTTTTGGTCCCCATGACATCACGCTGTCTCGGGGCGAACCGGCCGAACCGACATGGTATTTCGAAATCGCCAGCATGGTTGTGCTTGAGAAGATCGCGTCGGGAGAGGTCAATGCCGGGACCGCCGCGATGCAGAGCTTCGGTAGCGACAAGGTCGGGGTTGAAACCCGCGACATGGAGGGATTCAAGTCGACTTCGGGCGACGAAGCGGACCTCTATCTCGTACTTTCGCACTTCTTCACCAAGGGCAAGCCCGAGGTAACGCGCTTCAGCCGGGCGACGTCGCTCGAAACGCATGGCGCGCAGGCGACTTCCCTGCACACCATGAAGGGCTTTCGCGTGGCCTATTTCAGTATTGGCCCGCAGGAGGTGGTGAATGAAGATCCACGCCTGTCGTTTGGCCAGATGCCCAATCTGTTCGTGGTGACGAGCGGTTCGGGGACACTGCACACGGACGACGGCCCGATGAAGATCGAAGCGGGGATGAGTGTCTTCGTTCCCCAGTTTGTGAAGCACGAGATTGTCAACGACAGCGATGCGCCGCTGGAGGGCGTGCTTGTGCTCTATGGCGACAATTCGGACTTCGCCTTCGGCACGTCCTATCCTGCCTTCATGCAGGACCTGAACCAGTTCTATCGCGAGTATCCGTTCCGCAAGCCTCAGCCGCCCAGCGGCAAATAATCCGGCACAGCGGGGGGCTGGGCGGCCTCGCGGGCTATTCCCGCGGGGCCGCTTTGCAGTTAGAGGCGCGGCCATGGAAAGAATCCGTGATGGAAACTAGAGCCGGCGATCCGGGCGCCTTTGCCCACTTCGATCTCTCCCGCGTCGACAGCCCCGCCTTCGTGGTCGATGCGGCGAAGCTGCGCGCCAATTGCCAGGTGCTGGCCGATATTCGCGATGCGGCAGACATCAAGGTGCTCGCCGCATTGAAGGCGTTCTCCATGTGGTCGACCGCGCATATCATCGGCGAATATCTCGACGGCGTGTGCACCAGCGGCCTGTGGGAAGCGCGGCTCGCCAGCGAGTTTTACGATGGCGAGATCGCGACCTATTGCGCCGCCTACAAGCCGGACGAGCTTGAGGAAATCTGCCGCCTTTCCGACCACGTGATCTTCAATTCGCCTGGCCAGTTCCAGCGCGCCGCGCTGATCCTGGATAATGCGCGCGCAGCGGGGCAGGATTTCGATGTCGGCCTGCGGATCAATCCGCAAGTGCCGACCGGCGAAGTGGCGAAGTACGACCCTTCGTCGCCCGGATCGCGGCTGGGCTTTCCGCTCGACCAGCTGACCGAGGAGCATCTGGAGGGGATTGACGGGATCCACTTCCACAATCTGTGCGAACAGGATCTCGAG
>JBMSNZ010000097.1:0-8393 GCA_049421965.1 Erythrobacter sp.
ATTATGACGGCGCGAAGGGCTGGATGGTAGGAGAGGAGAACAAGGGCCTTGCCGCCATGTTCGTGATGATGAATGCCGCACGCTTGGGCGTGGGCATCCAGGGGCTCGCCCAGGCAGAAGTCGCCTATCAGAATGCCGTAGCCTATGCGCTTGATCGCCGTCAGGGCAGAGCCCTCACCGGCCCCGCCGATCCCGAGGCCAAGGCCGATCCGATTTTCGTGCATCCTGATGTCCGCCGTATGCTGATGGACGCTAAGGTGTTCACCGAGGGTATGCGCGCGCTGTGCCTGTGGGGTGCGCTGCTGGTTGATCTCTCGCGCAAGGCGCAGACCGAGGAAGAACGGCAGGAGGCCGACGCGCTCATTTCCCTGCTGACCCCGGTCATAAAGGGATATCTGACCGACAAGGGCTTCGAAGCCGCGGTCAACGCGCAGCAGGTATTCGGCGGTCATGGTTATATCCGCGAATGGGGCATGGAGCAGTTCGTGCGCGATGCCCGCATCTCGCAAATCTACGAAGGCACCAATGGCGTCCAGGCGATGGACCTATGCGGTCGGAAACTCGGTGCCAAAGGCGGCGCAGCGATCCAGGCCTTCTTCAAGCTAGTCGATGAAGAAATCACGGCGGGGAAGGGGAACCCGCAGCTGGCTGACCTAGCGACCCGCCTTGAAAAGGCGCTGGCAGAGCAGAAAGCCGCAACAATGTGGTTCATGCAGAATGCGATGGCCAATCCCAACAATCTTGGCGCTGGCGCGCATCATTACATGCACCTCATGGGCATCGTGGTGCTTGGCCTGATGTGGCTGCGCATGTCCAAGGTTGCGCTGGAGAAGCTGGACGGCAACCCCGAAGACAAGGCGTTCTATGAGGCCAAGCTGGTTTCGGCGAAGTATTATGCCGAACGGTTTCTGCCCGATGCCGGCGCGCTGCGCCGTAAGCTTGAAGCCGGAAGCGAGAACATGCTGGCGCTGGGTGCCGAGGCTTTCGCGACCGCCGCCTGAACTGACGGTCAAGAGAAAGCGCTACCCGCAAACTGCCGGGAAGCGCTTCCCTGCCTGGCAAATCGTCTTGTCAGTGGTAGCGGCGCAGCAGGCCAGCGAGCTTGCCTTGCACGACCACCTCGTCAGGGCGGTAGATTTGCGGTTCATAGGCGCCATTCGCCGGATCAAGCCGTATCATGCCGTTCTCGCGCCGCAGATACTTGAGCGTCGCTTCCTCATTGCGGACCAGCGCCACCACGATCTCGCCGTCGCGTGCAATATCGGTCCGGCGCACCAGAGCATAATCGCCATCGAAAATGCCGGCTTCGACCATCGAATCGCCTGACACCTCGAGCGCGTAATGCTCGCCAGGTCCAAGCAGCGCCGCGGGCACCGGCATGCTCGCCTGGCCTTCGAGCGCCTCGATCGGTGCGCCGGCCGCAATCCGGCCATGCAGCGGGATCTCGATCACATCATTGGCAGGTTCGCGCAGCACCGGCGCGGCGCGCGCGGGTGCAACTGTGTCATTCGCAGGAGCCGACCGGCGCGACGAAGGCACCGCATCTTCGGGCATCTTGATGACTTCGAGTGCGCGGGCGCGATTGGCGAGGCGGCGAATGAAGCCGCGTTCCTCCAGCGCAGAAATCAGCCGGTGGACCCCCGACTTGCTCTTGAGGTCAAGCGCTTCCTTCATTTCCTCGAACGAGGGTGAAATGCCCGTTTCCTCAAGCCTTTGCTGTATGAAGCGGATAAGCTCGTGCTGCTTGGCAGTCAGCATGGCGAAAACCTCCCTTGGCTGCCTGTTCCCCGTTCATCCCGAATGGTGAACGAATACGGAACAATTAGGCAACCTGATTCGCCAAGTCAAGCAATTCAGCCATTTTCCAGCAGGTAGACCGGAACAGATGTTCCCGCTTCGGTCCGCTCGGATCCGGCCGCGCGGTCAACCAGGCAATTGGCGGAGGCCAGCGCCGCGAGCGCGGAGGAATCCTGCGAGGCCGCAGCACGCACGCATTCGCCATCCCAGATCGCGCGCAGGAACTCGCGCCGTTTGCCCACTGGCGGCAATGTGTCGCCCGCCGGGACTGTTGCGCGCTGCGGCAGCGGTGCAGCGCTTCCCATCGCCGCACGCACCAGCGGCAGCACGAACAGGAAGCAGGTGACAAAGCTCGATACGGGGTTGCCTGGCAGGCCGAAGATCACTTGCTGGCCTGAGCCACTGTCGCGCGTTGCCACCAGGATCGGTTTGCCCGGTTTCATCGCGACCTTCCAGAAGTCGAGCCGCGCACCCCAGCTTTCGAGCGCCGGGCGGATAAGGTCATGATCGCCGACCGACGCGCCACCGGTGGTGACGAGGATGTCCGCGCTTTCGGCCCTCGCTAGCGCCGCAGCGAGCGCCGCAGCATCGTCTGCGACCGGGCCAAGCCGGAGCACCTCGCATCCCAGCGAGGCCAGCATCGCGCCAATCATTGCTCCGTTGCTCGCCGGGATCTGGTGCAGGCCGCAATCGGCGGGATCGGCCACGAGTTCGTCGCCGCTGTCGAGCACGGCTACGCGCGGCGGCGCGCTTACCGGCAACGAGCCATGACCCGCGCTGAGCGCCAGCGCCAGCTGGGCCGCGCCAATGCGGGCACCGGCCTTCAGGACCACCTCGCCTTCGGCAAAATCGAACCCGCGCTGCCTTATGTGCTGGCCGGGGCGGGGCAGCTCGAGCGCGCGGACCATGCCGGGCGCGGAGAGATCGGCATCTTCCTGCAGCAGCACGCTGTCTGCACCTGCGGGCACATGCGCACCGGTCGAGATGCGGGTGCATTCGCCTGCGTCGAGGCGCCCGGCAAAGGGTGCGCCAGCGCGGCTTTCGCCGACGAGCCGCCACGGGCCGGGGCCAGCCACGGCATAGCCGTCCATCGCCGAAAGGTCGGCCGGGGGCTGGGTGCGCTCTGCCACCAGATCAGTCGCAAGATAGCGCCCGCCCGCCGCTTCAGGGGAAACCTGCTCGATCCGCGGGCACGGCGCCAGCGCCAGCACGCGCGCCTGCGCCTCTTCGACACTGAGCATAGCCCCCATGCTCAGGCTGCGATCCAGTGGCCAGACTTGCCGCCGAGCTTCTCGAGCAGCCTGACCTCGCCGATCACCATCCCCTTGTCGAGCGCCTTGGCCATGTCATAGATCGTCAGCAAGGCGACAGACGCAGCCACCATGGCTTCCATTTCCACGCCGGTCCTGCCGGTCAGCGAGGCGGTCGTCGTAACCCGCACGCCGTCATCCTCGAATGCGAACTCCACATCCACCGCATCAAGGCTGAGCGGATGGCACAGCGGAATGAGGTCACCGGTCTTCTTGGCGGCCATGATCGCCGCGATCCGGGCTGCGCCCAGGACGTCGCCCTTGGGCGCATCGCCAGCCCTGATTGCGGCCAAGGCCTCGGCCGACATGCGGATAATGCCGCCGGCACGCGCCATGCGCGCGGTGGCAGGCTTGGCGCCAACGTCCACCATCCGGGCGGTGCCGCTATCGTCCAGGTGAGTGAGTCGCTTCGACATGGGTTCGTTCAATTCGCGATTCGTTCATAGTGGCGTGTGGTAACGTGAACAACGCACCGCATGCACCACAGTCTTGCAGCCAAAAAACTGCCCGCGGCACGACCGGGTCGCAAGCCGCATATTGGGTAGGTTGGGCAAAAGGTCATGCCCCTCCATGCCGCAAATGCAGGATGTAGGACAGCTCAGCCTGCAAGCAGCGCGCGCGTCGCCGCTTCCACATCGTCCTGCCGCATCAGGCTTTCGCCAACCAGGAAGGTGCGCACGCCCGAACTGGCAAGTCGCAGGCAATCTGCATGGCTGTTGATTCCGCTTTCGCCAACCAGCAGCGTGCCTTGTGGCGCAAGCGGGGCAAGCCGCTCGGTCGTTGCCAGATCGGTGGTGAAGGTTTTCAGATCGCGGTTGTTTACCCCGATCAGTCGCGAGTGCAGCCGCGCCGCACGCTCCAGCTCGGCCTCGTCATGCACTTCGACCAGCACGTCCATCCCGCGCTCGGCCGCGGCCGCTTCGATTTCGGCCATGGCGCCGTCATCGAGCGCGGCGACGATGATCAGGATCGCGTCGGCACCAATCGCGCGGGCCTCGGCGACCTGCCACGGGTCGACCATGAAATCCTTGCGCAGGACCGGTAGATCGCAGGCAGCGCGCGCTTCGACCAGGAAGTCCTCATGCCCCTGGAAATAGGGCGCATCGGTCAGGATCGAGAGGCAGGCCGCGCCCCCTGCCTGATAGGCGCGAGCATGGGCTGCAGGCTGGAAATCTGCTCGAATCAAGCCTTTGGAGGGTGAAGCTTTCTTGATTTCCGCGATCAGGGCGAAGCCTTCAGCAGCACGCGTGCGCAGCGCCGCCTCGAATCCGCGCGGGCGCGACTGTGCGGAGGCCGCGGCATCGAGCGCGGCCAGTGAGCGGAGAGCGCGGCGCTCGGCCACTTCCTGGCGCTTGGTGGCGCAGATTTCCTCGAGCTTGTTCATTGCCATCCGGGCCTATCGCGCCAGTTCGATCCAGCGGGCCAGCAGCTGTGCGGCCTTTCCGCTGTCTAGCGCTTCAGCTGCCAGATCCGCGCCTTCGCCCCAGTCGTCGGTCTTGCCGGCCACGATCAGCGTGGCGGCAGCGTTGAATTGCACGGCGTCGCGATAGGGCCCGGGCACTCCGTCAAGCAGCGCTTTCAATGCCTTCGCATTGTGCAGCGGATCGCCGCCACGGATCGCCTCGACCGGGGCATGCGGCAGGCCGGCCAGCTCCGCCGAAACGCGCCGCATCTCGAACTCGCTGCCGCGCACATCGGCCAGTTCGTTGCCACCTGCGAGGCTGAGTTCGTCCAGCCCTTCGTCGCCCGAGACGATGAAGGTGCGTTCGGTGCCGAGCCGCGCCTTGGCATCGGCATAGATCGGCACATAGGCCGGGCGTGCGATCCCGATCAGCTGGCGCTTGACCCCGGCGGGGTTCGACAGCGGACCCATCAGGTTGAAGATCGTGCGCTTGCCCAGCCGCTGGCGGATGGGCTGGATCCGCCCCATGGCCGGGTGATGGTTCCTGGCGAAAAGAAAGCAGATGCCGATTTCGGCCAGCGTCTTCTCGGCGGTCCGCCCGGCCGCTTCCATGTCGAGCCCCAGCGCTTCCAGCGTATCGGCTGCCCCCGATTTCGAGGAAGCGGCGCGGTTGCCGTGCTTGGCCACCGGTACGCCGCAGGCGGCCACGACCAGGCTAACCGCAGTGGAGACATTGAGCGTGTGGTGCCCGTCGCCACCCGTCCCGCAGCAGTCGACGGTGCCTTCGGGCGCGTCGATCGGTATCAGCCGTGCCCGCAGCGCGCGCGCCGCGCCGGCGATTTCCTCGGCGGTTTCGCTGCGCTCGGTCATGGCAAGCAGGAAGCGGGCGATCTCTTCCTCGCTGGCTTCGCCGTCAAGGATCCAGCCAAACACCTCTTCGGCTTCGGCCTCGCTCATATGCGGCACGGCGAGCGGCAGATGCTTCATGCGGGAAGCCTGCCAGCCTTGATCCCGCACAGGGCCAGGAAGTTGGCGAGAAGGGCGTGTCCGTGCTCGGTCGCGATGCTTTCAGGGTGAAACTGCACGCCGTGGATCGGCAGCTCGCGGTGGCGGAAGCCCATGGTGAAGCCATCGTCCGATCGCGCGTTGACCACCAGTTCCTCCGGCACATCCTCTACCACCAGGCTGTGATAGCGGGTGGCAGTGAAGGGTGAGGGCAGGTCGGCGAACACGCCCGAACCGTCATGGCTGACCGGCGAGGTCTTGCCATGCATCAGCCCGCCGCGCTTCACCGTGCCGCCGAAGTGCTGGCCGATCGACTGGTGCCCCAGGCATACCCCGAGCAGCGGCTTGCCCGCATCGGCGCAGGCCGCCACCAGATCAAGGCTGATCCCCGCTTCATTGGGGGTGCAGGGGCCGGGCGAGATCAGGAAACCGGCGGCATTGGTGCGTATCGCAGCTGCGGCGCTCAGCGCGTCATTGCGTTCCACCCGCTCATCGGCGCCCAGTTCCATCAGATAATGGACCAGGTTGAAGGTGAAGCTGTCGTAATTGTCGATGACAAGGATCATGGGGCCGCCGTTGCGCGTTTCGTCACGACAATCAAGGGGCCGATCGGCGGACCGCTGTCGAGCCGCTGCGAAGGAGGGTCCCACAGCGCGGATATCGAGCCATCGAGATAGAGCGCATTCTGCACTTTCAATTCGTCGCGGAAGAAGCGGGCCAGCTGCCCGAAACTGACCGGAGCGTCGGAAATCACGAAATGCGCCTTGCCCTGTGCATCCACGCCCACGCCATTGCGGATCGCACGCGATGGCCCGTCGTCCTGCAACTCGGGATGAAGCTTGCCCGCGATCAGCAGCATCGGCCCGGATTGCGTGCCGAACTGCGGGCGATCGCCGACATTGGCATAGAAATCGTCTGCCGTGCGGACCTGCCACTTGCCCTCGCTGCCGAAGAACACGCCGTTGGGCTTGAGGTGGAAATTGCCTTCGCCGTCAGCGCGGTTCAGCTCCTTCAGGCGTTCGCCGCGCTCGACGTAGTAACCGATCGGCTTGCCTTCCTCATCATACATGCCGGCGTTAACGGCAAAGGCCACCGTCCCCGCCTGATTGCCCAGCGCCGCGGCGTAGGTGGCGAGCGAGCGGTAGAGCTTGCCCGAAGGGTCGGCCAGCATGGTAGAAATGCTGTGCCGCGCCGGATCGGCCACGCAATGGGTCAACGGCACGCCTTCGTACTCGACCGCACGGCAGGCCGAATCCGTACGCGGGGCGGGGGTGGGCGAGGACTTGCCCTGCGCCAATTTCTTGCCGCCGATCTCGGTCCGGGTGACCGGCTCGCCGCCCTGGATCCCGCAGCCCGCCAGCGCCAGCAGCGTTGCGGCCGCCGCCATGACACGGATCATTGGCCGTATCCGGGATCGGTTGTGACGCGCGCCGCTTCGCGCGCGGCGGCAAACAGCGCGCCGGCTTTCGCCTTGCATTCGGCCAGCTCGTAGTCCGGATCGCTATCGGCGACGATGCCCGCGCCCGCCTGGACATGCATCACCCCGTCTTTCACCACAGCGGTGCGCAGCACGATGCAGCTGTCGACCGAACCGTCGGGTGCGAAATAGCCCACTCCGCCGGCATAGGCGCCGCGCGCCTCGGGTTCGAGCTCGGCTATGATCTGGCAGGCGCGGACCTTGGGCGCGCCGCTCACAGTGCCCGCCGGGAAGCCTGCCAGCAGCGCATCGATCGCGTCGCGCGAAGGGTCGAGCCGGCCGACAACATTGCTGACGATATGCATGACGTGGCTGTAGCGCTCGATCGTGAAACTGTCGGTCACCGCCACGGTGCCGCGCGCAGCCACCCGTCCAACATCGTTGCGGCCAAGGTCAAGCAGCATGAGATGTTCTGCCCGTTCCTTGGGATCGGCCAGCAGGCTGGCTTCGTTGGCCTGGTCCTCGGCCGCACTGGCACCGCGCGGGCGCGTTCCCGCGATCGGGCGGATGGTCACCTCGGCGTCCCGCACGCGCACCAGGATCTCGGGGCTCGAGCCAACCACGGCAAAGCCGGGCAGGTCGAGGAAATAGAGGAAGGGCGAGGGATTGACCCGCCGCAGCGCACGGTAAAGCTCGATCGGAGGCAGCGGGAAGGGGCAGGTGAAGCGCTGTGCCAGCACCACCTGGAAGATATCGCCTGCCGTGATGTAATCCTTCGCGCGCAGCACCATGGCGCGATAATCGTCTGCGGGCATCGCCGGGTTGAGCGCCATGTCGGGCAGGTCGCCGGCACGGGTGCGCGGGGCAGGGGTGCTGGCAAGGCGGCGCAGCGCGGCGTCGATCCGTTCGCCCGCCTGCTCGATCGCGCGCTGTGGATCGGCGGCTTGCCAGATCGGCGCGATGGCAAACAGCGTGTCGCTCAAGCCATCGAACACAAGAATCAGCGTGGGCCGCACGAACAGCATGTCGGGCAGGTCGAGCGGGCTTGCCGGAGCGCGCGGCAGGTGTTCGACCAGGCCCACGGTCTCGAACCCGAAATAGCCGACCAGGCAGGCAAGCGCCGGCGGCAGCTGCTCCGGCACATCGATCCGGCAGGCCTGGGCGAGTTCGCGCAACGCGGCGAGGCTGCCGCTCTCGCAGGGCTCGAACGCAGCGCGGTCATGCTGCCAGTGCCGGTTCATCTCGGCCATGTCGCCGCGTGCCCGGAACACCAGGTCGGGGTCCAGGCCCAGCAGGCTGTAGCGCCCGCGCACTTCGCCGCCTTCGACCGATTCGAGCAACACACCATGGGAGCTGGCTGCGCCCACCTTGAGCCAGGTGCTCAGTGGCGTTTCCAGATCGGCGGGCCAGCGGCGGCTCAGTGGAATGAAATTGCAGCCTGCAGCAAGCTGCTGGCAGAACA
>JBMSNZ010000098.1:0-8335 GCA_049421965.1 Erythrobacter sp.
GCCGTTCCAGACAGGAGTTTTATGAGTACCGATATCGCCAGCTGGATCAGCGAGCGCGGAATCAGCGAAGTCGAATGTATTGTCCCGGACATGAACGGGATTCAGCGCGGCAAGGTCTTGCCCGCCAACAAGTTCCTCAAATCGCTCACCGATCGCACGCTGCGCATTCCGATCAGCGTGTTTTCCGTCACAGTGACGGGTGAATACCCCGAAGACATCGATGACGTGGTGCCGCCTTACGATCCGGACATCATGCTGGTGCCCGATGCCTCGACCTTGCGCGAAGCGCCCGGCTTCCAGACGCCGACCGCCTATGTCATTGCCGATGCACATGTGCGAGGTGGCGAGCCGATCGAGATCGCCCCGCGCATGATCCTCAAGCGCGTGCTTGAACTTTACGAGAAGCGCGGCTGGCGCCCGGTGATCGCCCCCGAAGTCGAGTTCTATCTCGTTTCTAAAAATCTCGACGCCGATTTTCCGCTGCAGCCGCCGACGGGCCGGTCGGGCCGCGCCGAATCCGCCAGCCAGCCATTCGGTCTGGAAGCGCTGGGCGAGTTCGAGGACATCATCGAGCACATCTACGATTTCTGCGAGAAGGCCGATCTCAACATCGACACGATGATCCACGAAGCCGGCGCTGCCCAGCTCGAGGTGAATTTCGTGCATGGTGATCCGCTGGCGCTGGCGGACCAGGTGCTGCTGTTCAAGCGGATCGTGCGCCAGGTCGCGCTGGAGCACGGGGTCTATGGCACGTTCCTCGCCAAGCCGATGAGCGATCAGCCCGGCAGCGCGATGCATATCCACCAGTCGATCCTGGATATCGAGACCGGCAAGAATGTCTTCGCCACGCAGAATGGCCGGGACAGCGCGCTGTTCCGCAGCCACATCGCCGGCCTGGCGCGGCTGCTGCCGCAGATCACGCCGATGTTTGCCCCCAATGTGAATTCGTTCCGGCGCATGCGGCCTGACAGCGCCGCGCCGGTCAATGTCCAGTGGGGCACCGACAACCGCTCATGCGGATTGCGCGTTCCCATCTCCGATGGCCGCAACCGCCGGGTCGAAAACCGCCTGCCTGGCGCTGATGCCAATCCCTATTTGGCGGTCGCTGCCTCGCTGATCTGCGGGTACATCGGCATGGTCGAGCGGATGCAGCCACCCAAGAGCGTCAATGGCAACGCCTATAACCGCGCCCGCACGCTGCCGCGCACGCTCGAATCCGCGCTTGACCGGTTCAACAAGTGCCGCGTGGTGCGCGACTACCTGGGCGAAGACTTCTTCAACGTGTTCTACGCCATCAAGGATGCCGAACTGTTTGCCTACCAGTCGGTGATCAGTTCCTGGGAACGCGAGCACCTGTTGCTGCGCGTGTAACCATGGTTAGCCATGTGGCCAGCTACTATGCGGCGACCGCCGCGCCCTTCGCGCCGCGAGCGGCGCTGGCGGGTGCGGTCGAAGCCGACGTGGTGGTGGTGGGCGGCGGCTTCACCGGATTGTCGGCCGCGTTGAGCGCGGCGGAAGCCGGCTTCTCGGTCGTGCTGGTGGAAGCGCGCCGCATCGGCTGGGGCGCCTCCGGCCGCAACGGCGGGCAGATGATCCCCGGCTTGCGCTGGTCCGCGAGCGACCTGGTCGAGGAATTCGGCGAGGCGCGCGCGAAACCCCTGGTCGAGATCGGGCTCGCCGCCACCGAGGCGGTGCGCGCGCGGATCGCGCGCCATGGCATTGCCTGCGATTTGCGCGACGGGCATTTCCACGCGGCGTGGAAGCCGGCGCATCTCGAAGCCATGCGGCGCGAGCAGGACCTGCTTCAGCGCCTCGCCGGTTACGATGCGGTGCGCGTGGTCGAGCGCCAGGACGTGAGCCAGTATGTCGCTACCGAAGCCTATCATGGCGGCAGCTTCGACCGCCAAGGCGGGCATCTCCATCCGCTCAACTATGCGCTTGGCCTGGCCGCCGCAGCAGAAGCGGCAGGTGTGCGGATCTTCGAGGAAACGCCTGCGCTGAGCGTGGACCATGGCAGCCCGGTGTCGGTTGTCACCCCGGCCGGGCGCGTCACCGCGCGTTATGGCATCCTTGCCTGTGACAGCGAGATCGGCGCGCTCGAGCCCGGGTTCCGGCAGATCATGATGCCGGTCATCAATTACAATGTGACGACCAGGCCGCTGCGGCCGGACGAGGCAGCCGCGCTGATTCCGTCGAACGCCTCGATCGCGGAAAGCCGCTTCGTGCTCAATTACTATCGGCTCACTGCCGACCACCGGCTGCTGTTCGGCGGAGGCGAGAAATACTCGCCGCGCCCGCCGCACGACATCGGCGCTTTCGTGCGCCCGCACCTCGAACGGATCTTCCCCCAGCTGGCGGGGATCGAGCTCGAGCATGGCTGGGGCGGCACGATCGGCGTCACGCTCAACCGGCTGCCGCATTTCGGGCGGATCGGGAACAGCTTCTTCGCGCAAGGCTATTCGGGCCATGGCGTGCTGCTGACCACGCTGGCGGGCGAACTGATCGCCGAGGCGATGCGCGGCACCGCCGGGCGCTTCGACCTGATGGCCAGCCTGCCGGTGCGCCGGTTCCCCGGTGGCCCCCTGCTGCGCCACCCGCTCTACGTGCTGGGCATGCTGTGGTATGCCCTGAAGGACCGGCTATGATCTCCACCACCGCCCTCGAAACCATGCTCGCCGAGGAACAGGCCCTTTTTCGCGCGGCCAACCCCGGTTCGCACAGCTTGTCGCGCCGTGCGGCGGAACATTGGCATCGCGGCGTGCCATTCCACTGGATGCTCGACTGGGGGACGCCGTTTCCGCTGTTTGCCGAGCGCGCACAGGGCGCTGAACTGTGGGATGTCGACGGCCATCGCTATGACGATTTCTGCCTGGGCGACACCGGCTCGATGTTCGGGCATTCGCCGGCGCCGGTGGCCCGCGCGATCGCGCGGCAGGCCTCACGCGGGCTTACCTACATGCTGGCGACCGAAGACGCGCCGGTGGTGGCGGACGAGCTGGCCAGCCGGTTCGGCCTGCCGTTCTGGCAGGTGACCTCGACCGCAAGCGAAGCCAACCGCGCGGTGATACGCTGGTGCCGCGGGATCACCGGGCGTGACAAGATCCTGGTCTATAACGGCTGCTATCACGGCGCGGTGGACGATGTGTTCGTGGACCTGCGCGACGGCGTGCCCGAGCTTCGCCAGTCGCTGGTGGGGCAGGTCTACGATGTGCGCGAACATACGCGCGTGATCGAATTCAACGATCTTGCCGCGCTGGAAGCCGCGCTGGCGCCGGGCGATGTCGCCGCGATCCTGATGGAGCCCGCACTGACCAATGTCGGCATGGTGCTGCCCGATCCGGGCTATCTCGAAGCGGTGCGCGAGCTGACCCGGCGCCACGGCACGCTGCTGGTGTTCGATGAAACGCACACGATTTCGAGCGGCTATGGCGGGCATACCGCCAGCTTCGGCCCGCAGCCCGATCTGTTCGTGCTGGGCAAGCCGGTGGCGGGCGGGGTGCCGTGCGCGGTCTATGGCTTCAGCGCCGAAGTGGCGGCGCGGATGGAGCGGCTGCGCGATGAAGGCGAGAAGGGCCATTCGGGCATCGGTACCACGCTCTCGGCCAATGCCCTGGCGCTGGCCGCGATGCGCGCCTGCCTGACCGAGGTGATGACGCGCGAGGCCTATGCCCACATGCTGCCGCTCGCCAGCCGCCTTGCCGAGGAACTGTGCGAGGTCATCCGCAGCCACGGCCTGCCCTGGCCGGTGCTGCATGTCGGGGCGCGGATCGAATTCCTCTGCGCGGACGCCCCGCCGCGCAACGGCACCGAGGCGCGCGCCGCGATGAACGGGCCGATCGAGCACGCGATCCATCTTTTCCTCACCAATCGCGGGGTTCTGATCGCCCCGTTCCACAACATGATGCTAGTCTGCCCGCAAACCACCGATGCCCAGGTCGGGCGGCTCGCAGCCGCGCTCGACCAATGTCTCAGGAAGCTCACACAATGACGCAAGCCCAATCCAGCCCCGCAAGTTCCAGCAAGATCGCTACGTTGGAGGAAGCGCGCGCCTTTTTCGCGGCCAATCCCGAAGTGGATGCGGTGGACATCATCTTCACCAATATGTCGGGCGTGCCGCGCGGCAAGCGGTTGCGGCAGCATGAAGTGCTGGCGGTGTATGAAAGCGGCCGATTCCTGCCGGGATCGGTGCTGGTGATCGACATCACCGGGCGCGACACCGAGGAAACCGGGCTGGTGTGGGAAGACGGCGATGCCGATCGCTATTGCCTGCCGGTGCCCGGCACGCTGGTGCGCGCGCCGTGGCTGGGCGAACATGCCGCGCAGTTCACCACCAGCTTCTACGAACTGGACCACACCCCCAGCGACCTTGACCCGCGCCATGTGCTGGGCCGCGTGGTTGACCGGCTCGAAGCCGAGGGGCTGACCCCGGTGGTGGCGGTGGAGCTCGAATTCTTCCTGCTCGAAGCGGGCAACGGCAAGCCGGTGATCGCGCGCGGGCTCAAGAGCGGCGAACGCCCGAGCAGCAACGAGGTCTATTCGCTGCGCGAGATGGAGGATTTCAAGCCCTTCTTCGATGATCTCTACGCGGCCTGCGATGTGCAGGGCATCCCGCTCGAATCCGGCATCAGCGAATATGCCCCCGGCCAGTTCGAACTGACGCTGCGGCACAAGCCCGATGCGCTGCGCGCCACGGACGATGCGGTGATGTACAAGCGGCTGGTCAAGGGCGTTGCCGCGCAGCACGGCATGATCGCCAGCTTCATGGCCAAGCCCTTTGCCGAACAGGCCGGCAGCGGGATGCATCTGCATGTCTCGATGGCAGATCGAAGCGGCGCCAATGCCTTTGCCAGCGAGGATCCCGAAGGTTCGCCGCTGCTGCGCCATGCGATCGGCGGGATGAAGGAACTGCTGGGGGAATCGATGGCGATTTTCGCCCCCAACGCCAATTCGTTCCGGCGCTTCAAGGCCAATTCCTATGCTCCGGTGGCGCCGACCTGGGGCGTGAACAACCGCACGGTCAGCCTGCGCGTGCCGGCCGGATCGCCTGCCTCGCGCCATGTTGAGCACCGCATCTGCGGGGCCGATGCCAATCCCTATCTGGCGGTGGCGGCGGTGCTGGCCGGGATGCATCACGGCATGACCGGCAAGATCGATCCCGGCCCGGCGATCACCGGCAACGGCTATGAACAGGCGCCCGAAGACTATCGCCTGCCCAACCACTGGGCCGATGCGATCGAGGCGTTCAAGACCTCAAGCCGGATGCGCGACTATCTGGGCGACCGCTTCGTCACCCATTTCTGCACAGTCAAGGAAGTGGAGATGGCGCGCTTTTTCGGCGAAGTGACCGAGCTCGATTACGCCTGGTACATGCATAACGCGTGATCGCGGCGGTGGCCGCTTTTGCCGCCTGTCGGCCCGCGTTGGCTGAAGCGTCACGGCGTGGTATTGGTCTTTAGGTGACGGATTATGTGCTGCTCCAGCTGACCAGAAATCGTGGCTTGCCTTGGCCTGAAGACAGCTTCGGCCGCACACCGCTTTTTGGAGAGAACGGGTGGTGTCGGACCTGCGGCACGCCGTTCGCAGAACAGTCTGGCATGCTGGTGTTGCAGGCCCGTGAATTGGGTTGCGTCGCCGGAGCGTGGGTACCGAACTGGCTGTTCGATGTGGTTTGCCTAGAGGAAGGGTTGGCGGCGCGCCTTGAGCGGCAATTTGGTGTCGAAACGCGTGAGATTCTTACGCCGCGCGGAAAGCGCGTCCCGGCTCGACAACTGGTCATCCCGGCCACACCTGAGCCATGGTACCAACCTGATGCGCTTGTGAATGTGCTGGAGGCACGCCACGGGCTGGCCGGCGAACGCTGTGATCAATGCACCACCTGGCGGTGGCGCCCCCTGGATGAAAGCCTATTGCCGCCGCCGCGTATATCGGAACGCTGCGGATCCATTCACGCAATCGCTAGCCCGGAACGGTTCGGCGTTGGCCTGAGATCCTTTAGGCAACTGCTGTTTTCCCGGCCGTTGGCACTCGCGATCCTTGCATCTGGACGAACTGATTTCGTGCTGCTTGAGCTTCCCCCAGACGAGGCTTGAAGCGGCGACATATCCTTTGGTCTGTAGGGGATTTGCAGCGCGAGATCTTGGATTGGCATCGATTGATATTGGCGCGCGACTATCTGGGTGACCGCTTCGTCACCCATTTCTGGACGGTCAAGGAAGTGGAGATGGCGCGCTTCTTCGGCGAAGTGACCGAACTCGACTACGCCTGGTACATGCATAACACGTGATGGCGGGGGACGGTCGTGCGTGCGTGCGCGACGGACCGGCGAAAGGCCACAACCGGGTCAAAAGCTGACTGACTGCTATCGAAGCGTCGCGAAGTTCAAGCGGGCGGCGAGTTGTGGGTGGAAAGCTGACACCATAAAGTCGATCGAAATCTGTGGTAATTTGCCCTTCGGTCCCCATATCCAAGCTATCGCAAGAATGTACCAATAAGCTCTTGCGCCTGAGAGACCTCGCGCTCCCGCTTACGAGACGAGGACATCCTCTGATGACACAAGACACATTCCTGCCCCGTTGCCACTCCCACATGCTCGGAGAAGGGGGTCGGGTCGATCTGGAGCAGTGCGATGCGCTGGCAGCGGACATGGCGGACCTGCGGGAACTGGGCGTCATCCTGACGCTTGTGGCGAGCTATACCGTCGGCGCCTATCGCTACACCAACCTTGGCGATGCCTTGGCCCAAGCGCGCAACCAGCGGGCGGGCACGAACAAAAAAGCCCCCGCCAGCTAGTGGCGAGGGCTCTAGTTGGAGATGCAGGAGCAAGTGCTCATAAACCTCTCGGGGCGCATGGGTGCAGATGCGACCTGCATTCGTTTGGAAAGGTTCGCGAACCGAGGGCGAAGGCCGCAGGCTTAGCCCTGCATCAGCCGGCCTGATTGCGAGCCTGTTCCTTGACCGTATTGGCTGTTTCGGCCTGCAGATGGACATTGACCGCATAACGCTTGCCATTGTCAGCGTCCTTCACGTCATAGCCATAGCGCTGGTCCAGCTGCGGAACGCTGTCCTCGTCCTTGAGATCGGACTTGCGGAAGGCCAAAATATCGCCACCGTTTTCAGGTGTGACGCGGCTGACCTGCCCCATTAGGGTCGTCCACTGGTTAAGTTAGAGTTCCGGCGCTGAAGCGTAGCGTAAGGCAGTCCAGACGGGAGAGGCAAGATCGTTTGTTGTGCGGGCGGGAAGACCGTTATCTATCCCGCCATCTCTTCGCTTTAACTGCGATTCGTCACCGTGATTCGCTTACGACCTCAACCGCGTCGCCAAGGCTGATCACGCCGCCGCGTGCGACATTCGCGTAAACGCTGAGGTTATGGTTCAGCTCGCGTACCAGGGTTCGCATGATCGAGCTGGCCTTCTCGTAACCTGGCTGGGCCCGCGTCGTCATGACGCAGCGCGGGCATTCCATGGCGATGTCGAACTTCGCTCCTCCAACTGATACTTTTTTGCCTACCCAATCGAACTCTACCGTGTCGCAGCATTGCTGATCGTCGCCCACCAGGATGTTGGGCCGGAAGCGCTCCCTGCCGACCTTCACGCCCGGCATCAGTTGTGCCATCCGGCGCAGCGATGCTTCGGTGAGGAAATTCATCGGAAATGCATCGAAATAGGTCCCGCGCGGCGAAGAATAGACCGACAATTCCTCGAGAACCTCCGGCGGAAACTTGCCTAGGTCGGGCAGCCCTTCGTCCGGATTGAGCGCGAAAATTTCACGCAGCTCCCGTTCCAAATCGAAATCGGGATCCCGCCTGATGCGGTAATGCTCCGCATCTTCCTTTGGCTGTAGCGGCCAAAGCGTCACGGCCCGGTCAAGGAATTCCGAAAGGCTGTTGTTGGCACCAGGATCGTCAGACCGGATCGTTTTGCCACCCGGCAGGCTGATCTCAACATGGGGGATCGAATTGTCGTTGCGGTGATCGACGTAACGGGCCGAACATTCGAGCAATTCACCGATACGCTTTGCGCTGAGGATATTGCCGTTTTCTTCGTCCCTCAGTGCCCAGCCCCGATCCAGTGCCAGGCCGCCGGTGCCGACCACTACCCGATCTAGCGCTTCCCCCTGCATGGATTTGACCGGATAGCGATAGATGCCCGTCACTGAAAAATTCAAGTCACGATCTCCCCCCCCGAATTCGCTGCATTCCATGCTAATCTCCAACTTAGCAGAAGTCGAGCAATCTGAATTGTCGGCAGCATCGGTTGCAGCGCAAGCCGTTTCAGGACAGCACTCTTGGTAGGGCGATCTCCAGCATCCCGTCAGACACGTTGCCATCTGATCAA
>JBMSNZ010000099.1:0-8252 GCA_049421965.1 Erythrobacter sp.
GTTTACGTCACCGACGCCGATTATGGTTTCCCGATGCTGCGCCTGATTGCCCGGCGAATGAACGGTGCGGGCCCGCGGGTTGAGGAATTCATTCTGGTCGGCCTTTCCTATGAAAAGGGCAAGGATCCGATGGCCAGTCGGCGCCGCGACTATACCCCTACGCCCACCGGTGCAAGCGATGCGCCGCCGGGCGCTGAGCACGGGCAGTCGCTGCGGTATCGCGACTATCTTCGCGATAGGGTGTTCCCTTTCGTCGAGAAGCGCTGGCGGACCCAGTCGGATCGCCGGATGCTGGTGGGCCACTCGTACGGTGCGCTGCTGGGCGCCCAGATCCTCCTGACAGAGCCCGGAATGTTTGGCGGCTATGTGCTTGGCAGCCCCTCGTTCTGGTACGACAAGCGCCACCTCCTGCGGGAAATGCCGGCGCTGCTGGATCAGCAAACTTCGCTTGATGCCAGGGTCTATCTCTATGTCGGCGAGTACGAGGCACAGCGCGTGGACGATCGCCGCTACCAGCAGGAAGTGGATATGGTCGAAGACAATCGCACCTTCGAACGGCTGCTACGCGCGCGCAACTATCCGGGGCTTGAGCTGGAAGCGACGGTGCTGCTGGATGAGGACCATCTCTCGGTTGCGCCGCGCGGCTTCACCCAGGGCTTGCTCTATCTGTTGCCTGCTCGCGTGCCGCATTGATCGCCACGCCTTTCCCTTTGCGCGGGGCTGGCTAGGTGGCTAAGGACTCAGCCCAGTTTCACACCCGCAGGGATTCTGTCCGATAATGTCCAAGCCCCGCTACAAACGCATCCTCCTCAAGCTTTCGGGCGAGGTGCTGATGGGGGATCAGCAGTTCGGAATCGATCCGTCGTTCGTGGCCGAACTTGCCAAGGAAGTGCAGGCGGCGAAAGACACCGGGCTGGAGATCTGCCTCGTGATCGGCGGTGGCAACATCTTCCGCGGAATGGCCGGTGCAGCCGCCGGGATGGACCGGGCTCAGGCCGATTACATGGGCATGCTCGCCACGGTGATGAATGCGCTGGCGATGCAGAATGCGCTAGAGCAGCTGGGCGTCCACACGCGCGTGCAGAGTGCGATACAGATGGACCAGGTGTGCGAACCTGTGATCCGTCGCCGCGCCGAACGCCACCTCGAAAAGGGCCGCGTGGTCATCTTCGCGGCAGGTGTGGGCAGCCCCTATTTCACTACCGACAGTGGAGCAGCATTGCGCGCTGCGGAAATGAAATGCGATGCGCTGCTCAAAGGCACCAGTGTCGACGGGGTCTACGACAGTGATCCCAAACGCAATCCGCAGGCAAAGCGCTTCGATACAGTAACTTATGACAAGGTATTGGCAGACAATCTCAAGGTGATGGATGCCTCTGCCGTGGCGCTTTGCCGTGACAACCAAATCCCGATCGTGGTCTTCTCCATTCGCGAGAAGGGCAATCTGGCCCGCGTGCTCAAGGGAGAGGGCGTGCAGACTATTGTACAAGAGGAAGCATGAACCATGCCGCAATTTGACAAGGCCGATATCGAACGGCGTATGGCCGGCGCCGTGGACAGCCTGAAGGGCGACCTGGCGGGGCTGCGCACCGGCCGTGCCAACACCAGCCTGCTCGATCCGGTGGTGTGCGAGGTTTATGGCGCAATGATGCCGCTGAGCCAGGTGGCAACCGTATCCGCGCCCGAGCCCCGCATGCTGAGCGTGCAGGTGTGGGACAAGTCGAACATGATCGCGGTCGAAAAGGGCATTGCCCATGCCAATCTGGGCCTCAACCCGATGATTGACGGGCAGACCATCCGCCTGCCGATCCCCGACCTGACCGCCGAGCGCCGCAAGGAACTGGCCAAGCTGGCCGGCCAATATGCCGAGAAGGCCAAGATCGCGATCCGCAATGTGCGCCGCGATGGCATGGAAGCGCTCAAGACCGACGAGAAGAAGAAGGACATTTCCGAAGACGACCGCAAGCG
Organism: Erythrobacter sp.; assembly: GCA_049421965.1. Taxonomy (GTDB): domain Bacteria; phylum Pseudomonadota; class Alphaproteobacteria; order Sphingomonadales; family Sphingomonadaceae; genus Erythrobacter. Next base: position 1,969 of record JBMSNZ010000099.1, read on the forward strand.
CGGCGAGGATGTGGTCCAGAAGCTCACTGACAAATATGTGGCCGAGGCCGACGAAGCTGCCGCCAAGAAGGAACAGGAAATCCTGACCCAGTGAGGGCACGGGACTTCGGAGGGGATTGATGGGCGTGAGCCCTGCCACACAGACCGGGCACGCGCGGCATGTCGCCATCATCATGGACGGCAATGGACGCTGGGCCAAGAAGCGTGGCCTGCCGCGTTCGGTCGGGCACCAGCGCGGGGTTGAGGCAGTGCGGCGGCTGGTGCGCAGCCTCGAGCCGATGGGGCTCGAGTGCCTGACACTCTATGCCTTTTCGTCCGAGAACTGGAAGCGTTCTGTCGACGAGGTCGACGACCTGATGAACCTGATGCGCAAGTTCATCAAATCGGACCTCGCCGAGTTTGTCGCTAACGGAGTGCGCCTCAAGATCATCGGCGACTGGCGCTCGCTCGCCCCTGATATCGTGGCGATGCTGGAGGATGCGCTGGCGCAGACCAGCAAGGGCTCGCAGATCCTTGCCGTGGCGCTCAATTACGGCTCGCAGCAGGAGATCGCCCGAGCCGCTGCCAAGGCTGCCGCAGCCGGCGAGATCACGCCGGAAGCGATCTCGGCGCAGCTCGATACCGCCGATCTGCCGCCGCTCGACCTGTTGATCCGCACCAGCGGTGAGATCCGCCTGTCGAACTTCCTGTTGTGGCAATCGGCCTATGCCGAGATGCTGTTCGTGGACACGCTGTGGCCCGATTTCACGCCTGACATGCTGCAGCAGGCGCTCGACGATTTTGCCCAGAGGGAGCGGCGTTTTGGCGGAAGGTGACAAACTGGCCAAGGGCAAGTCAGACCTTCCGGTAAGGGTGGCTTCGGCAGCGGTGATGCTGGCGGTGGCCGGGCTTGCCATGTGGCAGGGCGGCTGGTTGTGGCGTGCTCTGGTGCTCATGGTCGGCGCGGTGTGCCTCGGCGAACTCGTGCGGCTGGTCCTGCGCGCACTGGCCAGCCCGGCGCTGCGCCTGGTCGCGATCGCGGCAGGAACAGCCTATGTCGCGCTGGCGGTGATTTCACTTGCAGTGCTGCCGATCGCGGTCGTGCTGGGGCTGGTCGCAGTGGTTGTTGCAACCGATACCGGCGCCTATTTCAGCGGGCGCGCGATCGGCGGGCCGAAGATCGCGCCAAGGATCAGCCCGTCCAAGACCTGGGCCGGATTGGTTGGGGGAATGCTGGCGGCGGGGCTGGTTTCAGCAGGCAGTTTTGTCTGGAACACCGGTGAACTGGTGCTGCGGCCGATGCTGTTCATCGCCTTTGCGATAGGAGCCATGCTGGCTGTGTTGGCGCAGGCGGGCGACTTTCTCGAAAGCTGGCTCAAGCGGCGCGCCGGCGTGAAAGACAGTTCCCGGCTGATCCCCGGCCATGGCGGGGTCTTCGACCGGGTCGACGGCCTGTTGCCGGTGGCAATTGTGGGCGTGCTGCTGTGGGAGATGCACCCGCGATGACCCGCAGCATCTCCATCCTGGGTGCGACCGGTTCGGTTGGCGAGCAGACTCTCGACCTGGTGCTGCGCAACCGCGACGACTGGCAGGTCGAGGCTCTCACTGCCAATGGCAGCGTCGGCAAGCTCGCCGAAATGGCGCGGCAATGCGGGGCACGGTTGGCGGTAGTCAGCGACGAAGCGCGCCTGCCTGAACTGCGCGAGGCGCTGGCGGGGAGCGGGATCGCAGCATCGGGAGGCAAGGCAGCGCTGTGCGAGGCAGCAGCACGGCCGGCCGATGTAACGGTCGCGGCGATTGTCGGCTGTGCCGGGCTTGCGCCGGTCATGGCCGCGATCGAGCGTGGCGGCATTGTAGCGCTAGCCAACAAGGAAGCGCTGGTTTCGGCCGGTGAAGTGATGACCGCAGCGGTGGCTCGCCATGGCGCAACCCTGCTGCCGGTCGACAGCGAGCACAACGCGATCTTTCAGTGCCTGGCGGGCAATGCCATTGGTGATGTCGCGCGGATAACACTTACCGCGAGCGGCGGCCCGTTCCGTACCTGGACGCAAGAGCAGCTCGAGGCGGCGACCCCCGAACAGGCGGTGGCCCACCCCAACTGGGACATGGGCGCCAAGATCAGCGTCGATTCCGCCACGATGATGAACAAGGGCCTCGAGTATATCGAGGCGCACCACCTGTTCCCGGTCGGGCTCGACCGGCTCAAGATCGTGATCCATCCGCAGAGCGTGATCCATTCGATGGTGGAGTATCGCGATCGCTCGACGCTGGCGCAGCTGGGCCCTTCTGATATGCGCGTGCCGATTGCGTCATGCCTGGCCTGGCCCAGGCGGATGGACACGCCGATGGCGCCGCTTGACCTGGCCGCGATCGGGGAACTGACCTTCTTCGCGCCTGACGAGCAGCGCTTCCCTGCAACCCGGCTGGCGCGCGAGGCGATCCGGGCCGGGGGCGGTGCGCCTGCCGCGCTCAACGCCGCCAACGAAGTGGCAGTCGCCGCTTTCCTCGCCGGTCAGATCAGGTTCACGCGCATTGCGGCAGTGGTCGAAACGGTGTTGAGCCGCTATAGCGCGCCGGCGCCGCAAAACCTCGACGATGTCCTGTCGGTCGATCGCGGGGCTCGAGGGCTGGCGCGCGAATTGCTGGAGCACGGATAATTGTTTGAATCGCCACCGTTCTGGATGTGGATTGTCGGGTTTCTGCTGGTCCTTGGCCCGCTGGTAACCGTCCACGAACTGGGCCATTACCTCGTCGGTCGCTGGTTCGGAGTAAAATCCGATGCGTTCTCGATCGGTTTTGGCAAGGAACTGGTCGGCTGGACCGACCGCCGCGGCACGCGCTGGAAGATCGCGGCAATCCCGCTGGGCGGCTATGTCCAGTTCAAGGGCGACATGAACCCGGCCAGCCTGCCCGATCCCAACGCCCCGAACGAGCCCGATACATTCCAGAGCAAGCCCTTGTGGCAACGCGCGCTGATCGTCTTTGCCGGGCCGGCCACCAATCTGCTGGTTGCGGTCGCGATCTTTGCCGCCTTCAACCTCGCTTACGGGAAAGCCGAGGCGCATAACGAGATCGGTCGTTTCGCTGAAGTTTCGGCCGCGCGTGATGCGGGCCTGCGCGAAGGGGACCTGATCACCGCGATCGATGGCGAGCGGATCAGGGAATTCGGTGACATCGGCCCGATGGTGCTGATGTATCCAGGCCGCGAAGTTGACATCACTTTCGAGCGCGACGGCATCGAGCAGGTCCTGCCGGTGGTTATCGGCGAAAGCGTCGAAAGCGACCGGTTCGGCAATAGCTCGCGGGTCGGTAGGCTCGGCGTCTATTCGGGCGAGCCGGAAATCATTCCCGTAGGGCCGGTCGAGGCTGTCACGCTTGCATTTGACCAGAGTATCGGCCTGATCGACATGATGATCACCGGCATCCAGCAGATCGTGCTGGGCGATCGCTCGATCAAGGAACTTGGCGGGCCGATCAAGATCGCCAAATACTCGGGCGAGAGCCTGAGCCTTGGCCCCGAAGCGCTGGTCAGCTTCGCAGCGCTCATCTCGCTTAATTTGGCATTCATCAACCTCTTGCCAATCCCGGCGCTCGACGGCGGGCATCTGGCTTTCTACGCGGCTGAAGCAGTCCGCCGGAAGCCGGTCAGCCCGCGCGGCCAGGAAATCGCCTACCGCGGCGGCATGGCATTGGTGCTGATGCTGATGGTGGTGGTCACGGTGAACGATATCGTCTCGCTGCCGGTTTTCGGGAGTTAGTCGGGGAAAGGGCATCGCTCGGCGGCGTTTCGCTGTCGGCGCTGCTTGATTGCCAACCCGGCATCGGGCAGAGGCGGCGGGATTGCGCTGCTCACGAGCCTGATAGCCGGAAGCGGTGCCGAATGTGGTTGAAGAGTTGGACGGGAAGCTAGCAGGTATGAGTGGACGTTTGAGGGTGCGAGCTGGGAAGGCTCATCCCGCCGGGCGACTGGCAGCGGCGCTGCTGGGCACGACCATGCTGGCCGGCCTCGCCATGCCCGCGCTGGCGCAGGATGCCGGCCAGCCACCGGCCGCAGCCCAACCTGCGGCACCTGCCGCCGATACGATCCGCACGATCACTGTGGTGGGGGCAGAGCGTCTCGAGCCGCAGACCATTCTCAGCTACATCCGCTTGCGCGAAGGTCAGGAGTACACTTCGTCCGCGGCCGACGCGGCGCTGAAGGATCTCGGCGCGACCGAACTCTTCTCCAATTTCTCGATCCGCAACGATGCCGGCAATGTGGTCATTACCGTGACCGAGAACCCGGTCGTCAACCGCATTATCCTTGAAGGCAACAAGCGGATCAAGAACGACAAGATCCTGCCGGAAATCAAGCTTTCGGCACGCCAGATCTTTACCCGTTCGAAAGTTCGCGCAGACGTCGCGCGCATCATCGAGCTTTACAAGCGCCAGGGCCGCTTTGCCGCCACGGTCGAGCCTAAGATGGTGCAGCTGCCGCAGAACCGCGTCGACATCGTGTTCGAGATCACCGAGGGTCCGAAGTCCAAGGTCCGGCAGATCAACATCATCGGCAACGAAAAGTTCTCCGATGGCGACCTGCGTGGCGAAATGGTGACCAAGCAGGCGCGCTGGCACCGCTTTTTCAGCTCGAACACCAGCTATGACCCCGATCGTTTGGCGTTCGACCAGCAGAAGCTGCGCCAGTTCTACCTGACCGAAGGCTATGCCGACTTCCGCGTCGTTTCCGCGGTGGCGGAGCTCACACCGGACAAGGAAGACTTCATCATCACCTATGTCGTCGAAGAGGGTGAACGCTACACCTTCGGTGACGTGACAGTGGAAAGCCAGCTGCGCGATTTCGACAGCGACCGCATGACCGAGAACCTGCCGATGAAGGCAGGTGACTGGTACAATGCCAAGACCGTCGAGGACACGGTCGAGCAGATGACCGAACTGGCCGGCACGTTCGGCTATGCGTTTGCCGATGTGCAGCCGCGCTTCACGCCTGATCGCGAAGCCAAGAAGATGAACGTGCGGTTCGTGCTGCGCGACGCGCCGCGTGTCTATGTCGAACGGGTCGATGTCAACGGCAACACGCTGACGCAGGACAAGGTGGTGCGGCGCGAATTCCGCATCGCGGAGGGCGATGCGTTCAACTCGCTCCAGGTCAAGCGCACTACCGCCCGCATCAATTCGCTGGGTTATTTCCAGGAGAATTTCGAAGTCGGCCAGGTCGAGGGCAGCCAGCCTGACCGGATCGTGCTGGAAGCGAATGTCGAAGAGCAGCCGACCGGCGAATTGCAGCTTTCGGCCGGTTTCTCCTCGCTCGAACGGTTCATTCTGTCGGCTTCGATCCGTCAGCGCAACTTCCGCGGTCGCGGGCAGACTGTGGGTTTCAGCGTCAACTGGTCGCGCTTCAGCCGCTCGGCCTCGGTAAGCTTCAGCGAACCCTATCTGTTCGATCGCAATATCTCGGCCGGGATCGATATCTACCGGCAGGACTTCAACAGCTTCAACTTCCGCAGCTCGGACCGCAACCGGACCTTTGAGCAATCGACCACCGGGATTTCGTTGCGCGCCGGTGTGCCGCTTACCGAGTTTGTCTCGCTGGTCGGCAGCTACACGCTCAATTTCGACGACATCAGCCTCGATCCCAATGTCTATTTCTCGGATTTCGACGGTGATGGCGTGCGCACTTGCGAGCCGCTGTTTGCAGGCCGCTATCTGTGCGAAGCGGTTGGCAAACGCACCAGCTCGATCCTTGGCCTCACACTGGCCCACAACTCTCTCGACAGCCGCCTGCGCCCAACGCGCGGCAGCAACGTCTCGCTCACCACCGAACTGGCCGGGCTGGGCGGCGATGTGAAATATGTCCGTGTCCGCGGCAAGGCGGCACAGTACTTCCCGATGGGGTCGGGTTTCATCTTTTCGGTTTCCGCCGAGGGCGGTGCGATCAACGGCTTTGGTGGCAACAGCGAACCAGGCAGCGACGGCGTGCTGCTGACCGACCGCTTCCAGCTGGGCGAACCGCAGTTCCGCGGCTTCGACATTCGCGGCGTTGGCCCGCGTGTGCTGCGTCAGCAATATGTCGACGACGAGGATGGCAACACGGTGCTGATCACCGACCGCGACCGCGTGGTGGACGACGCGCTGGGTGGCCGGGCCTATTACCTGGGCCGGGCCGAACTCGAGATTCCGCTGGGAACCGGCGCGCGCGAACTCGGCCTCAGGCCATCGATCTTCATGGATGTCGGCGCATTGTTTGCCGTCACCGTGCCGCCGCTTCAGAACAATCCCGACGGGATTCAGCAACGCAATGCCAGTGG
>JBMSNZ010000100.1:0-8201 GCA_049421965.1 Erythrobacter sp.
GTCGCGCTGCGAATGTCAGACGGACCGCGGGTTGTTGGGTGGAAAAGCGGACATGTTGTTTGACCGCTCAGGTCAATCCGCTTGTCGCAGCGCGATGTCCTGCTCGACAACCCGGACGAAGATGTCGCCATACTGCTCTGTAGAACTATAATCCTGCTCATATTCGCCAAGGTTGTGGCCTGCTCCGAAGGCCAGCTTCAAACGCCCTAGTATCTCAGGCTTATCTTCCGCCAGAAACCGGATCAGCGCCTGCAGAATGCGGGCATGGGCGAGCACTCTACGTTCAAGGTCAGTCTCCTCGGCTTCCATCATCGTTCCTTTGCGTTCATCAGGGGATCAGCAATGCTGCACCCGGATGGACATGGGTGTTCTATGGCTTGGCAGAGACCGCGGTGACCGCCTCAGCCCAGCGGATTGGCCACTCCGGCTCGCTGGCGCTGCAGTTCGGCCATGGCATGGTTGAAGTCTGAATAGCTGTAGGATCCCACATGGTAATGGGTGACTATGCTTGCCGTCATCCCAGTGGGCAGGTCGCGATAAGGCTGGAGACTGCCGCCTTCGTTCTCCCAGGCGCCTACCGAAGCTTGGGAAGGACGCGTTTCCTTGTCTCCAGGGGAAGCAGCAAGTCTGGAGCGACGGGAGATAGACCTGCAAAGCAGTGCCAACTGGTCTGAGATCCGCTCAAGGGCGACAATCTCCTGCTCCCGCGCCGTTTGCTCGCCGCCTTGGTGCTCTTCAACCGAAAACCGTGAGTCGGCCAGACCATCTTCTGTCTTGCGCATCTGCTATCTCCACCGATAGGCGGGGAGTCGCAAATCCTTACGGTAATCGCCGATACGCTTGGCGTAGTATTCGACCAGGTCAAAATAGGTCTGCCGGACTTCGCTGGAGCCGGCGCCATCTGCCGCGAATAACGCGCGTTGGTGCTGTGCGAAGAGTTGATTGATATCCATTGGTGAAGTCCCTTGTGTGCAATGCGGCGTTGAGCGGCATGGATGCCAGGACATCGAGTCCTGGCATCCTCTTGCGCTCATGCGTGCTCAAGCTTGACCGCCTTGGCTTCGCCCTCACCGTCCTGCGCAATTTCGTACCGGACAGCCTGCCGTTCCGAGGGCACTTCGCCCTGCTTCTGCATGTCCGATCTGCTGAACGGAAGCAGTTCTCCGCCTTCATCGGGTCGGACGAAGCCCGTACCGGTCTGCTTGTTATAGGTCTGGATTTTGCCTGAATTTGACATGTCGTCGTCTCCACTTGCGTTACAGCCCGCCGGGATTGGCCACAGCTGCGGCTAAGAGGCGTAAGGGAGGGAGGTGGCGCCCCAATAAAAAGGGATGCTCAAGACCGTCGATCGCGACTGGTAGCTATCAGTTAGATGGGCATGGCCCGAACTAGATACAACCTCGGCGGCCAAATATATCCAGCTACGACCCTGCGTCCCTTTTCGGTCACTTAGGCAAGTTGGCACTTCACCAGCACCGGAGCCTATTTTGTTACGCGGGTTGCCAGATAAAAACCTTCGCGCTCGATCGCAGCAATGATCTGCGCTGTTTCGACGCCAAACCTGCTCCGTCCGCCCGCGACTACGTCTGTAAGGCCGTCAGCTTTCCACGATGAGTTTGGCTTTGGCAACTTAGCACCTGAAATGCCGTCGGTAATTGCCACCGCGGAACCGTCTGCTTCATGAAATCGATAATAGGGCAACGGTTGCTCTCGCTCTCAAAGCCAAAATGGGGACTGGTAGCGGCTTTACAATGAACGAGCCCTGCATCGAATGTCCGCAACGGGGTCGGTAGCCGAACTTCCGCTTTTCTCCGGCATTGGCCCTATCCGGACATCAATCCCGATTGTCAGGCTACGCCGCCTGGTCGGGCGTCACCGGGCGCTGGCTCAATTCGCGCCGCAGCAGCTTGCCCAGCGGATCGCGCGGCAAGGCATCGACGAATTCGATGTAGCGCGGGCGCTTGTAGCCCGCGATCCGGCCCTTGAACCGGCGGGTGATTTCGGCGCGGCTTAGCTCCATGCCCGGCCGCAGCACCACGAAGGCCTTGACCGCTTCGCCCCATTGCCGGTCGGGCACGCCGCAACACCCGGCATCGGCCACTTCGGGCATCTCCGCGAACACGGCATCGACTTCGGCGGGATAGACATTCTCGCCGCCGGTCTTGATCAGTTCCTTGGCCCGGCCGAGCAGGTAGAACAGCCCGCGTTCGTCCATCGTGCCAAGGTCGCCGCTGCGCAGCCAGCCATGGCCCAGCGCCGCCTCGCTGGCTTCGGGGTTACGCCAATAGCCGAGCATCACCGAGGGGCCGCGCATGCAGATTTCACCTTCCTCGCCCGGCGGTAGCACGTTGCCTTCAGGGTCGAGGATGCACATCTCGACATGCTGGATCGGCCAGCCGATCGAACGCGGATGCTCCAGCATGTCGGGATAGTCGATCGCGGTGGCAAAGCCGCAGATCTCGGTCTGGCCATAGCCGCCCACCACGCGGCAATCCCACTCGCGCTCGATGAACTCGTAGATTTGCGGGCGGCCCATGCCCGCCCCGCCGGTGTAATTGGCAAGCGGCATCACGCCGTTGCGGATCGGCTGCATCGCCTGCCACGGGAACGAGATCTGCGGGAAGGCGCTGGTGGTGGTGCAGGCCTCGCGGTGCAGCAGGTCGAGGATCGCGGGGCTGGCATCGTCGCGGCCGGCGAACACCATGGTGCCGCCGCAAGCCACCATCGCGGCCACCTGCTGCATCCCCACGACGTGGAACAGCGGATTGACCGAAAGCAGCCGCTCATGATGCGTCCAGCCGCGCCTTGTGCACATGCCGAGCGCGGAGGCGGCCACCGCGCTGCCGGCCTGCAGGCAGCCCTTGGGTCGCCCCGTGGTGCCGCTGGTGTACATCATGTAGAGCGCGCGATCGGGCGTGAGGCCGGGTGTTACGCCGCGCATCGGCTGCTCGCTGCCGACAATGGCCTCGAACGCGCCATGCGGGTCGTGCTGCTCGTCCACCAGCACCACCTCGCCGGTCTCGCTCTCGCTCAGCAGGTGCGCGAAGCGGGGATTGGCAAAGGTTATCGACACTTCGGCATTGCCCATGATCCAGCCGATCTCGCCCGGGGCCAGCCGCCAGTTGAGCAGAACCGCGATTGCGCCGATCCGCCCGCAGGCGAGCAATGCCGTGACATAGGGTGCGCCGTCGGTCAGCAGCAGCGCGACCCGGTCACCGGGGGCCACGCCTTTCGCCAGCAGCCAGCGCGCGAGATTGTCGACCCGCCGGTCGAGCTCGGCCCAGCTGAGGCGCTGCGCGCCGTCAATGGTCGCCTCGCGCCCGGAAAGGCGGCGGGCATTGGCGCGCAGCAGCGTGTCGAGCGAGAAGTCGCGGGGGTGCATCATGCGCAGCTGATTAGCGGCGCGCCGAAATCCGCTCCATCAGCGATTTTGCGAAGGTGGTGAGCGTGTCGTCGCGCGCGCCCATCACCACGATCCGGTCGCCCGGCCGGGCAAGTTCGGCGATGCGCGCGCCGCAATCCTCGCGCGACGGGATGTATTGTGCCGTGCCGCCCGCAGCGGCTATCAGCGCGACGATCCGTTCCGATCCCTCGCTGCGATCGACCGTGCCGCCGAAATAGACCGGGTCGCACATTATCGTGATGTCGTCCGCGCCCAGTTCGCGCGCGAAGGTTTCGGCGAGTTCGCGGCCCATCTGCCTGAGCGGGCCGTAGCCGTGCGGCTGGAAGAAGGCGATCACCCGCCCGGGCGAAGCCTTGAGCGTGCGAAGCGTCGCCGCGCATTTCTCGGGGTTATGGCCGAAATCGTCGATCACCATGATGCCTTGGGCACTGGTTCCGATGATGTCGAAGCGGCGCGCGAGCCCGCTGTAATGGGCCAGCGCCTCCACCGCGGTGCGCACCGGCACTCCGGCGCAGGCCGCGCCCGCGATCGCCGCCAGCGCATTCGAGAGATTGTGCCGCCCGGGCACGTCCAGCACCAGCGGATGGGTGCTGCCGTCATGCCGGTCGATCACAGTTGCGGCCTGACGCAGCGGGCCGGCGGCGATGCTGCCCGGCACCACGCCGATCTGCGCCATCTCCTGCTCGATGCCGAAAGTGATCGCCTTGTTGGCACGCGGGAGCAGCGCCAGCGCTTCGGAATCGTCGGCATTGATCGCCGCGATCCGGCTGCGCGCGAGATGGTCGCCGAACAGCTGGCGCAGCTCGTCCATGCTCTTGTGGTCGAGGCTGACATTGAGCAGCACGCCCACCGCCGGGCGATAGAGCGCGATCGAGCCGTCGCTTTCGTCGACCTCGCTCACATAGATGCTGCGCCCGCCCACTACCGCGCTGGCGATCGGGCGGTCAGGCGTGGCGAAGTTCTTCATCACCGCGCCGTTCATGATCGTCGGCTCGCGCCCGGCATGGTGCATGATCCAGCCCAGCATGCCGGTGACGGTGCTCTTGCCGCTGGTGCCCGCGATCGCGATCCCGGCACCGCTGGTGTTGAACAGGATCGAATTGAGCTCGGCGCGGGTCAGCCGCAGGCAGCCGAGGTCCTTCGCGCGCACCATTTCGGGCACTGTGTCTTCCACCGCCGCCGATGCGACAAGAATCTGGTCCTTTGACGTGATCCCGCTGCCATCCTGCGGGAACAGCGCGAAGCCTTGCGCTTCGAGCGCGGCGAATTTCTCGGGCGTGCGCCCCTGGTCACGGCTGCGGTCCGAACCTGCCACGCTGGCTCCGCGTCCGGCGAGGATCTGCGCCAGCGGCAGCATGCCCGATCCGCCGATCCCGCAGAAGAAGAACGGGCGGGCCAGCAATTCGTCATAAGTGGGGAATTCGTCCATGCGCGCTCGGTATTGAGTTGTGCCCTCCAGCACAAGGCGGCTAATTGGCTGGTATGACCCGGATCGCCGTCTGTGCCCCAGCTACCTCGCTCACGCCCGAGCAGGCCGATGCCGCGCGCCAGCTGGTGGCTGACGAATTTCCCGAACATTCGATCTTCTTCCACGAGCAATGCTTCCTCAACGCGGGCCATTTCGCGGGGAGCGACCTTGAGCGGCTCGAAGCCTTCGTCGAGCTGGCGAACGACCCGACTTATGATGCGGTATGGTTCGCCAAGGGCGGCTATGGCTCGAACCGGATTGCCGAAGCGGCCATCGCACGGATGAAGGCGCCCGCGCGCACCAAGACCTATGTCGGCTTTTCCGACATGGGCTATCTCCTCGCCGCGCTCTATCGCCATGGCATCGGCCAGCCGGTGCATGGCTCGATGCCCGTCAGCGCTCGGTCCGAGCGGGGGCGCGAGGCGGTCCGCCGCGTGCTGCGCTGGTATTCCGGAGACGGCAGCGGGCTCGAGCCCAGCCTCGACGGCAAGACTCCGGCGGTGGCCTTCAACCTCATCACGCTGGCTATGCTGTCGAACACGCCGCTGATGCCTGATCTGACCGGCCATGTCGTGATGGTCGAAGAGGTGAGCGAGCATATCTATTCGGTCGACCGGCTGTTCTTCCACCTTGCCAATGTGCTGCCCCGGCTGGCCGGGCTGCGGCTTGGCGGCGTGACCGATGTGCCAGAGAACGACCGCGAATTCGGCCAGAGCGCGGAAGACATCGCGAAATTTTGGTGCGCGCGGGCCGGTATTCCTTACCTCGGGCGGGCCCAGATCGGGCACACGCCCGACAACCGCATCGTGCCCTTCGGCCTTGCGAGTCCGCCGCCTGCTGGCTAACCGCGCGGCCAGAGTTACCTGGCGGCAACGCCAACCATAAGGATATCCAATGCGGGCATTCGTTTTTCCTGGCCCGGGCAGCCAGATGGTGGGGATGGGGGCCGAGCTTGCCTAGGCCAGCGCGGCGGCGCGCGAGGTGTTCGAGGAGGTCGACGACGCGCTGAGCCAGAAGCTCTCGGTGCTGATGCGCGAAGGGCCGGAAGACCAGCTGACATTGACGGAAAATGCCCAGCCGGCGATCATGGCCAATGCCATCGCCACCCTGCGTGTGCTCGAACGCGACTTTGGCGTGTCGCTCACTACCGCCGGCCATTGCGTGGCGGGCCATTCGCTCGGCGAATATTCGGCGCTGTGCGCGGTCGGCGCTTTCTCGCTGGCAGACACGGCGCGGCTGCTCAAGCTGCGCGGGCAGGCGATGCAGGCTGCGGTACCGGTGGGCGAGGGCGCCATGGCCGCCCTGCTGGGCGCCGATATCGACAAGGCATCCGCACTGGCCGCCGCCGCCGCACAGGGCGAGGTGTGCGAAGTCGCCAATGACAATGATCCCACCCAGGTCGTGATTTCGGGCCATCGCAGCGCGATCGAGCGCGCGATCGAGCTGGCGAAGGACCATGGCATCAAGCGCGGCATCCTGCTGCCGGTATCTGCGCCGTTTCACTGTTCGCTGATGCAGCCCGCCGCCGACCGCATGGCCGAAGCGCTGGCAGCAACACCGCCCGGGCATTTCGCGCTCGCGGTCTATGCCAATGTCACCGCCGCGCGGGTGACCGATCCGGCCGAGGAACAGGCGCTGCTGGTCGAGCAGGTCACCGGCCGCGTGCGCTGGCGCGAAAGCGTGCTGGCGATGGCGGCTGACGGGGTGCAAGAATTCGTCGAACTGGGCGGCAAGGTGGTAGGGCCGATGGTCGGCCGCATCGCGCCCGATGCGCGCCCGATCAGCGCGGTGACGATGGAAGATATCGAAGCGCTGGCAAAGGAGTTGAGCTGATGTTCTCGCTCAAGGGAATGAATGCGCTGGTTACCGGTGCCGCCGGCGGGATCGGTTCGGCGATTTGCCACGCGCTGGCCGCGCAGGGCGCACGCCTGGCGATCTCGGGTTCGAACAGCGCGAAGCTGCGTGCGTTCCGCGAGGAACTGAACGATCGCTACAAGCATGATAACGGCGCGCATGTCGAAATCACCTGCAACCTGGCCGATACGGTCCAGGTCGAAGAACTGATCCCCGCGACAGTCGACACGCTGGGCGGGATCGACATCCTCATCAACAATGCCGGGATCACGCGCGACAACCTCGCCATGCGGATGAAGGACGAGGAATGGAACGATGTGATCCGCATCAATCTGGAATCGACATTCCGCCTGATGCGTGCCGCTGCCCGCCCGATGATGAAGAACCGCTTTGGCCGGATCGTTTCGATCACCAGCGTGGTCGGGGCGACCGGTAATCCGGGCCAGATGAACTATGCCGCGGCCAAGGCCGGGATCGTGGGCATGACCAAGAGCTTCGCACAGGAAGTGGCGAGCCGCGGGATCACCGCCAATTGCGTCGCGCCGGGCTTCATCCGCACGGCGATGACCGACCAGTTGCCCGATGCGCAGAAGGACGCGCTCAATGCGCGCATCCCGATGGGCCGGATGGGCGAAGGCGAGGATATCGGGGCTGCAGTCGCCTTCCTGGCCAGCCGCGAGGCAAGCTATATCACCGGCGCCACGCTGCATGTGAATGGCGGCATGGCGATGCTGTGATCCGGCAGAGCCGGTAACACCGCCCCGCGCACGGAAATTCCGCCTTTTTCCCCAAGGAATCGAGGCTGGGGCGAACCCGAACTTGCCGCATGGGCCGCTTGCGCTAAGGTCGATATCGCTATTCCGGCGCTGTGGGGCGATTCCGGCCTCTGACGCGCACCAAAGGGGATTGAGAAGGACCAATGAAGGCCACAATCGAACGCGCGACGCTGCTGCGCTGCCTGTCTCACGTTCAGTCGGTGGTGGAGCGGCGCAACACCATCCCGATCCTCTCCAACGTGCTGATCGATGCCAGCGATGGCGGCACGCTGAAGGTGATGGCGACCGACCTTGACCTGCAAGTGGTGGAAAACATGGCCGCCGCTTCGGTCGAGCAGCCCGGCGCGGTTACCGTTTCGGCGCACCTCCTGTTCGACATTGCGCGCAAGCTGCCCGAAGGCAGCCAGGTGGTGCTGGAAACCGCTGACAACCGCATGGACATCAAGGCCGGGCGCAGCCGCTTCAAGCTGCCGACCCTGCCGCGTGACGATTTCCCGGTGATCGTGGAAGGCGATCTGCCGACCAGCTTCGAATTGCCCGCCAAGCAGCTGGCCGAACTGATCGACCGCACCCGTTTCGCGATCTCGACCGAGGAAACCCGCTATTACCTCAACGGCGTCTGTATCGAGGCTTCGACCGGCATCACGGTCGCGACCGACGGTCATATGCTGGCTGCGCGCCGCGTCGCCCCGGCCGACTT
>JBMSNZ010000101.1:0-8184 GCA_049421965.1 Erythrobacter sp.
CGTCGGGAATGTGGCTTTTGCGATACGTGCCAAGCACTTCGCCAGCGGTGCCGATCATCGCCACAGTATTGTAGTAGTGGTGCCCGTCACGCTCGAAAAAGCTGGTAGGGATAGCGATCCTCAGCTTTGCCGCGAGCTTGCGCATGGCAATGACCGAGGGATGCTCCAGCGTCGGCCGTGCGAGAGCGAACAGCGTTTCGTCCTCGACCTGACAGAAATAGGGGCCAGAAAACAGCTCCGGCGGAAGCACGATCTGCGCCCCGCGTGCAGCGGCCTGTTCCACCAGTTCGCTGACAGCAGCGACGTTGGCGGCTTCGTCGTCGCTGCCAAGCGGCAGCTGGAGGGCGGCGACAGTGATCTCTCTCATGCCGCCGCCCTCTAGTCTCAAGTCGCCCGTGTGCACAGACCTACTTGGCCTTGCGGAACAACAGCGTCATGCGGTCGCTCTCGCCCAGGTCCTTCAGATCCTCGCGCTTGGTGCGCAGCGTTGGCGGCATTTCCCACACGCCCTCAGGATGATCAGCGGTATCCTTCGGGTTGGCGTTCATCTCGCTCGCGCCCGCCAGCTCGAAGCCGTTGAGCCGCATAAAGTCGATCACGTCCTGCTGGCGCAGATATCCCTTCGAACCATTGGCGTAGCTCCATGGGGCATCCGCTTTGGCGCGATGCTGTTCGATACCGATCATGCCATCGTCCTTGAGCAGGTCGCGCATCGCCTTGATCTCGGCATCGGCCATGTTCCAGCGCATCATGTTGTGCATCATGCGGCCGATGATGATGCGATCGAAAGTGCCCTTCTCGGCTTCAGGCACTCCATCGAGCGTGTAGCCGGTGAAATGGTCGGCCGGCAGCCCCGTGAAGCCGGCCACGTCCGCTGGGAACTTGGCTGCTGCGCCACGAATACGTTCCTGCGTTGTCGCGTCGAACGGGCCGCTATCGGGTGTAAAGAAGAGCCCGACCAGCTTGCCTTCGCCGCCGACATAATGGCCCAGCAGGCGCGACAGCCAGCCGCCACCGGGTGCATACTCACCCACTTTCATGTCAGGCGCGATCTGGAAGAAGGCGAGCATCTTGTCGGGGTGGCGGTAGGCGTCGCGCGCCTTATCATCCTTGCGGGTGGGATGGTTCACCGCACCTGATATCGCTTCACCATATGTGCGGGCGTATTCCGCGGCCATATATTCGGCATGTGCCATCTTGTCGTGCTGGGCATGCTCGGCGTGCTGTGCATGATCCATCGTGTGGTGATGCGCATGTTCTCCCTGCTGCTGTGCCAGCGCGGGGCTTGTGGCAAGCGCCATCGCCGGGAGCGCCCCGGCTAGGATCAATCTGTTCATCGGTCAGGTCCTCTTTCGAAAAAAGCTATGATGCGACCATTAGCTTGGCCGGAAACGATGACAACCGGCAAGCCGTTCCCTATCTGCCGGGCAGCAAGGAGAATTCGATGAGCAACATGCAGCAGGCGATTGTGGCGGGTGGGTGCTTCTGGTGCACCGAGGCAGTGTTCCGCGACGTCGTAGGCGTGAGCGAGGTGGAAAGCGGCTATATCGGCGGCACGACGGCCAACCCGACATACAAGGAGGTGTGCAGCGGTGCGACAGGCCATGCTGAAGCTATCCGCGTGACGTTCGACCCTGATGTGCTGTCCTATGCCGAATTGCTCGATGTGTTCATGGGCACGCATGACCCGACGCAGCTCAACCGCCAGGGTAACGACATCGGCACGCAATATCGCAGCGCGATTTTTCCCCTCGACGATGCACAACAGGCAGAGGCCGAAGCCGGCATCGCGCGCTGGAACGACGAACATCCCGGGCAAAGTGCGGTGACAACGATCGAGGGACCGGCCGAATGGTATCCGGCCGAGGACTATCACCAGGAGTATTGGGAAGGCGAAGGGCAGCGCAATCCCTATTGCCTGGCGGTGATCCCGCCCAAGCTTCAGAAATTGCGCAAAAGCTTTGCCGCGAAGGTCAAAACGGCCTGATCAGCCCTGAAAAGGTGGGGGGGGGCCGCATGACCCACCCCTACATCCTCAGATCCCGTCGATGCTTTTGCTGACGAGGATATTCACGGAGACGCGGCGGTTCTGCGCCTTGCCTTCGGGTGTGCTGTTGTCGGCAGCCGGATCAGCCGAAGCCATCCCGGTCGGCGAAAGCATCCGCCAGGGTTCCCAATCGCATTCCTGCTGGAGGAAATTGACCACACGGCCTGCGCGCTTTTCGCTCAGGGTCTGGTTCACTTCGTAGCTTCCGGTGGAATCCGTATAGCCGACCACGAGCAGCAGCGCGTTGTCGATCGACTTCGCCTGCTCTGCCGCCGAGCAAAGGTCACGCTGGGCCGCCGATGACAGCGCCCACTTACCGGTGTCGAAATAGACGTTGGTGGTGCCTTTTATGTTGTACTTGTCGATATCGCCCATCCGGCCGCGCAATGCCTCGGTCGCTGCGGCGTTCTCGGCAATTGCCAGCTCGTTTTCGCCAAAGCGCTGATCGGTGCCGTTGCGGATCATCGCGGCAGTGCGCAGGTCCTTGCCCTTGAGCGCGATCTTGCTGGCCACGAGCCCGCCTTCCCACTGAACGGTCGAAACCGTGACCGGCAGGCCATTGAGCAGCGAGCTCGCGTTAAGCTTCTCACGGCCCATGCCAAGGAACCCGCCGCTGGTGCGGATTTCGGTCGCCGGAGCAACGTTCACCACCGTCTTGGTGCCGCCAGCAGTGGTCACCTGCACACGGTTGCCGTTGCGGGCCGAAATGAAGCCTTCAAGCTCCGGCCCCTCGGGCAGGGCTTTCAGATCGGTGGGCAGCGAACCATAGACATTTATCTGATCTTCGCTGGCCTCATAATCCTGTTGCTGCGCCGACAGGCTGCCTGCCATTGGCAGCGCAGACGCGGCAAGCAGGAGCAGGACACCCGACTTCCTCGAAATGGCACTCATCACTTCACTCCTTCAATCAACGACCCCCGGACCCGCTCGATCGCGGCCTATCTTACCGCCCCCCGAAAAAAGGCGTGTCCGGTCGTACCAGCCCCCAACATCGCTTGCGAATTCCCATGCGGCAAGGCGCAGCCTGCGGGTTTTTCACCGCCCTGCGTGTTCCGAGTAACCTTTCTATCAGATTAACGAGAAGCGAAATTCCTGTCACGAGAGGGGTGGTTTGAGCACCTCCTGCGGCGAACCGAACGGGGCCCAGACGCGGCACAATGACGCCTAGCGTCGCCAACGCGCCACAAAGAAGCCATCCAGCCCGCCTCGATCCGTCAGCAGCCCGGGATGGGTGCGCAGCCACCCCTCGGGCGTGGGCAATATACCGTTTGGCAGCTCATCTGACGTAATCGGCATCGGTTCGAGGCTTACAGCCGCTGCCTGCAACTCGCCCTCCGCAGCTTCGAGCGAGCAGACGGCGTAAACCAGAACCCCGCCGGGCTTGAGCCAGCTGGTTGCGCGATCAAGCAATGCCGCCTGCAGCTCTACCATCTCGGTAATCTGACGTTCGCCGATCCGGTGCAGGACATCGGGGTGGCGGCGGCAGGTGCCAGTCGCGGTGCAGGGCGCGTCGAGAAGGATCGCATCGAACTGATGCCGAGGTTCCCATTCCAGCGCATCGGCACGCACCAGAGATGCCTTGAGGCCCGTGCGCTTGAGGTTGTCGCTCAGCCGGTCAAGCCGTCGCTTGCTGAGGTCGAGCGCGGTGACCTTCCAGCCCATCGCCGCCAGCTGCATGGTCTTGCCGCCAGGCGCTGCGCACAGATCGAGCACATGACGTCCTGCGCCTTCAGCCAGCAACCGCACGGGTAGCGAAGCGGCCAGATCCTGCACCCACCACTGGCCGTCGCGATAACCCTCGATCTTCTCGACTGCCACGCCGCGCGACAGGCGCACATGGCCGCTCGCATAGGTCTCGCCGCCCAGCCTGACAGCCCATTGCGCAGTCAGCGCCGGATCGCGTAATCCGTCACGCAACGTCAGGTCGAGCGGCGGCGGATCAGCCAGCCCGCGAGCAATCGCCTGCGCCTCGTCGCCCCAGCGCGCCGCAACAACTGTCGGCAAGGTCGGCGCAGCGGGCAGGCTGGCCGCATTTTTCGTCAGCGTCGAGAATACCCCGTGGGCAAGGCGCCGCGGGCCGCCAGCAAGCAGCGGCAAGGCGGTTGCCACCACGGCGTGCGGAGGGGTGCCGAGGCGCAGCCATTGCGCCAGCATCAGCCGCAGCACGCTGCGCGCCTTGGCATCATCCGGCAGGCGCTGGCTCGTGGCGCTGTCGATCAGTGTGTCGAGATCGGTCAACCAGCGCAGCGATTCGTTGGCTATGGCGCGCGCCAGCGCCTTGTCTGGCGCAGTCCGCAGCATCTTCAACGCCGCGCCCTCCGCTTGCTCCAGCGTCTCGCCACGGCGAAGCACCGCATCGAGCATCTGCAAGGCGGCGCGGCGCGCGTGAGTTCCGGGAGGCTGTGCCATGTGCCGCCCCTACCCGCGCTTGCAACCAAGCGCCAGAGCGCGCATTTTGGCTCACATGACAAAGAAGAAATCCGCCGCCGCGCGCGCTTTCACCAAGCCATCGCACTGGACCAATGATGCGCCTCCAGAGCCCAAAGCCGGGCGGGTCGAGGAAAAGCTCTCCCCGACCCGCTATGGCGACTGGGAAAAGGACGGGATCGCAGTCGACTTCTAGCATCGGGGCCAATGGGCCCCGGGACAAGCCGAGCGACGCCGCCCGGCAGGCTACCAGAGGCAATCCCGGCTCATCAATGTAGCGTCATCAGGCTCTAAACTGGTGACAGTGGCGGGCACCCACCGATTCCCCGCTTGTCTCTCTCGATGCATCCCCTATAGCCAGCCGACCTAGCGCCTCCGCGACCGCGGGGGCGCATTTCCACGTAGGGTAAGAGGGGAAGAGTTCGTGGACCTTGTTGTCATTTCCATTGTGCTGGGGCTGCTCGCCGTCGTCTACGGCTTCGTCACCAGCCGCCAGGTTCTCGGCGCTGACGCCGGGAACGCCAAAATGCAGGAAATCGCCGCCGCGATCCAGGAAGGCGCGCAGGCCTATCTGAAGCGGCAATACACCACCATCGCCATGGTCGGCGTGGTTGTCGCGGTGCTGGTTGCCGTGTTCCTTGGCCCGGTTTCGGCCGTGGGCTTCGTGATCGGCGCGATCCTTTCAGGTGTCGCCGGCTTCATCGGCATGAATATCTCGGTGCGTTCGAACGTCCGCACTGCAGCAGCCGCTTCGAAGGGCCTGCAGGACGGCCTCACGCTCGCATTCCGCGCGGGTGCGATCACCGGCATGCTGGTGGCCGGCCTCGCGCTGCTCGCGATCGCGGTGTTCTACTGGTACCTTGTCGGCCCGGGTGGCTACACCGTGGGTGGTGAAGACCGTACGGTGATCGACGGCCTCGTCGCGCTCGCCTTCGGTGCCTCGCTGATCTCGATCTTCGCGCGCCTTGGCGGCGGGATCTTCACCAAGGCCGCTGACGTCGGCGCCGACCTCGTCGGCAAGGTCGAAGCAGGCATCCCGGAAGACGATCCGCGCAACCCGGCGGTGATCGCCGACAACGTGGGCGACAATGTGGGCGATTGCGCCGGCATGGCCGCCGACCTGTTCGAAACCTATGTTGTGACTGTGGGCGCCACCATGGTGCTCACCGCGCTGCTGCTGACGGGGGCCGGCGATCTGCTGGAAAACCTGATGGCGCTTCCGCTGCTGATCGGCGGCGTGTGTATCGTCACCTCGATCATCGGCACCTATTTCGTGCGCCTGGGCGGCGGCACGAATGTGATGGGTGCGATGTACAAGGGCTTCCTGGTCAGCGCGATCCTTGCCATTCCGGCGATCTGGTTCTCGACCGATGTGGCGCTGGGCGGCATGGCTGCGGACATCCCTGGCACCACCTTCAATGGCCGTGAACTGTTCTATTGTTCGCTGCTTGGCCTGGTAATCACGGGCCTGATCATCTGGATCACCGAATACTACACCGGCACGGGCTTCCGCCCGGTCCGCTCGATCGCCAAGGCTTCGGAAACGGGCCACGGCACCAACGTGATCCAGGGTCTCGCAATCTCGCTCGAAGCGACCGCACTGCCCACGATCGTGATCGTGGCGGGCATCATCATCGCCTACCAGCTGGCCGGCCTGATCGGCATTGCCTATGGCGCGACCGCGATGCTGGCGCTGGCGGGCATGGTCGTGGCGCTGGACGCCTATGGCCCCGTCACCGACAACGCTGGCGGGATCGCCGAAATGGCGGGCCTCGATGACAGCGTGCGCGAGAAGACCGACCTGCTCGACGCGGTGGGCAACACCACCAAGGCCGTGACCAAGGGTTATGCGATCGGATCGGCCGGGCTTGCGGCGCTGGTGCTGTTCGCTGCCTATACCACCGACCTCAGGGAATTCTTCCCTGCGCTGTCGGATGGCGATCTCACCAACGGTGAAGTCAGCTTCAGCCTCGAGAATCCCTATGTCATCGTCGGCCTGCTGCTCGGCGCGCTGCTCCCGTATCTGTTCGGTGCGATGGGCATGACCGCTGTCGGCCGCGCCGCAGGTGACGTGGTGGTGGACGTGCGCGAGCAGTTCAAGACCAATCCCGGCATCATGACCTACGAGTCCAAGCCCGATTATGCACGGACCGTGGACCTCGTGACCAAGGCGGCGATCAAGGAAATGATCGTTCCCTCGCTGCTGCCGGTGCTGGCACCGATTGCGGTCTACTTCGTGATCGCGGCGATTGCCGGCGAAGCGAACGGCTTCGCGGCGCTGGGCGCACTGCTGCTGGGCGTGATCGTGGGCGGCCTGTTCGTTGCGCTGTCGATGACGGCGGGCGGCGGCGCCTGGGACAACGCCAAGAAGTACATCGAGGACGGCAACCACGGCGGCAAGGGCAGCGAAGCCCACAAGGCCGCGGTGACGGGCGATACCGTGGGCGATCCCTACAAGGACACTGCGGGCCCTGCCGTCAATCCGATGATCAAGATCACCAACATCGTGGCACTGCTGCTGCTGGCGGCCCTGGCCGGCGCCGGAATGTGATCGCCTGATCCACAAATAATCGGGTCAAAAGGGATGCCCCGTCCGGTTTCGCGCCGGGCGGGGCTTTTTCTTGGTCCAGAAAGGCAGAGAGTCGACACCCTGGCAAATTTGCCGCGTTGACCGGCGCGGGCCGGGGCACCATGGGAGGCGCATGACTGATACGCCAAGCGATGCGCCCTCTGCCGAACAGCTCGTAGCCGGACTGGTCAAGCTACTGACGGTGGAACCGGGCGATGCGATGCAATTCACCGGGCGCCCGCAGAAAGGCGGGGTCGGCCGGGTTTTCGGCGGGCAGGTGATCGCCCAGGCGCTGCAGGCCGCGCAGGCGACCGTGGGTGCCGACAAGGAAGCGCATTCGCTTCACGCCTATTTCCTGCGCGGTGGCAAGGAAGGACCGCCGATCCACTACCAGGTGGCGGCAGACTTCGACGGGCGCAGCTTCGCCAACCGCCGCGTGGTCGCCAGCCAGTTCGAGGATGACGGCACCAGCCGCCCGATCCTCAACCTCACGGCCAGCTTCCAGCTGCCCGAAGCGGGTCTCGAGCATGACGATTACGCCATGCCTGACGTCCCCCCACCCGAAGCACTGCGCTGCGACATGGATCTGCGCCGCGAGCACGCCGACAAGGCCGGGATCACCGGCGTGGCCCGCGACATTATGCTGCGGCCGCGCGCGATCGAGATGCGCACCTCGGGCAAGCTCCATTGGATGAACGACGCGCCGCGCGAACCGCGCGCGCACAGCTGGTTCCGGGCCGCAGCTCCGCTGCCCGACGATCCTGCGCTGCATCGCGCGATTATCGCCTATGCCAGCGACTTCACCCTGCTCGGCACCAGCGCACTGCCACATGGCCTCAGCTGGATGCGCGGCGAACTGGTAGGCGCCAGCCTCGACCACGCGATCTGGTTCCACCGCCCAGCCCGCGCAGACGAATGGCTGCTCTATGCCACCGATTCACCATGGAGCGGCGGCGGGCGCGGGTTCAACCGCGGGCGGATCTTCAACCGCGCCGGGCAGCTGGTGGCGAGCGTGGCGCAGGAGGGCATGATCCGGAAACGGAACGCCTGATCCCGCGCTCAAGCTGCGGAGCGGTAGGACAAATCAACGTCCTCAAACAGCGAAGCGGTAGGACAAGTCAACGTCCTCAAGCAGCGAAGC
>JBMSNZ010000102.1:0-8175 GCA_049421965.1 Erythrobacter sp.
CTGGAACAGGCCAAGGGCTACCGCGGCCGCCGTAAGAACACCATCCGCGTCGCCCGTCAGGCGGTCGAGAAGGCCGGACAGTATGCCTATCGCGATCGCAAGATAAAGAAGCGGAACTTCCGCGCGCTGTGGATCCAGCGCATCAATGCGGCGGTGCGCGCCGAGGGCCTTACCTATTCGCAGTTCATGCACGGCGTGAAGCTGGCCGGGATCGAGCTTGACCGCAAGGCGATGGCCGATCTGGCAATGAACGAAGGCGGCGCCTTCCAGGCCGTGATCGCCCAGGCGAAGCAGGCCCTGCCGGCCTGAGCCACGCCAGAACTCGCAAATTTGGGGGCGCCGGAGGGAAACTTCCGGCGCCTTTCCATTTGTATGTTTGCGACAGTTGCGGCAGATAGCCCGCCATGAGCGGGGCTGGGGAACGAAGCGCGACGGCGGCCGAGGCGCCTATTGCCGTGCGCAGCCGCTTCTTTGCCCCGCCGCCCGAATTCGAGGGTTGCTTCACCAGCTTCTATCGCCTGGAGCTTGACCTGCCCGACGGGGTGACCGTCAGTGACTGTTTGCAGCCCGAATGGGGCAATATCCGCTTTTTCTGCGGGGCGCTGCCCTGGTCGCAGATCGAAGGGCGCGACGCGGTGGTGGACGCGCGCTTCACCGCCACTGGCCCCAGTTCGCTGCCGACCCATTTTACGCTGGGGCAGGTGCGCATGTGGGGCGTGGGCTTCCTGCCGCTGGGCTGGGCGCGGCTGGTCGACGAGGATGCCTCGGAGCTTGCCAACGAGGTGGCTGACGGAGAGCGGCATGCGGCGTTCCGCAAGTTTGCCGGGCTGGCCGATATCCTGTGCGATCCCGCCGTCAGCGACCAGGCGCAGTTCGATGCAATCGTTGAAACCATGCGCCGGCTGGCACGCCACCATCGCGATGAGCAGACGATCCTCAAGGTCCATCGTGCGCTGCTTGACGAGGAGCTCGCGAGCGTGGGCGAACTGGCTGAACGGGCCGGATTGGGCCTGCGCCGGCTTGAACGCATCTGTACGCGCCACTTCGGCTTTCCGCCCAAGCTGCTGATGCGGCGCCAGCGCTTCATGCGCAGCCTCACCGGCTTCATGCTGCACAAGGGCAGCAAATGGACCGAAGTGATCGACGAACACTATCACGACCAGGCCCAGTTCACCCGCGAGTTCCGCACGTTCATGGGCATGGCGCCCAGCGAATATGCCGCGCTGGAACATCCGATCCTGGCCTCGTTTGTCGAGGCGCGGGCGCGGATCTGGGGCTCCCCGGCGCAGACACTCGACCGTCCGCGCTGAAAGCGCTTTGCCTTGCGCGCCATTTGCCGCTAGCGGGCGCGCTCCGACAAAGAAACTGATGCCATGACCGACCTTACCTCAAACAAGCAGGCAGCCCTCGCTGCGATCGCTGCGGCACCCTCGCTTGAAGCGCTCGAAGAACTGCGCGTTGCGGCGCTGGGCAAGAAGGGCTGGGTCAGCCTGGCGCTGAAGACGCTGGGGGCCATGCCGCCGGAAGAGCGCCAACAAGCCGCGCCCGCGATCCAGGCGATCCGCAACGAGATTTCCGACGCGCTGGGCAGCCGCAAGGACATGCTCGAATCCGCCGAGATGGAGGCCAGGCTGGCGAGCGAGACGGTCGACCTGACCCTGCCCGCGCCAATGCGCGCTCAAGGCACGGTCCATCCGGTAAGCCAGGTGATGGACGAGCTGGCCGAGATCTTCGCCGATATGGGCTTTGCCGTGGCGAGCGGGCCCGAGATCGAGGACGACTGGCATAACTTCACCGCGCTCAACATGGACGAGAGCCACCCTGCGCGCGCCATGCATGACACGTTCTATTTCCCGGATCGCGACGCGGCGGGCAATCGCATGCTGTTGCGCACGCACACATCGCCGGTGCAGATCCGCAGCATGGTGGAGCAGGGCGCGCCGATCCGCATCATCGCGCCCGGCCGGGTCTATCGCAGCGACAGCGATGCCACCCACACGCCCATGTTCCACCAGGTCGAAGGGCTGGTGGTCGACAAGGGTATCCACCTCGGCCACCTGAAATGGACGCTGGAAACCTTCCTCAAGGCCTTCTTCGAGCGCGATGACATCGTGCTGCGGCTGCGGCCGAGCTATTTCCCCTTCACCGAGCCTTCGGTCGAGATCGATGTCGGCTTCGAAGTGGTGGGGGGCAAGCGTGTGCTGGGCGGTGACGGTGACGCGCCGGGGCACGGCTGGATGGAATTGCTGGGCAGCGGGATGATCAACCGCCGGGTGATCGCCTTTGCCGGCCTTGATCCGGACGAATGGCAGGGCTTTGCCTTTGGTGTCGGCGTCGACCGGCTGGCCATGCTCAAATACGGCATGGACGATCTGCGCGCCTTTTTTGACGGCGATGTGCGCTGGCTCAGCCACTATGGCTTCTCGCATCTCGACCAGCCGACGCTTTCCGGCGGAGTGGGAGCGCGGCCATGAAGTTCTCGCTCGACTGGCTGAAGGACCATCTCGACACCGAGGCCTCGGTGCAGGAAATCGCGGCCACGCTGAACCGGATCGGGATCGAGGTCGAAGGCATCGAAGATCCGGCAGAGCGGCTGCAGGGTTTCCTCGTGGCCGAGGTGCTGACCGCCAGCCCGCATCCCGATGCCGACAAGCTCCAGGTGCTTACCGTTGATGCAGGTGACGGCGTGCCGCTGCAGGTGGTGTGCGGCGCGCCCAATGCCCGTGCCGGCATGAAGGGCGTGCTGGGCCTGCCTGGCGCGGTGGTGCCGGCCAATGGCATGGAACTGCGCAAGAGCGCGATCCGCGGTGTCGAATCCAACGGTATGATGTGCTCGGTGCGCGAGCTCGAACTGGGCGACGATCATCAGGGGATCATCGAGCTCCCGGCCGATGCGCCGGTGGGCGCGCGTTTTGCCGATTATCATGGTGCCTCGCCCGTGCTCGACGTGGCGATCACGCCCAACCGGCCTGATTGCATGGGTGTGGCAGGCATCGCCCGGGATCTTGCGGCGGCGGATCCGGCCAAATTCAGGCCCAAGGCTACTGGTTACGCAGTGGTCGAAGGAAGTTTCCCCTGCCCGCTCAAGATCCGGGTGGAAGCGGGCAGCGGCTGTCATGTGTTCTGGGGCCGCGTCATCCGTGGGGTCAGGAACGGGCCTAGCCCGCAATGGCTGCAGGACCGGCTCACATCGGCCGGGCTGCGACCGATCTCGGCACTGGTCGACATCACCAATTTCTTCTCGATCGATCGCGGGCGGCCTTTGCATGTCTACGATCTGGCCAAGCTTACCGGCGGCATCACCGCCCGCCGCGGCCGCGACGGCGAAACCTTCCTTGCGCTTAACGACAAGAGCTACACCGTTACCCCGGATGACTGCGTGATCGCGGATGACAGCGGCGTGGTCGGCCTGGGCGGTGTGATCGGCGGTGAAGAGACCGGCGTCAGCGAAACCACCGTCGATGTGCTGCTCGAATGCGCATGGTTCGATCCGGTCAGCATTTCGCGCACCGGCCAGCGCCACGCGATCACCACCGATGCGCGGCAGCGCTTCGAGCGCGGGATTGATCCGATGATGGTCTCGGTCGCGATTGAGACCGCGGCGCAGATGATCTTCGACCTGTGCGGTGGCGAGCCGTCGGAGCCTGTTATCGCGGGGACCTATCCCGCCGATGGCTATCCGAATGTACAGAAAGTGGTCCCCTATGACCCGGCGATGGCATGGGAAGTGGGCGGCGTGGATATTCCTGCCAATGTTCAGCGCGGGATCCTGGGTCGACTGGGCTTCCTGACGCCTGATCCCGAAGACCCTGAAATCTGGGCTGACGACGCGCAGAAGCAGGCCGTGTTCGAACGTGTGGGCTGGCATGACGCCCTGGCCGCACGGCCAGATAGTTGGCTGGTGTTTGTCCCGACCTGGCGCCCCGACGTCGACGGCTGGCCCGATATCGTCGAGGAAGTCGTCCGCATCCACGGGCTCGACCAGGTGGCAAGTGCGCCGCTGCCGCGCGCCGACGGCGTGGCCAGGCCCACTGCGACAACGCAGCAATTGGTCGAGCGCAGGCTCCGCCGTGCGGCGGCTGCGCGCGGCCTCAACGAGGCGGTGACCTGGTCCTTCCTGCCAGAGCGTGATGCCGGACATTTCGCCGATGGCGCGCCGCTCTGGATCCTTGAGAACCCGATCAGCGAGGACATGAAGGCGATGCGCCCCTCGCTGCTGCCGGGGCTGGTCGCTGCGGCCAAGCGCAACCTCGACCGTGGGGCTGACGGGATGCGTCTGTTCGAGATCGGTCGCCGCTATTTCCGCGGAGAAGGCGGCGCCAGCCTCGAGCGGCCGACGCTCGGCATCGTGCTGGCAGGCGAGCGCAGCGCGCGCGGATGGGCGCACGGCAAGGCGACGAAGTTCGATGCTTTCGACGCCAAGGCCGAGGCGCTGGCACTGCTTGAAGTGGCCGGCGCACCAGTCGCCAATCTGGCAGTGATGGGCGAGACCGGATCGCAGTTTCACCCCGGCCAGTCGGCCACCTTGCGGCTTGGCCCCAAGAATGTGCTGGCCCGCTTCGGCCTGCTGCATCCGGCGACGCTCAAGGCGTTTGACATTGACGGGCCGGTGGCGGCGGTGGAGCTGTTCCTCGACGCCTTGCCCGCGCGCAAGGCCGCCGTTGGCTTCGCCCGCGCAAACTACACGCCGCCAGCGCTGCAGGCGGTGACGCGCGATTTCGCCTTCCTCGTCCCTGCCGATCTTGCCGCGGGTGACCTCGTGCGCGTGATCAAGGCTGCGGACAAGGCGAATATCGTCGAAGCCCGCGTGTTCGACGTGTTCACTGGCCAGGGCGTGCCCGAAGGCAGGAAATCCGTCGCGATCGAGGTGACGCTGCAGCCGCAGGACGCCAGCTATCGCGAGGCCGATCTCAAGGCGATTTCCGAAGCGATTGTCGCTGCGGCGGCTAAGCAGGGGGCGGAGTTGCGGGGGTAGTGGCCTGACAAGGCCCGTTCGCCCTGAGCTTGTCGAAGGGTCGCCAGAACGGGCCGTTCATACTTCGACAGGCTCAGCACGAACGGCTTTGATATGACCTCTAACAGACGCACCTTCGCGATCATCTCGCACCCTGACGCGGGCAAGACCACGCTCACCGAGAAGCTGCTGCTGCAGGGCGGCGCAATCCACCTCGCGGGCGAGGTGAAGGCGCGTGGCGCGGCGCGGCGCGCGCGCAGCGACTGGATGAAGATCGAGCAGCAGCGCGGTATCTCGGTTACCTCGAGCGTCATGACCTTCGAGCGAGACGGCATTACCTTCAATCTGCTCGACACGCCGGGTCACGAGGATTTCTCGGAAGATACCTATCGCACGCTGACAGCGGTCGATTCCGCGATCATGGTGATCGATGCGGCCAAGGGGATCGAGCCCCAGACCCGCAAGCTGTTCGAGGTCTGTCGCCTGCGTTCGGTGCCGATCATCACCTTCGTCAACAAGGTCGACCGCGAAGGGCGCGAGTGCTTCGAACTGCTCGACGAAGTGGCCGATATGCTCGCGCTCGATGTCAGCCCGCAGAGCTGGCCGGTGGGCATGGGCGGGCGGTTCGAGGGCATTCTCGATTTCGCCAGCGGCACGGTGAGCCGGCCTGAAGGCCCCTCGCGCGAGTTCAACGGCCAGCGCGACACCAGCCCCGTGATCCTGCCGGAGTTCGCCGAGGAAATCGAACTGGCCCAGGCAGGCTATCCCGAATTCGATCTTGAGGCCTACCGCAGCGGCGACCTGACGCCGGTCTATTTCGGATCGGCCCTCAAGAATTTCGGCGTTTCCGAACTGATCGACGCGATCGCCCGCTTTGCCCCGCCGCCGCGACCGCAACCGGCCGGCGAGGAGCAGGTGTTGCCGACCCGCGACGAAGTGACGGGCTTCATTTTCAAGGTGCAGGCCAACATGGACCCTAACCACCGCGACCGGATCGCCTTCATGCGGCTGGTCTCGGGCACGTTCCGACGCGGCATGAAGCTGACCCCTTCGGGCCTGGGCAAGCCGATCGCGGTGCATTCGCCGATCCTGTTCTTCGCGCAGGACCGCGAGCTGGCCGATACTGCCGAGGCGGGCGACATCATCGGCATTCCCAATCACGGAACGCTGCGGGTGGGTGACACGCTGTCGGAGAAGAACCAGCTGCGCTTCACCGGTTTGCCCAATTTCGCGCCGGAGATCCTGCGGCGCGTGGTGCTGAAGGATCCAACCAAGACCAAGCAGCTGAGGAAAGCGCTCGACGACCTGTCCGAAGAGGGCGTGATCCAGGTGTTCTATCCCGAGATCGGTGCGCAGTGGATCGTGGGCGTGGTCGGCCAGCTGCAGCTCGAAGTGCTGATCTCGCGGCTCGAGGCCGAATACAAGGTCGAGGCCATGCTCGAAGCCTCGCCATTTACCACCGCGCGCTGGCTGAAAGGCAGCGACGCGGCACTGGGCGGTTTTGCCGAGTTCAACCGCGCCAACCTCGCGCGGGATCGCGATGGCGACATGGTGTTCATGGCGCGAAGCCCGTGGGACGTGAGTTACCAGGCCGAGAAGAACCCCGAGATCACCTTCTCGGCCACCAAGGAACGGTAGTCTTGCATGGAGCGCCCGCTTGGCTCAAAGCGGATGCCATGAATGGCAGCGGACCCACCAATCAGACCTTCATCTCGCAGCGGCTGCGGCTCAACTATGTCGACTGGGGCAATCGCGGCAAACCGCCGCTGGTGCTGGTCCATGGCGGACGCGATCACGCGCGCAGCTGGGACTGGACTGCCGAGGCACTGTGCCAGGATTGGCACGTAGTGGCGATGGACCACCGCGGCCATGGCGACAGCGAGTGGGTGAGCGACGGGAACTACCGCTCGAATGACATGGTCTATGATCTGGCGCAGTTCGTACACCAGCTCGATGTCGGCCCGGTCACGATCGTCAGCCATTCGATGGGCGGCAATGTCGCGCTGCGCTATGCCGGCGTGTTCCCCGGGATGGTCAGGAAGATCGTCGCGATCGAAGGGCTGGGCCCCAGCCCGGAACGCGCGGCCGAGATGCGCAAGACCCCTTATCCTGAACGTTTTGCCGAATGGATCGGGAAGAAGCGCGCCGCCTCGGGCCGGATCCCGCGCAAATATGCCTCGATCGAGGATGCCTTTCGCCGCATGATCGAGGAGAATTCCTACCTCACCGAGGAACAGGCACGGCATCTGACGATCCACGGCGTCAATCGCAACGAGGACGGCACCTACACCTGGAAGTTCGACCCGCACCTCAATGTCTGGGGCGTAGAGGACATTGCCGACGAGTTCCTGCACGAGCTTTGGGGTGCGATCGCCTGCCCGACACTGTTGCTCTATGGTGCGGACAGCTGGGCCTCGAATCCGGCGAAGGACGGGCGGATCAAGTATTTCAACCACGCCGAAGTGATCGAGTTCGAACGTGCCGGGCACTGGCTGCACCACGACCAGTTCGATCGCTTCATGGCGACGCTCCGCGACTTTCTCTAGGCAGGACCCCCCAACATGGCCGAATTCTTCGATGCGCTGGACGAGAAGCATGTGGAGATGATCGGCCAGCAGCCGGTGTTCTTCGTTGCCACCGCTGCAGAGGGCGCGCGGATCAACCTCAGCCCCAAAGGCTATGATGCGTTCCGCGTGCTGTCACCCGGGCAGGTCGCCTATCTCGATCTCGGCGGCTCGGGCAACGAGACCCATGCCCATCTCGCGGCCGATGGCCGGATCACGCTGATGTTCTGCAATTTCCAGCAACCGGCGCTGATCCTGCGCATCTATGGCCGGGGGCGTGCGGTCTTGCCGCAGGACGGGGAATGGGACGCGCTGGCATCGCATTTCACGCTGCTTCCTGGCACTCGCCAGATCTTCGTGATCGACGTCGAAAGCGTGCAGACCAGTTGCGGCTGGGGCGTGCCCTTCATGGAATACCAGGCCGAGCGGCCCACGCTCAAGAAGGCGCATGCGCAAGCGAACCCAAGCGAGTGGGCCGCCAAACATGCCTTGCGCATTTCCAGCATCGACGGCCTGCCCGCACGCGCGACCGACCGTTACATCGCCGGCGAATAGCGCCAGCGGCGGGGGCATATCGCCAGGTGGAGCTGACTTTCGCCAGCTACAATATTCACAAGGCCGTGGGCGCCGCCGGGCGCCGCGACCCTGACCGGATCA